>NZ_JAHLEM010000723.1 GCF_018883605.1 Streptomyces niphimycinicus | reverse complement strand
GCTCGGCGGGCTCGGCGGGCTCGGCGGGCTCGGCGGGGCCGCCAGGCTCGCCAGGACCTCCAGGGTCACCGGACCGCCAAGGCCATCGGGCCACCGGACCGCCAGGACCACCGAGCCACCGGGGCCGCCAGGCTCGCAGGGCCACCGGACCACCAAGGGCACCGAGCCACCGGACCGCCAGGGCCACCGAGGCCACCAGGGCTGCCGGAGCCACCGGACCACCGAGCCACCGAGCCACCGAGGCCACCAGGACCACCGGAGCCGCCGGAGCCGCCAAGGCCACCGGACCACCAAGGCCACCGGGCCACCGAGCCACCAAGGCCGTCGAGCCACCGAGGCCACCAAGGCCGCCGGGCTCGCCGGAGCCGCCGAGTCCACCGGGGCGCCCGCTCACGCCCCCACCGCGCCCGCTCACATCCCCACCGCGCCCCCTCACATCCCCGCCGCCCCCGCGCCTCCCCCACGCCGTGCGCGCGTGACCCGTGCCGCTTACGCTCAGTGTGTGGGCCGGCCGGGTGCGTCGACGGATCCGCCTTGGGACCGGCTCTGTCGTCCGAGCCCGGAGGAGCCCATGCCGGAGCTGTTCATCGGCGGCCACTGGACGACCGCCCGCGACGGACACAGCCGCGAGATCCGCTGTCCGGCGGACGGCTCGCTGGTCGCCGTGGTCGACGAGGCGGGGCCGGGCGACGCCGCCGCCGCGGTGGCCGCCGCCCGGGACGCGTTCGACCGCGGATCGTGGCCCGGCACCCCGGCGGCCGACCGGGGCGGGCTGCTGCTGCGGGTGGCCGATCTGCTGGAGCGCGAGAAGCCGACGCTCGCCCGCGCCGAGTCCCTGGACACCGGGAAGCGGATGGTCGAGAGCGAGTACGACCTCGACGACATCGCGAACTGCTTCCGCTACTTCGGCAATCTCGCCTCCTCCGCCGGGGCCGGCCGGGTGGTGGAGGTGGGCAGCGCGGAGATCGACAGCAGGGTGGTGCACGAACCGGTCGGGGTCTGTGCGCTGATCACGCCGTGGAACTACCCGCTGCTCCAGACGGCCTGGAAGGTGGCGCCCGCGCTGGCCGCCGGGAACACCTTCGTCCTCAAGCCCAGCGAGCTGACCCCGCACACCGCGATCCATCTGATGCGGCTGCTGACGGAGGCCGGGCTGCCCGGTGGCGCCGGCAATCTGATCCTGGGTTCGGGGGCCACCGCGGGCGCGCCGCTGGTCACGGACGAACGGGTGGACATGGTGTCGTTCACCGGCGGGGTGGCCACCGGGCGCTGGATCATGTCGGCCGTCGCGCCCACGGTGAAGAAGCTGGCCCTGGAGCTGGGCGGCAAGAACCCCAACATCGTCTTCACCGACTGCGATTTCGACACCGCGGTCGACTACGCGCTCACGGCGGTGTTCCTGCACTCCGGGCAGGTCTGCTCGGCCGGCGCCCGGCTGCTGGTCCAGGAGCAGTTGCATGACGCGTTCGTCGACGAGATCGTGCATCGCGCCCGGAACATCCGGCTGGGCGGGCCGTTCGACGAGAACGCCCGCACCGGGCCGCTGATCTCCGCCGAGCACCGCCAGAAGATCGTCGACTATGTGGCGGCGGGGATCGACGAGGGGGCGGTGCTGCGCTGCGGCGGTACCCCGCCCGACGATCCGGAACTGGCGAAGGGCCACTACTTCCTGCCGACCGTCCTGGACGACTGCACCCCGGACATGTCCGTGGTGCAGGAGGAGTCCTTCGGCCCGGTGCTCACCGTGGAGCGGTTCCGGGACGAGGACGAGGCCATCGCGCTCGGCAACGACACGGTGTACGGCCTGGCGGGCGGGGTGTGGACGCAGGACGCGGAGAAGGCGCAGCGGGTGGCGTCCCGGCTGCGGGCCGGGACCGTATGGATCAACGACTTCCATCCGTATGTCCCGCAGGCCGAGTGGGGCGGGATGAAGCAGTCGGGTGTCGGCCGTGAGCTGGGCCCGTCGGGGCTGCACGAGTACCAGGAGCTCAAGCACATCTGGCGCAACACCGCGCCCCGTCCGCAGCGGTGGTTCGAATGACCGCTCCCTTCCCTGGTGGGAGGGGATTCCTTGCTCAGGCTGCCTCCGGGACCCGTACCGGTGTGCTCGCCGAACACGCGGCCGCCACCGCCCCGTGAGGAGAGGCCCGTGGACCAGTTCGACTACGTGGTGGTGGGCGGCGGTACGGCCGGATCGGTCGTCGCGGCGCGGCTGTCCGAGGACCCCTCGGTGCGCGTCTGCCTGCTGGAGGCGGGCCCGTCCGACGTCGGGGACGACAACATCCTGCGGCTGAACCGCTGGATGGGGCTGCTGGGCTCCGGCTACGACTGGGACTACCCGGTCGAACCGCAGGAGAAGGGCAACAGCTTTCTGCGCCACGCCCGCGCCAAGGTGCTCGGCGGCTGCTCCTCGCACAACTCCTGCATCGCCTTCTGGGCCCCCGCCGAGGACCTCGACGAATGGGCCGCCATGGGCCTGGACGGCTGGTCGGCCGCCGACTGCTTCCCGCTCTACCGGCGTCTGGAGGACAACGACGCGCCCGGCGACCACCACGGCCGCGGCGGCCCGGTCCGGATCCGCACCGTGCCGCCCGAGGACCCGTGCGGCCGGGCGGTGCTGGCGGCCTGCGAGGAGGTGGGCATCCCGATCACCCCGTTCAACACCGGGACGACGGTGACGCGCGGCGCCAACTGGTTCCAGATCAACGCCCGCGAGGACGGCACCCGCTGCTCCGCCTCGGTCGCCTACCTCCACCCCGTCATGGACTCCCGGCCCAATCTGGAGGTGCGCACCGGGTTGCAGGCCAAACGGCTGGTCCTGGACGAGAACCTGCGCTGCACCGGCGTCGACTACCTCTCGCCCGATCTGATCCACACCCTGCGGGTGCACGCCCGCCGCGAGGTCATCGTCTCCTGCGGCGCCATCGACACCCCCAAGCTGCTGATGCTCTCCGGCATCGGCCCGGCCGGACATCTGCGGAAGACGGGGGTGGAGGTGCTCGTGGACTCCCCCGGGGTCGGTGGCAACCTTCAGGACCACCCCGAGGGCGTCATCATGTGGAACGCCGAGCAGCCCATGATCAACACCTCCACCCAGTGGTGGGAGATCGGCATCTTCGCCGCCACCGAGCCCGATCGGGACCGCCCGGACCTGATGTTCCACTACGGCGCGACGCCCTTCGACATGAACACCTACCGCCGTGGCTACCCCACCTCGGAGAACGCCTTCTGCCTCACACCGAACGTCACCCGGGCCCGCTCCCGGGGCACCGTACGGCTGGCCACCCGCGACTTCCGCGACAAGGCGCGCGTGGACCCCCGCTACTTCACCGACCCCTACGACATCGACATCATGACCCGCGGTCTGCGCCTCGCCCGCAAGATCGCCGCCCGGCCCGCGCTGGCCCTGTGGGCGGGCGCGGAACTGACCCCCGGGCCCGATGTGCACGGCGACAACGAGCTGGCCGCCTACATCCGCGAGACCCACAACACCGTCTACCACCCGGCGTGCACGGTGCCGATGGGCGCGCCCGACGCCCCGGACGCTCCGCTCGATGCGCGGCTGAGGGTCAAGGGTGTGACGGGGCTGCGGGTCGCGGACGGCTCGGCGATGCCGTATCTCATCGCCGTCAATCCGTGCATCACGACGATGATGATCGGCGAGAAGTGCGCGGACATGATCAAGCAGGTCTGATCAAGCAGGACTCCTTCTACTGTTCCCCAACTCCTGTGGCCATTGAGGGCATTGGCACACCCCGGCCACAGGATTCCCTTGAGCCCATCCGCTGACGGCCACCACTCTGATCGCACCTTCCGACAGGAGAGTCGGATGCGATGAGGGAGGAAGCCGGCCGATGCGAAGATTGCGTCGCTTCTTGGCCGTGGTGGGCGCCGCCGGGGTGATGGGCGCCATGGCCGCCCCGGTGGCCAGCGGCCGGCCGTCCCAGGCCGCCGTGGAGACCCCACCGGTCCATACGCAGCAGCACACGGTCACCCTGATCACCGGCGACACGGTCAGCGTCAGCACCGGTGCCGACGGAAAGTACGCCGTGGAGGTGGAACGAGGCGCGGGCCGCGAGCCGGGGTGAGTCTGCGCACCCTGCGCCGCCGGGTCAGCGACCTCCAGCTTCGGCTGGCCGCCACCGGCCGCTTCCAGGCCGGTGTGCGCGCGGCCCACCGGGGTTGGGCCTGAAAGCGGCTGGATCTGTAGCTCACCGCGGCGGCTGGGCCCCGGGTCCACCGGAGCCGGGGCTGAACGAGCCGTCTACGGGCGCCACTGCGGGCCCGTGCCGGCCTCCCTCGGCACGACCGCCTCGATCTTCGCCCGGATCTCCCGCATCACCCCGACGATCCGCTCCTCCCGCCCCTCCGTCAGCCGGGCCGTCGGCACGGAGCAACTGACCGCGTCCACCGCCGGGACGTCGTACCGCAGGGCGAACCCGAAGCCCACGATGCCCACGACCCCCTCCTCCCGGTCGACCGCGTGGCCCCGCTCCCGCACCCGCGCCAGATCGGCGAGGAGCGCGGCGCGGGTGCGGTGGGTGTTGGGCGTCATCGGCGCCAACTCCTCACCCTTCAGCGGGAGTTCCCCGTCGATCCGCTCGGCGAGCAGCGCCTTCCCCAGTGCCCCCACATGGGCCGGAAGCCGCCGCCCGACCCGGCTGAACGGGCGGAGGTACTCATGCGACTCCCGGGTGGCCAGATAGACGACATCGCCGCCGTCCAGCCGGGCGAGATGGATGGTCTCGCCCAGCACGTCGGACGCCTCGTCCAGATACGGCCGCGCCGCCCGCACCCGTGGATCGCTGTCCAGATAGCTGGTGCCGGTGAGCAGCGCGCGGATGCCGATCCCGTACAGCGAGCCGGTGACGTCGGTACGCACCCAGCCGCGGTCGATCAGGGTCTTGAGCAGGGCGTACATACTGCTGCGCGGGACCCTCAGCTCCTCGGCCAGCTCGCGCAGCCGGGCGGGCTGGTCGCCGCGCGCGGCAAGCAGCTCCAGCAGTTCCACGGTGCGGCCCGCGGACTTCACCTCGCGCACCCCACCGGTTTCCGCCATGGCGCACATCGTAACCGCGGCCGCACACCTTGACGTCGAACCGATTCATCGCTTCCATCGTGAGGCGAGCGAACCCACGTCGACACCACCGGCCGGCTCGCCTCCGACGACCTCTCGGACTCGGTCCACCCCAACGACAAGGGCCAAGGGCCACCGCACCATCACCGACCGCCTGGCGCCGGTCATCTCTGCCAAGCTCCAGGCATGACTACACCTCATTCTGTCGACCATGACCTCATCCAGGCCGCGACCCAGGTGGCGGCCGCGCGCAGCCGCGGGGACAACCACAACGTGGCGGCGGCGGCCCGCGACCGGGACGGGCGAATCGTCACCGCGATGAACGCCTACCACTTCACCGGCGGCCCCTGCGCCGAGCTGGTCGTCATCGGCGCGGCGGCCGCCCAGGGCGCGTACGACCTGGTGACCATGGTCGCCGTGGGCGACCGCGGCCGCGGGGTGATCCCTCCCTGCGGCCGCTGCCGCCAGATGATGCTCGACTACTTCCCGGACCTCCGCGTCATCGTCGGCGCGGGCGAGCGCCTGCGCGCCGTGCCCGTCGCCGAGTTGCTCCCCGAGAGCTACCGCTGGCAGGACCATCAGGAGCACGACGACCAGCAGGAGCACGACGGCCAGCAGGAGCACGGCGACCGCCAGGGGCGCGACGACCGGCCCGCGCCGTGACCGCGTCCCGCGTCTACCGCAGGTGAGCCGCCACGCCCCCGGGCCCGCGCTCAGGGAGCCGCAGGCGTCCCCGCGCGCCGTACGAAGAGCTGGTGCAGATCGCGTACGGCGCGCGGGACGGAGCCCGAGCGGCGGCGCTGGATCACCAGCAGCACCTCGGTGGCCTCGCCGTCCGCGAGCGGCCGGTGGGTGATCGTGCCCCCGCGCTCCAGGGGGTCGCCGATGACGCTGAAGTCGGGGAGCACGGTGACGCCGAGCCCCTCGGCCACCATCAGCTTGCCCATTTCGGCGCCGTCGGTGGAGTACGAGAAGGAGGGGGTGCGCCCGGCCAGCAGCCGGTGGATGAAGCGGTGCATGAGATAGCCGGAGCGCATCACGATCAGCGGTTCGCGCCCGTCCGCCAGATCCGCCGCGCTCACCGCCGGACGGGCGGCCAGCGGGCTGTCGGGGCGCAGACAGACCACCGGTCGGCCGCGCAGCAGCTCGGTGGTCTCGAGGTCGGGCGGGACGTCGTCCCCGCGGAGGTAGTTGACCAGGCCCAGGTCGACGCTGCCTTCCAGCAGCGCCCGGTGGATCTCGGTCTGCTGCGCGCCCACCACCTCGACCTGGGTCACCGGGTGGGTCGCGCGGAACTCCCGGACGGCCGGGATCAGCAGCGGGACCGTCGCGGTGTTGACCGTGCCCAGCCGGATCATCCGGCTGACCCGGTGCTGGTCACCGGCTGCGCCGCGCAGCCGGTCGACGGCCTCGATGACGGTGGCGATATGCGGCAGCAACTCCCGCCCCTCCGCGCTGATCGTGGCTCCGGAGCGCTTGCGTTCCAGCAGATCCACGCCGAGTTCGCGTTCGAGGTTGCGTACGGTCTCGCTGAGCGCCGGCTGGGACAGATGCAGTTCCTCGGCGGCGCGGCGGAGTGAGCCGAGGCGGGTGACCGCGGCGATGTATTCGAGCTGTTCAATGCGCACACGGCGCACCATGCCCGCCAGGTGCGACCGCTTCAAGGGGATCCCTATCACGGTCTCATGAATACCGATTCACTCCCCGGCCCGCGTCCCGGGTAATCTCGAAGCGGGCACCGCGGAATTCCGCGGCGCGGCCCATGCGTCCGGGATATGGAATGGCGCCCGGGCCTTCTTGACCGGCAGGACTTCTCCCTGGTTGGATCGGTGACATGAAGCGACAGGACCTCACGCGGCGACGCCATGTCGATCTCGCGCGTGTCTCCAGCGCGTCCTGTTGCTGTCCGGCTTGACCTGACGCCGGGTCCCAGCGAGCCCTGAGGGATCGCCTCCGCTTCGCTCCCCGCCGCCTCCCATGATCGGGAAAGGCTTTTGGCCGCCGCCACCGAGTAAACGCGGCCGCGCTGCCCCGCCTTTGGCGCCCATTCACGCTGCCCGGTCTTTCCGCGCCCCCGCCCAGATGAATTCCGCTCGACGCCGGGGCGCCGATTCGTCATGCCCGTATTCGCTCCACCGGGAGTTCCCGATGCCCGCAGAACCCCTCCGTTTCGCCTATTGGGTGCCCAATGTCAGCGGCGGACTGGTCGCCAGCACCATCGAGCAGCGCACCGACTGGGGCTACGACTACAACCGCGATCTGGCCGTGCTCGCGAGACCCTCCGCGAGATCGTCGCCAAGGCCGACACCGAGGCCGTGGACGGCTTCCGCGGCGCCGTCCAGCAGGCGGGCCGGTCCACCGCCGACGGCAAGGGCATGTGGCAGGACTCCTCCTTCGAGGACCTGGTCCAGTACAACGACGGCTTCCGTACGGGGCTGATCGGCACCCCCGAGCAGATCGCCGAGCGCATAGTCGCCTACAAGCGGCTCGGCGTGGACCTCTTCCCGCTGGGCTTTCCGCACTACCTGGAGGAGGTCGAGTACTTCGGCGAGCGGGTGCTGCCGCTGGTCCGCGAGCTGGAGGCGGAGCTACCGGAGCCGGTGCCCGCGCTGTCCTGACCGCCGCCGCCGTTCCCGCCGCCGTTCCCACCGGCTCCCGATCCCACCGCCTCGACCGCATCACGAAGGGTTGCTCATGGCCACCGTACTGTCCCTCTCCGGCTCCCCCTCCGCCACCTCCCGCACCGCACGGCTGCTGCGCCACCTGGACGCCCGGCTGACCGCCCAGGGCCATCAGGTGGTGCCGCTCGACGTCCGCACCCTGCCCGCCGCCGCGCTGCTCGGCGCGGACTTCTCGCATCCGGCCATCGTCCGGGCCAAGGCGCTGGTCGAGCAGGCGGACGGGCTGGTCGTGGGAACACCGGTCTACAAGGCCGCCTACTCCGGGCTGCTGAAGTCCCTGCTGGATCTGCTGCCGCAGTACGCGCTCGCGGGCAAGACCGTGCTGCCGCTGGCCACCGGTGGCACCACCGCCCATGTGCTGGCCATCGACTACGCGCTGCGGCCGGTGCTGTCCTCCATGGGCGCGGCCCATATCGTCCAGGGCTGGTTCACCCTGGACAAGGACATCACGGTGGAGCCGGACGGCGGGGTGAGCGTGGCGGCGGGGGCCGCCGAGGCGCTGGAGCAGGTCGTCGACCAGTTCTCGGCGGCGCTCGGCCACAGCACCGTCCTGGCCGCGGCGAGCTGACCGTGCCGTCCCTGCCCGAGCCCGCCCATGTCATCGCCGATGACACCGAGGCGCTGAAGGTGGCCGAGGCGCTGAAGGTGGCCGAGGCGCTGACCGAGGAGTTCCGTACCGGCGCCGCCGAGCGCGACGCACGGCGCAGGCTGCCGCGTGCCGAAGAGGCCCTGCTGTCCGCCGCCGCCCGGGCGGTGGACACCGCCCGTGGCCGCCTCGACGCGGCCACCGCGGCCGAGGCGTCGATCGCGGTGGCCGCGGCGAAGGTGGCGGCGGCCAACGCGGCGGTGGAGACGGGCAGTTCGCTGTTCGAGGTGTCCGGCACCCGCTCGGCCCTGGACGCCCTGGGCCTGCACCGCCACTGGCGGGACGCCCGTACGCACACCCTGCACGACCCGGCCCGCTGGAAGGTCCAGCACATCGGCCGCTATGTGCTGAACGGCACGAAACCACCCCGCCACGGCCTCCTGTAGCACCTGCTCACCCTTGATCGGAGTCGCACCATGTCCCTCACCTTCCACTGGTTCCTGCCCACCAACGGCGACAGCCGCCATGTCGTCGGCGGTGGCCATGGCACCCCTGTCACCTCGGCCGGAGGGGACCGCCCGCCATCCGTCGGCTATCTCTCCCAGATCGCCCGCGCCGCCGAACACCTCGGCTTCGAAGGCGCTCTCACCCCGACCGGCGCCTGGTGCGAGGACGCCTGGCTGACCACCGCGATGGTCAGCCAGCACACCGAGCGGCTGAAGTTCCTGGTGGCCTTCCGGCCCGGCTTCCTCTCGCCCACCTTCGCCGCCCAGATGGCCTCCACCTATCAGCGGCAGACCGGCGGCCGGCTGATGCTCAACGTGGTCACCGGCGGCGAGAGCCATGAGCAGCGCGCCTACGGCGACTTCCTCGACAAGGACGCCCGCTACGCCCGCACCGGCGAGTTCCTGGGCATCGTCCGCGATCTGTGGGACGGCAAGACCGTCGACCACGTCGGCGAGCACCTCCATGTCGAGGGCGCCAGGCTGGCCCGGCTCCCCGACCCGCTCCCGCAGGTGTACTTCGGCGGCTCCTCCCCCGCCGCGGGCCAGGTCGCCGCCCGCCATTCGGATGTCTACCTCACCTGGGGCGAGCCCCCCGCCGAGGTCGCCCGGAAGATCGCCTGGATCCGCTCCCTCGCCGCCGAACAGGGCCGTACGATCCGCTTCGGCATCCGGCTGCATGTCATCACCCGCGACACCGCCGGGCAGGCGTGGGCCGAGGCCGGCCGACTGCTCGACGGCTTCGACCCGGAGACCGTGCGCTCCATCCAGGCCGGGCTCGGCCGCAGCGAGTCCGAGGGCCAGCAGCGCATGCTCGCCCTGCACGGCGGCAGCCTGGACAACCTCGAGATCTACCCCAACATCTGGGCCGGGGTGGGCCTGGTGCGTGGCGGCGCGGGCACGGCTCTGGTGGGCAGCCACGCCGAGGTCGCCGAGCGGATCGCCGAATACCACCGCCTCGGCATCGACGAGTTCATCCTGTCCGGCTATCCGCATCTGGAGGAGGCGTACTGGTTCGGCGAGGGCGTCCTGCCCCTGCTGCTGCGGCAGGGGCTGTGGTCGCATCCCTTCCACTCCCCCGCCACCGCCGAACAGCCCACCGCCCAGGTCCCGTTCGCGGCGGCGGGGAGCTGACGGCGTACAGCTCGGTGGTCAGGCACCCCTCCACCCGGTGCGGCGCAGCCAGTCCTCGAAGGTCATCAAGTCGGGGTGCAGACGGCGCAGAAGGGTGATGTCCCGGTCGCGGGTGTAAAGGTCCCGGTCGGCGAAGAACTGGAACATCGCCACGTAGTCGTGTCCGAAGTCGGGGACGGCAGCGCGCAGGTCGTCGTGCGGCATCGGGAGGTAGGTGCTGGGGACGCCCGTTTACGGCGCCGTGGTCAGCACCGACACGTGGTTCGTGTACCGGCCATCGGTCTCCTGGCGGAGCATCTCCTCCGACCGCATCAGGCCGATGTGGGCGGCCACGGCGGCCTTGCTGTCGAAGTGCGGGACAGGGTGGCCGGTCAGGGTCACCGCGCTGTCCAACGAGGACCAGTTGACTTCTCCTCCGCTTAAAGGCGGGGGATTCCAGCGGTCGCCCGCTGGGGTTCCTGCTTCACCGACGACCGCCCCGTCCGGGAGGACTCCCGTTGAGGTCTCACACCGTCTCCACAGGCAGACACCGCCAGCCCGGCGGCCAGGATATTGCGTGCCGCGTTCACATCGCGGTCATGCACAGCGCCACACTCACACGTCCACTCACGGACGTTCAACGGCAGCTTCCCACGGACCGTGCCACAGGCCCC
>NZ_JAHLEM010000722.1 GCF_018883605.1 Streptomyces niphimycinicus | reverse complement strand
CGCCGCGGAGCGGCCGGAACGGGCCGCGGCCGTGGTCTCCCGCGGCGGCCGGCCCGATCTCGCGGGCGGTGCCCTGAACCGGGTGCGGGCGCCGGTGCTGCTGATCGTGGGCGGTGACGACCACGAAGTGCTGCGGCTCAACCAGCAGGCGGCCGCCATGCTCGTGGCCCCGCACGAGATCCATGTGGTGCCCGGCGCCAGCCATTTGTTCGAGGAGCCGGGAACGCTGGAGGAGGCCGCCGAGGTGGCACGTGACTGGTTCGCACGGATGGCCAGGCACCCGGCCCGGGGCGGCAAGCGGTGACGCATGGCGGCTGAGCAGGTCAGCGGAAGTCCGCTACGGTTCGGGCAGCGCCCCGA
>NZ_JAHLEM010000721.1 GCF_018883605.1 Streptomyces niphimycinicus | reverse complement strand
GCTGGAGGAGGCCGCCGAGGTGGCACGTGACTGGTTCGCACGGATGGCCAGGCACCCGGCCCGGGGCGGCAAGCGGTGACGCATGGCGGCTGAGCAGGTCAGCGGAAGTCCGCTACGGTTCGGGCAGCGCCCCGAAAGGGGCGCGGGGCTGTGTCGATGTGCGGCTCCGCCGCGCGGGCGCGACCAGCCACGACGGCGCCGCAGTCGGCCGACGACGAATCGCGACACTTCCCCCGGAGCGTTTAGCGGCTACGGGCCCGGGGCGGACCCCAGCACCTGGCGCAGATCGTAGGAGACCGGCTCCTCGAGCTGTTCGTAGGTGCACTGCCCGGGCTCCCGGTCCGGCCGCCAGCGCCGGAAGCGGGCGGTGTGCCGGAAGCGGCCGCTCTGCATATGGTCGTAGGCCACCTCGCACACCCGCTCCGGGCGCAGCGGCAGCCACGACAGATCCTTGACCCCGGTCCAGCGGCTGGGCGCGCCCGGCATCCGGCCCTTGGCATGGGCCTCCTCGCGCGCCCAGTCGGCCCACGGATGGCCTTCGACGGTCTCCATGGCCAGTGGCTCCAGCTCGGCCAGCAGCTCCTGGCGGCGGCGCGCGGTGAAGGCGGCGCTGACGCCCACGTGCTGGAGCCGGCCGGTGGCGTCGTAGAGGCCGAGCAGCAGCGAGCCCACGCCCTGGCCGGACTTGTGGACGCGGTACCCGGCCACCACACAGTCGGCGGTGCGCTCGTGCTTGACCTTGACCATCACCCGCTCGCCGGGTCGGTAGCGCAGGTCGGGGCTCTTGGCCACGACGCCGTCGAGCCCCGCCCCCTCGTAACTCTCGAACCACTGCCGGGCCACGTCGAGATCGTCGGTGCAGGGGGCGAGATGCACCGGGTCCCGGGCGTCGCGCAGCGCCTCGGTCAGCGCCTCGCGGCGCTCGCTGAGCGGGGTGTCCAGCAGCGAGGCGTCGCCGAGGGCGAGGATGTCGAAGGCGACGAAGCTGGCGGGCGTGTTCTTCGCCAGCAGCCGCACCCGGGAGTCGGCGGGGTGGATCCGCTCCAGCAGGGCGTCGAAGTCCAGCCGTCCGCCGCGCACGATGACGATCTCGCCGTCCAGGACGCAGCGCGGCGGCAGGTTGGCGAGCAGCGCCTCGGCCAGTTCGGGGAAGTAGCGGGTGAGCGGCTTGGTGGTGCGGCTGCTGATCTCGATCTCGTCCCCGTCGCGGAAGACGATGGCCCGGAAGCCGTCCCATTTGCCCTCGTAGCGCATCCCGGGCGGGATCGTGGCCACGGCCTTGGCCAGCATCGGCTCGACGGGAGGCATCACCGGAAGGTCCATGATGTCCGATTGTGCTCCCGTGGCGGGCCGCGCGCCCGCCGGGAGGCGGCCTCGGGCGGGCGGGCCTAGCGTGGCCGTATGGCAGAGTCGGTGGAGCTCACGGTCGGCGGTCGCACGGTGCGGGTGACCAACCCCGGGAAGGTGTACTTCCCGGAGCGCGGGTTCACCAAGCTGGACCTCGCCCGCTACTACCTGGCGGTCGGCGAGGGCGCGCTGCGGGCGCTGCGGGACCGGCCGACGACGCTGGAGCGCTATCCGGACGGGGTCGACGGGGAGTCGTTCTTCCAGAAACGGGCCCCGAAGAACCTCCCGGAGTGGATTCCGACCGGCCGTATCGCCTTCCCCAGCGGGCGGCACGCGGACGAGATCTGCCCCACCGAGACGGCGGCCGTGGTGTGGGCGGCGAATCTGGGCAGCCTGACCTTCCACCCGTGGCCGGTGCGGCGCGGGGACACCGAACACCCCGATGAGCTGCGGATCGATCTCGACCCCCAGCCGGGCACCGACTACGAGGACGCGGTACGGGCCGCGCAGGAGCTGCGCGAGGTGCTGGACGGGCTGGGGCTGCGCGGGTGGCCCAAGACCTCGGGCGGCCGGGGGCTGCACGTCTTCGTCCCGATCGCACCCGAGTGGACCTTCACCCAGGTGCGGCGGTCCGCGATCGCGATCGCGCGGGAGCTGGAGCGGCGGGCCCCGGAGCGGGTGACCACCAAGTGGTGGAAGGAGGAGCGCGGCCAAAAGATCTTTGTAGATTACAATCAGACGGCCCGGGACCGCACCATCGCCAGCGCCTACTCGGTACGCCCCCGCCCCCATGCCCCGGTCTCCGCGCCGCTGCGCTGGGAGGAGGTCCCCGACGCCCGGCCGCGCGACTTCGACCTGGCCACCATGCCGGTGCGCTACCGCGAGCTGGGCGATCTGCACGCGGACATGGACGAGCACGCCTTCCGCCTGGAGTCCGCGCTGGAGCTGGCCACGCGGGACGAGCGGGAGCACGGGCTCGGCGACCTCCCCTATCCGCCGGAGCATCCGAAGATGGCGGGCGAGCCGAGGCGGGTGCAGCCGAGCCGGGCCAAGAAGTGACGGGCCGGGCCGAGAAGTGATGGGCCGGGCCGAGAAGTGATGGCCGGATCCTCGGCGGCTGCGAGAATCGCGCCATGTCCGTCTTCGCTCACCCCGGCCGCCATCGGGTGGCGGTGCTGGTGCGCCATGGGCTGCTGCCGTTCGAGCTGGGCATGGCGCACCGGCTGTTCGGCCGGGCCGTATCGGCCGCCGGTGAGCCGCTGTACGAGGTGGTGACCTGCGCGCCGGCCCCCGGTGAGGTGCGCACCGACTCCGACGTCACGATGCGGGTGGCGCATGGTCCGGAGGCGCTGGCCGAGGCCGACACCGTGCTCGTCCCGGCCGCCAATGAACCGGACGAGCCACAGACCGAGGGCCGCCTGGGCGCCCCGCTCACCGTCGCCCTCGCCCGGATCCGCCCCGGCGCCCGGATCGCCTCGATCTGCACGGGGGCGTTCGTGCTGGCGGCCGCGGGGCTGCTGGACGGGCGCCGGGCGACGACCCACTGGCAGGAGGCCGACCGGTTCCGGAAGCTGTTCCCGGCCGTCGCGCTCGACCCGGACGTGCTCTACGCGGACGAGGGCGAGGTGCTGACCTCGGCCGGGGACGCCGCCGGTATCGATCTGATCCTGCATATGATCCGGCGCGACCACGGCGCGGCGGTGGCGGGCGAGGTCGCCCGCGGCTCGGTGGTGGCCCCGCATCGCGACGGCGGCCAGGCGCAGTTCATCCGGCGGCCGGTGCCGGAGCAGCGCGGCGGCTCCACCGGCGCGGCCCGCGCCTGGGCGCTGACCCGGCTCGACCGTCCGCCGACCCTGCGGGAGCTGGCCGAGCGGGAGTCGATGAGCGTACGGACCTTCTCCCGGCGGTTCCGGGAGGAAGTGGGGATGACCCCGGTGCAGTGGCTGACCCAGCGGCGCCTCGAGCGCGCCCGGCAGTTGCTGGAGGAGACCGATCTGCCGGTGGACCGGATCGCGGCCGACGCGGGGTTCGGCACCGCCGCCTCGCTGCGGCAGCATCTGCACACCGCCCTCGGGGTGTCACCGAGCGCCTACCGCGCCACATTCCGCGGCAGCTCCGCCGCACCCTGAGGACGGGCCGTGAACTGGCCGGTGCCCAGGGTGTGGAACCACGTCTGGATCCGATGCTCGTCATGGGTGGTGGCGAGCGAGAGAAGCAGCAGCAGCCGGGCCTTCTGCGGGGTCAGGTCCTGGGCGCCGATGACGCGGTGGACACCGGGGTCGTAGACCGCGCCGGAGCCGGTGCGCGAGGCGGAGACCATGACCACCCCGTTCTTGACGGCGTCGTCCCGGGCCTCGGTCATGGCCGGGGAGAGGCCGCCCGCGCCGGTGCCCGCGGTGACGATCCTTTTCGCCCCGGCGTCGGCGAACGCCTTGATGGCCTGGGGTCCGGCGCCTTGGTAGCTGTAGGCGATGTCGACGTTGGGCAGTGGCCGCCGGGCGATCCGGTCGAGGTCGAACGGGGTCTTCCAGGCGGGCTTGCCGCACTGCTCGACCCGGGCCGGCGCACGGTTGACGCGGATGTGGTTCTGGTCGATGACGCCGAGTTCACCGCTGCTGCCGCTGCGATACGCGTTCAGCCGCAGGGGGTCGGACTTGCGCACCTCGCGGGCGGCGTGGATCTGGTCGTTGAGCATCACCACGGTGCCGAAGCAGGTGGTGCGCCCGCCGGCGGCGAGGTGGATCGCGTTGTAGAGGTTGGCCGGGGCGTCGGAGCCGACCACTGTCCAGGGCCGCATGGCGCCGGTGAGCACTACGGGCTTGTCGCTGCGGACGGTCAGGTCCAGCCAGTAGGCGAACTCCTCCATGGTGTCGGTGCCGGTGGTGACCACATCCGGTTCACCTCGGGCCTGAGGTCGTTGACCAGCCGGTACACCCGGAGCTTGCCCGCCTCGTAGTCGTCGAAGGACACCTTGGACTTGCTGACGCCCGCGATGGTGCCTCCGGTGCCGATGACCGCGACCTTGGGGGTGGGCCTGGGGTGCGGCGGCTCAGCGGCGCCGGCGAGGGAGGCCGTGGTTCCCAGGGCTACGGCCACCAGGGCGGTCACTACGGTGAAGCGGCGGGCGAGCTGAGCCATCGGGACGTGGTTTCATCGATGGGGTGGGTGATGTGCCGGCCCTTCTTCAGCCACCTTCCACGGTAACCAGGGACGTCTCCGGCAGGCGCGGGCTGCGCAGCCGGGCCAGCAGCAGGGCCACATCGTCGTCCGGCGCCCCGTGCAGCGCGGCCAGCACCTGGTCGCAGATCCGCTCCAGCGGGCCCTGGTGGCGGCGCAGCAACTGGACCAGGGTGTGCAGTCCGACGTCGATGGACTGATGGCGCTTTTCCACCAGGCCGTCGGTGAACAGGGCCAGCAGCGCCCCCTCGGCCAGCTCCCGCTCCACCGAGGCGAAGGGGACGCCGCCGACGCCCAGTGGTGCGCCGGTGGGGATGTCGATCAGCTCGGCCTCGCCGCCGGGCTGCACCAGCACCGGTGGCAGATGGCCGGCGGTGGACATCTCGCACCGCCCGGTGCGCGGATCGCAGACCGCGTAGAGGCAGGTGGCGATGGACTCCCCCAGGCTGGGCGTGATCTCGTCGAGATGGCACAGCACCTGGGCCGGGGGCAGATCGAGCCGGGAGAAGGCCCGGGTGGCGGTGCGCAACTGGCCCATGATCGCCGCGGCGTGGATGCCCTTGCCCATGACGTCGCCGACCACCAGCCCGACCCGGCCGTCCGGGAGCGGCAGCACATCGAACCAGTCGCCGCCGGCGGCGCTGACCGCGGGCAGATACCGGGAGGCGATCTCCAGGCCCTCCAGATCGCGTGGCTGCTGGGAGAGCAGGCTGCGCTGGAGGGTGAGCGCGGCGTCGCGTTCGCGGGCGTAGAGCCGGGCGTTGTCGATGCACAGGGCGGCGCGGATGGCCAGTTCGCAGGCGAGGGTGAGGTCCTCCTCGTCGAACGGCCGGGGGTTGATGGTGCGGTGCAGGCTGAGGGTGCCGAGCACACTGCCGCGGGCGATCAGCGGGGCGGCGATGTAGGAGTGCACGCCCTCGCGCAGCAGCACCCGGGCGGCGTCGTCGTTCCGGGCGATCCGGCGTACGTCCTGCTCGGTCACGTGCGGCACCAGGATCGGCCGGGCCTCGCGGACGCACTGGGTGATCAGCCGGGTGGGTTCGTAGTGGGCGATCTCGCCGACCGGGTCCGCCGCGTGGACGGCCTCGGTGGGGTAGCCGGCGGCGACGGCGAGCGCCCGGAAGCGGGCGGAGCCGTCGGCCCACACCCGGGGCGTGGCCTCGCGGTGCACCACGGAGTCCAGGACGTCGACGGCCGCGAGGTCGGCGAGCCGGGGCACGGTCACATCGGCGAGTTCCTGGGCGGTCTGCCGCAGATCCAGCGTGGTGCCGATGCGGACGCTGGCGTCGGCGATCACGGCCAGCCGCTCGCGCGCCTCGGCGATCTCGCTGGTCTCCCGGTGGCGCCGGGAGATGTCCATGATGGAGACGGCGACGCCCAGGATCCGGCCGCTGGGGTCCTCCAGCCGGTAGTACGACTCCGACCAGGCGTGGTCATGGTCGGGGTCGGCGGGGGTCCGGCCGATGCTCTGCTGGTCCAGCAGCGGTTCACCGGACTCCAGCACATGCCGCATGGCGGCCTCGATGGCCTCGACGTCGAGCCCGGGCAGCACCTCCCCGAGGCGGTGGCCGCGCACCTGGGGCTCGGGGATGGAGTTCATCTGCTGGAGGGCCGGGTTGGCGCGCAGCCAGCGCAGCTCGGTGTCGAACACCGCGAGCCCCACGGGCGACTGTCCGATCAGGAAGCCGGATACGGCCAGATCGGTCTCCAGCCGCCGTACGGTCCCCTCGTCGGCGGCCAGCCCGAGCGCGTAGCCCTCGCCGTGGGCGTCGCGCAGGCCCATGGTGTGGAACTCCACCTTCAGGGTGGAGCCGTCCCGGCGGCGGACCGGGAAGAGGCCGGCCCAGGTGTCACCGGCCCGTACGCGTGCGAACAGCTCCACGGCCGCCCGCCGGTCCTTCGGGTGGACCAGCAGCTTGTCGGCGCGGCGCCCCAGCGCCTCGGCCGCGCGATAACCGAACAGTTGCTCGGCCTCCGGGCTCCACAGCGCGATCCGCCCCTCGACGTCCAGCGCCACGGCGGCGACCCGCAGCAGATCGAGCACACCTCCCGAGGCGGTCGCCATGCTGCCGATACCCGCCTCGTCCTCCTGGTCAACACGGTCATGCGTGGTCATACCGGCACCTCACCGGCTCGCCGTGCCCTTCTACTGTCATACCTCGCTCGGCGGGCCGCCGCACACGGGTATGACGCGGGCACGCTACAGATCCCGGTTCAGATGGTGAAGGGCCGCTGCCGGGCGAATGCGGAGTTCGGCGCACCCACCTGGAAGAGGTGGGGCGTCTGGTCGGGCGGCATCCGCTTGACGATCTCCCGGTGCAGTCCGCGGTAGCTGCCCGCGAAGGCACCGCCCCGCCAGACCTCGAGCAGGGTGGCGGTGAACAGGCCGTTGACGATCCCGTCGGCGGAGGTCTGGTTGTCCTGGCAGCCGGAGATCCGCAGCACGCTGGCGTCGATCTTGGCGCGGTCCTTGGCGGTACGGGTGTTCTGAATGCGGTCGTAGGCGTCCCGGTCGCGCCGGTAGACGGCGGACTGCACCGACTGGGGCATGGCCCGGATCCTGCGGCCGACCTCCGCGGGATCGGCGGTGCTGAACCGCCGGTCCAGCTCCTGGGCGCTGAGCATCTCGGGCAGCCGCCGGGCCACGGTGCCGCTGTGGCAACTGTCGGAGAGCAGCCAGATCCGCACCCCCCTGGCGAACTTGCCGAACAGCTCGAACAGTTCGTCGTCGACCAACTGCCGGTCGTGGAGCACCCAGGTCTCGTCGAGCCGGTCCCCGGTCTCGTCATGGTTGAGGTCGGGCACCTGACCGCCGTGGCCCGAGTAGGTGAGGAAGAGGATGTCCCCCTCGGCCAGCCGCCCGGCCGCGGCCTCCAGGGTGGCGGTGACCGTCTCCGCGGTGGCGGCCGGGCCCAGCAGCGGGTCGGTCACATCGAACCCCGCGGCGTCGGCGATCCCTGCCATGTCGACGGCGTCCTGCTCACAGGCGCCCAGCTCACCGCTCCAGCCGTCGTACACGGCGGGGTCGACCTGATTGAGTCCGATATGGACGGAGAGGCCGGTAGACATGGGGGCTCCTAGGGTCGAGGACGCGCGGCGGCTCACCACCGCTCGTCACTAAGCGATGATGCGCGGCCGCGCACCGCCATGCCCTGTTCTCCGGCCCATCCGGAGGAGACGCCCGGTGGAGAGGAGCCTCGTCAAGGTGGCGCCCGGCTACCTTGGCGTCCCGTACGCCCTCGGCCCCGCGCAGGCCGTCACTCCCCGCGCGGCGCCATCACTCCCCGCGCGGCGCCGTCACTCCCGCGCGGCGCCGTCACTCCCGCGCGGCCGGGCGCCCAGGGCCCGCAGCGCCATATCGGCGGCGCGCTCGAAGTAGCCGGGCTCCAGGACCGCCCCACGGGCCGAGACGCGCCAGTAGACCAGCCCGCCGAGCAGATCGAGCGCCAGCTCGCGGTCGAGGTCCCGCGGCAGCTCACCGCGCTCGGTCGCCCGGTCCAGCAGGCCGATGGCGCGGGCGCGCCGCGGCTCGCCGACGCAGCGGGCCAGGGCCTGGAACAGCTCCTCGTCCCGCTGCGCCTCGGCGATCAGGTCCGGCAGGATCCGCGAGAACCGCGGATGGGTCAGCCAGTCGGCGACCGCGTGCAGTGCGGCCAGCACATCGCCGCGCAGGGATCCGGTGTCGGGCTCCTCGACCAGGGCGACGCTCAGCTCCGACACGACCGCGATGACCATCCGCTGCTTGGAAGGCCACCGCCGGTACAGGGCGCTCTTGCCCACTCCGGCCCGTTTGGCCACGGCCTCCATCGACAGCCGGCCGTATCCATGCTCCGCGAGCTCGTCCAGAACGGCCTCGGCGATGGCGGCGGTCTTGTCCGCACGCAGGGTGGCGGCGCCGCTCGGGGGGCGCCGGTTGGTGTCCGACATGGCGTCAAGATTAACAGATGGACAGGACGGTACCGTCTCGTTCTATGATATGCGGACGGGACGGTACCGTTCCGTCCGTTGATTGTGGCATGACCCTGCGAGAAGGAAGTACGTCATGGATGACCGCATCAAGGTGTTCGAGCGGGCGAAGGAACTGCTGCTCGACCACGACATGATGGGATTCGCGGATCTGTGGGCCGTCGACGGCACCATGGAGTTCCCCTTCGCCCCGGCCGACCGGCCGCGGCTGCTGGAGGGGCGTGCGGCCGTGCGCGAGTACGTGCGGGACTACGCCGACCACATCGATCTGCGCGCCGTCGCGCATCAGGTCATCCATCGCACCGAGGACCCCGAGGTGCTGATCGTGGAGTTCTCGATGGACGCCGTGGCCGTCTCGTCCGGCCGCCCGCTCCGCCCCTCGTACGTCGCCGTCATCACCGTCCGGGACGGCGAGATCGCCTCGTACCGCGACTACTGGAATCCGCTGATGCTCAGCGAAGTCGACTTCGGCGCCGAGGAGGACCGGACCAATGGCTGAACCCACCGTTCTGGTCCTCGGCGCCACCGGGAACACCGGCTCCAAGGTGCTGCGGATGGTGCGTGCGGAGGGCACGCGGGCGCTGGCCGCCACCCGGCGGCCCGAGGCGGCGGCAGCGGCCGGGGTGAGCGAGGCCGTCCGGTTCGACTGGCACGACCCGGCCGGCCATGCGGCGGCGCTGGAGGGCGTGGAGCGGATCTATCTCGTCTCGCCCCTCGGGGTGGCCGAGCCGCGTCCCGTGATCGAGCCGTTCCTGAACACCGCTGTCGCCCAGGGCGTACGACGGGTGGTGCTGCTGAGCTCCTCCGCGGTCGCCGACGCACCCACGGGCCTCGGCGCGCTGCATGCGCTGGTGAAGGAGACCGTTCCACAGTGGGCGGTGCTGCGGCCCTCGTGGTTCATGCAGAACTTCACCGGTGACCATGCGGTGGCCCATGCCATCCGCGGCGACGGCGAGATCGTCACCGCCACCGGGGACGGCAAGGTGGCCTTCGTCGACGCGACGGACATCGCCGCCGTCGCCACCCGCGCCCTGCTGGACGAGCGCCCGCACAACACGGACCACGTCATCACCGGTCCCGAGGCGCTCGGCTACGCGGAGGCGGCGCGCATCGTGGCAGAGGTCTCCGGGCGGCCGACCCGCCATGTCGCGGTGGAGCCCGGGGAGTTGCGGGAGAGGCTGACGGCGATGGGGATCCCGTCGGAGTTCGCCGCGGTGCTCGCCGGGCTCGACGAGGACATCCGGCACGGCGCGGAGGACCGGACGACCGACACCGTCCAGCGGGTCACCGGGCGCGCTCCGCGCTCCTTCCGCGCCTTCGCCGAGGCACACCGCGCCGCCTTCGCCCCGGCGCCCGCGGCCTAGCCCCCTGTCCGGCGGACCGTCACGGGCCCGCGGCGCCCATCGCTGATGGCGAGGCGCCGAGGTCCACCGGACAGGGCCTGAGCAGGTCGGAGGAAGTCCGCTGCGGTTCGGGCAGCGCCCCGAAGGGGCGCGGGGCCGTGTCGATATGCGGCTCCGCCGCGGCTGTGTCGATATGCGGCTCCGCCGCGTGGAACCAGCCACGACGGCGCCGCAGTCGGCCGACAACGCATCGCGACACTTCCAGCGGAGCGCCTAGCGGAACAGCGCGTCCGGGAGGCCGGGCCGGTCGGTGGCCTCCTCCAGGGCGGCGCGCAGGGTACGGCTGTCGGTGAGCGGGCCGCCGGGCCGGATCAGCCAGACATGGCCCTGCCGGACACAGCCGGGCCTGGGGCAGCGCAGCACCCGCCCCGGCCCCGCCGCGGCCACCGCGCGG
>NZ_JAHLEM010000720.1 GCF_018883605.1 Streptomyces niphimycinicus | reverse complement strand
GCCGTCGCATCGGCCCCCGCCCTCGCCGGCCTGGCCACTCCCGCGTCGGCCGCCCCCGCGGGCCGGAGAAAGAGCCCGCGGGCGCTGCCGGGCGGCGGCGACCTCGGCCCGAACGTCATCGTCTTCGCCCCGTCCACGCCCGGTATCCAGGCCAAGCTGGACGAGGTGTTCAAGAAGCAGGAGTCGGCGCAGTTCGGCACCGGGCGCTACGCCCTGCTGTTCAAGCCCGGCTCCTACAGCGGGCTCAACGCCCAGATCGGCTTCTACACCTCCATCGCCGGGCTGGGGCTGTCCCCCGACGACACGACCATCAACGGCGACATCACGGTGGACGCCGGGTGGTTCAACGGCAATGCCACCCAGAACTTCTGGCGTTCGGCGGAGAACCTCGCGGTCGTCCCGGTCAACGGCACCAACCGCTGGGCGGTGGCGCAGGCGGCGCCCTTCCGGCGGATGCACGTGCGCGGCGGGCTCAACCTCTCCCCCAACGGCTACGGCTGGGCGAGCGGCGGCTATATCGCGGACAGCCGCATCGACGGCCAGGTCGGACCGTACTCCCAGCAGCAGTGGTACACCCGCGACAGCGCGATCGGAAGCTGGCTCAACGGCGTGTGGAACATGGTGTTCTCCGGGGTGGAGGGCGCGCCCGGGCAGAGCTTCCCGAACCCGCCGTACACCACGCTCGACACCACCCCCGTCTCCCGGGAGAAGCCGTTCCTGTACCTCAACGGCAGCGAGTACCGGGTCTTCCTGCCCGAGAAGCGGACCAACGCCCGCGGGGTCACCTGGGGCAATGGCACCCCCCGAGGCACCTCGCTGCCGTTGTCGCAGTTCTACGTGGCCAAGCCCGGCGTCACCGCGGCCACCCTCAACGAGGCGCTCGCCCAGGGGCTCCAACTGCTGCTCACCCCGGGGATCTACCACCTCGACCAGCCGATCCGGGTGAACCGGGCGAACACCGTCGTCCTCGGGCTCGGCTACGCCACGCTCATCCCCGACAACGGCGCCACCGCGCTGAAGGTCGCCGATGTGGACGGGGTGCGGCTGGCCGGTTTCCTCATCGACGCCGGACCGGTCAACTCCGCCACCCTCCTGGAGGTCGGCCCGGCGGGAGCCTCGGCCGACCACTCGGCCAACCCCACCACCGTCCAGGACGTGTTCATCCGCATCGGCGGCGCGGGCCCCGGCAAGGCCACCACCAGCATGGTGATCAACAGCCGTCACACCATCGTCGACCACACCTGGGTCTGGCGCGCCGACCACGGTGACGGGGTCGGCTGGGAGACCAACCGCGCCGACTACGGAGTCCGGGTCAACGGCGACGACGTCCTCGCCACGGGGCTGTTCGTGGAGCACTTCAACAAGTACGACGTGCAGTGGTTCGGGCAGCGGGGCCGCACCATCTTCTTCCAGAACGAGAAGGCGTACGACGCCCCGAACCAGGCGGCCATCCAGAACGGCTCCATCAAGGGCTACGCGGCCTACAAGGTGGCCGATTCGGTGACCACGCACGAGGGATGGGGGCTCGGCAGCTACTGCTACTACAACGTCGACCCGAGCATCGTGCAGCACCACGGCTTCGCCGCCCCGAACGCGTCGGGGGTGAAGTTCCACAATCTGCTGGTGGTCTCGCTCGGCGGTCAGGGCCAGTACGAGCGCGTCATCAACGACATAGGATCTCCCACATCGGGCACCTCCACCGTGCCGTCGACGGTGGTGTCATATCCCTGATCTACGATGCGTCGCGGGCCGGTGTCCCCGGTGAACCGCCCTCGATGTACCGACCGCCCAGGAAGGACCACCACGCCATGGCGAACACCCCCGTGCGCGACCGTTCCACGATCATGGTCCTGAACGGGCCGAATCTGAATCTCCTGGGCCGTCGGCAACCCGAGATCTACGGCACGGACACCCTGGCCGACATCGAGAAGCTGGTCGCCGTGACCGCCGCGCCGCACGGTCTGACGACCGACTGCCGGCAGAGCAACCACGAGGGGCAGCTCATCGACTGGATCCATGAGGCGCGAGAGCACCACGCGGCGGTCATCATCAACCCCGCGGGCTACTCCCACACCTCCGTCGCGCTGCGGGACGCCCTGGCGACCTGCGACGGTCTGCCGATCGTGGAGGTGCACATCTCCAACATCCACCAGCGGGAGACGTTCCGGCACCACTCCTATGTCTCGGCGCTGGCCAACGGAGTGATCGCCGGATGCGGTGTGCAGGGCTACGCGTTCGCCGTC
Source organism: Streptomyces niphimycinicus (assembly GCF_018883605.1). Classification (GTDB taxonomy): domain Bacteria; phylum Actinomycetota; class Actinomycetes; order Streptomycetales; family Streptomycetaceae; genus Streptomyces; species Streptomyces niphimycinicus. Next base: position 8,430 of record NZ_JAHLEM010000720.1, on the reverse strand, counting down.
GAGCGGGTGGCCGCCCTGCTGGCCGCGGCCAAGGCGTAGGCGCAGGCGTCCGGCGCTTCGGGCCGGTCGGCCACTTCGGGCCCGTCCGGCACTTCAGGACCGTACGGCACGTCAGGAGCATACGGCGCGTCAGGCCCTGATCACGCGGACACCGGCCTCGGTGTACGGAGCGACCAGCTCCGCATCGGCGCCGGTGTCCGTGATCAGCACATCGATATCCTCCAGCGCGCAGATCCGGGCGAACGCCCGGCGGCCCAGCTTGGAGCTGTCGGCCACGACCACCACCCGGGCCGCCCGCCCGGCCATGAGGTGGTTGATGCTGGCCTCCCCCTCATGGTGGGCGGTCGCGCCCTGGACCGTGTCCAGCGCGTCCACGCCGAGGATCGCCAGATCCAGCGACACCTGGCCCAGCACTCCGGTGGCCAGCGGCCCCATCAGCTCGAAGGACTGCGGACGGGCCACCCCGCCGGTGAGCACGATCTTGACCTGGGGTCGCACCGCCAGCTCACTGGCGATGTTCAGGGCGTTGGTGACGACCGTGACGGCCGGGCCGCCGCCCGGGGCGGACAGATCGCCGCGCAGGGAGATGGCGCGGGCGACCTCGGTGGTGGTCGTCCCGCCGTTGAGACCCACGATCGAGCCCGGTTCGGCCAGGCGGGCCGCGGCCGCGGCGATCCGCTGCTTCTCCGAGGCGCGCCGGGCGGTCTTGTAGCGCAGCGGAAGGTCGTACGAGAGGTTGTGCGCGACCGCACCGCCGCGGGTACGGGTCAGCATCTGCTGCTGAGCGAGCTCATCCAGGTCGCGCCTGATGGTCGCGGCGGACACCGCCAGCTCGGCGGCCGCCTCTTCCACATCGATTCTGCCGTCCCTGGTCAGCAGATCCAGCAGGGCGTTCCAGCGCTCGGGCCGTTTCACGTCGATCACCCTACCCCGCGCACATCGGCTCTGGACTTTCATGCGTGATCCTGCGCATTATCTGCCCATACGAAACAATTCCGCACATGAAAAGTGCTCGGATCATCCGTGCGACGAGGGGAGTCCCATGCGCCACACCGAGGCCGAGATCGCGAGCCAGCCCGACTGCTGGCGGCGCGCCATCGCCCTGGCCCGGGATCCGGAGGGGCCCGTGCGGGCGGCGCTGCCCAGGCCGGGTGAGCGGGTCGCCGTCGTCGGCTGCGGCACCTCGTGGTTCATCGCCCAGTCGTACGCGGCGCTGCGCGAGGCGGCGGGCCAGGGCGAGACGGACGCGTTCGCCGCGTCGGAGATGCCGGCCGGCCGCGCCTACGACCGGGTGGTGGCACTGTCCCGGTCCGGCACCACGACCGAGGTGCTGGAGCTGCTCGGCGCGGTGCGCGGCCGGGTGCCCACCACCGTCATCACGGCGGTCCCCGACTCCCCGGTCGTGGGCGCCGCGGACGCCGCGGTCGTACTCGACTTCGCCGATGAGCGCTCGGTGGTGCAGACCCGCTGGGCCACCACCGAACTCGCCCTGCTCCGGGCCCACTTGGGCGCGGATCTGGAGCACCTGGAGGCGGACGGCGAGGCGGCGCTCGCCGAGCCGCTGCCCGGGGCGCTCGTGGACGCCGGGCAGTTCACCTTCCTCGGGCGGGGCTGGACCTACGGGGTCGCCCAGGAGGCCGCGCTCAAGATGCGCGAGGCGGCGGGGGCGTGGACCGAGGCATATCCGGCCAAGGAATACCGGCACGGCCCGATCAGCGTGACCGGCCCGCGGAGCGTGGTGTGGTGGCTGGGCGAGGGGGCGTCGGATGTGGCGGACCAGGAGATCACCCGCACCGGCGGCCGGGTCGCCGGTTTCGGCCGCGACCCGCTGGCCGAACTGGTGGTGGTGCAGCGGCTCGCGGTCGCGATCGCGGCGACGCGCGGACTCAACCCCGACGAGCCGCGCCATCTCACCCGCTCGGTGATCCTCGGCTGAGCCGGGGCGGACGGAACGCACGAACACGGAACCCGAACGAACACGGAAGCAGGCGGAAGGAGCCGGTAGATGCCGCTGGTGGCCACCGGGGAGATCGTCGGGACGGCCGCACGCGCCGGACTCGGCGCGGGTGCGTTCAATGTCATCCAGATCGAGCACGCCCAGGCGATCGTGGCCGGGGCGGAGGCGGCGGGCGCGCCGGTGATCCTTCAGATCAGCGAGAACGCGGTGCGGTATCACGGGGCCCTCGCCGCCATCGGCCGGGCGACCGTGGAGGTGGCCCGCGCGGCGCGGGTGCCGGTGGCCGTGCATCTGGACCACGCCACCGGGCCGGAGCTGGTGCGGGAGGCGGTGGACCTCGGCTTCGGCTCGGTGATGTTCGACGCCTCGGCCCTGGAGTACGACGGCAATGTGGCGGCCACCGCCGAGGTGGCGGCCGGCTGCCATGCCCACGGGGTGTGGGTGGAGGCCGAGTTGGGCGAGGTGGGCGGCAAGGACGGGGTCCACGCACCGGGCGCCAGGACCGATCCGGCCGAGGCCGCCGCCTATGTGGCGGCGACGGGCGTGGACGCGCTCGCGGTCGCGGTGGGCACCTCGCACGCCATGGTCGTCAAGGCCGCGGTGGTGGATCTGCCGCTGGTCGCGGCGCTGCGCGCGGCCGTGCCCGTACCGCTGGTGCTGCACGGCTCCTCCGGGGTGCCCGAGGCGGATCTGACCCGGGCCGTGGAGGCGGGGCTGACGAAGGTGAACATCGCCACCCATCTGAATGTGGCCTTCACCCGGGCGATCCGCGACCATCTCGCGGGCCACCCCGAGTTGGTCGACCCCCGCCGCTATTTCGCGGCCGGGCGTGACGCGGTGGCGCGCGAGGTGACCCGGCTGCTGAAGCTGGTGCGGGCCACGCACTGAGAACCCCTGCCGGGGGGTGTTCCGAACGACGCCGATTCGCGCGGTATCACGCATGGGTTTTCCCGGGGCGGGCGTATTGACATGAGCTTATCAACTCGCCAGGATGCCGACGAGGTTAGGAAAGGTTCCTAACAAAGGGGTGTCCTATGCCCAAGCGTTTCGCTTTCGTACTCGCCGCGGCCGGACTGCTGGCCGGCTCCGTCACCGCCGGCGCCCACGCCACCACCCGGGGCCCCGCGCCGGCCCCCGCGTCCGCCAAGGAGGGCACGGTCACCGCGGCGCAACTGCTCGCCAAGGTGCAGGGCTGTTCACAGATATCCAGCGGCAAGTACCGCACCGATGACGAGACATCGGCCAACATCCCGGTCTGCGGTGCCAATGGGGCGGTCTTCTGGAAGGCCGACATGGACATCGACTGCGATGGCCAGGTGACCTCCCGGTGCAATGGGGACACCGACCCGTGGTTCCAGGACGACACCGCCTTCCACCAGTCGGACGGCAAGCCCCTCGTCGCCGACAAGCTGCCGTATGTCGTGGTGCCGAGCCCGAGTTCCACCTGGGACTACACCAAGTCCGGCATCAAGGGCGGCGGTGTGGTCGCGGTCATCTACAACAACAAGGTGGAGTACGCGGTGGTGGGCGACACCGGGCCGACGAAGATCATCGGTGAGGCGTCCTACGCCACGGCCAACGCGCTCGGCATCGACCCCAACCCGGAGACCGGCGGTGCCGAATCGGGGGTGACGTACATCGTCTTCAAGAACTCCTCCGTCTCCCCCATCGAGAACCACGACAAGGCCGTGTCGGTCGGCGACGGTCTGGCGAAGCAGTTCATCCAGAACAACTGACCCCGCCACCCCGGCGGCGAACGGACTGCGGTGCACGGCCCCTGACGGCTGTGCACCACAGTCGTGCGGGCGCGAGGCGGCGGCATCGCGGGGCGCGGCCGGAGGGGCGCGGCCGATGACTTTTCCTCAGCCGGGCGGTCTTCACCGGTGAACACCACGACAGGAGGTGGACGTTGGCCCGTCCCGAGCCCGAGAAGCCGCCCACGCCGCCCCCGGCCCCGCCGTCCCCGGCCGTGCTGATCCTGGGCCGGCCGGTCACCCGCGCCGAGGTGGAGCGGCTGTGCGAACGACTGTCCGCGCTGGCGCGCCGGGCCGGTCCCGGGCCGGTCACCGTGGACGTGGGCGGGGTGGGCCGGCCGGACCTGGCCGTGGTCGAGGCCCTGGCCCGGCTGCGGCTGACCGCCGGCCGACTGGGGCGCGGGCTCCAGCTCCGCAACGCCTGCGGTGAGCTACGGCGGCTGCTCACCTGGACGGGGCTGGACGAGGCCCTGACGACCCCCGCGGCGTCAGGGCACGCCCTGGCCTCAGGCCACGCCCTCGGGCTCGAGCTGGGCGGGGAGGCCGAACAGCGGGAAGAGGCGCTCGGTGTCCAGGAAGGAGTTGAGCCCGGTGATCCGGCCCCCTGATATCTCGAGGACCTGAAGCGCCCATGGCTCATGGCGGCCGTCGGGGCCGCTCGGACGGTACTGGCCGAAGGCGGGCAGGCCGTTGGCCACGGTAGGGACCAGCCGTGAGTCGCGGCAGCCGATGCCATGGCCCACCAGCCACTGGCGGATGTCCTCATGGCCGCGCAGCCACAGCTCGTACGGCGGCATGGAGAGCGTGGCGTCCTCGTGCAGCAGGGCGGTGAGGGAGTCCAGGTCATAGCGCTCGAAGGCGTCCACATAGCGGGCCAGCAGGGCGCGCTGCTCCTCGTCCAGCGGCTTGACCGGGTCAGAGTCGCTGATCTCGCTCGCGGCGAGGGTGGCCCGGGCGCGCTGCAAGGCGCTGTTGACGGACGCGACGGTGGTGCCCAGCAGCTCGGCGACCTCGCTCGCCTTCCACGCCAGCACCTCGCGCAGGATCAGCACCGCCCGCTGGCGGGGCGCCAGATGCTGAAGGGCGGCGATGAACGCCAGCCGCACCGCGTCCCGCTGGGCCGCCACCTCGGCGGGGTCTCCCCCGGCCGGCAGCACCTGGCCGTCCGGGACCGGCCCGATCCAGGTGGCCTCCGGCTGCTCGGCGAGCGCGGCCGGGAACGGGGTGGCCGCGGAGGTCAGATCCATGGGCCGGGCCCGGCGCTTGCTCCCGTTGAGCATGTCCAGGCAGACATTGGTGGCGATGCGGTAGAGCCAGGACCGCAGCGCGGAGCGGCCCTCGAAGCGGTCCAGGCCCCGCCAGGCGCGCACCATGGTCTCCTGGACGGCGTCCTCGGCCTCGAAGGCCGAGCCCAGCATCCGATAGCAGTAACCGGTCAACTGCGTGCGGTACGGCTCCAACTGGAGCTCCACACCGGTCGCGCCGTCCACCGCCGCCACATCACTCATCGCCGCACCTCATCGCTCTTCGGACTCCCATGGGGCAAACGTAGCGGGCACCACTGACAACGGCGCCGACCTGCGAAGACGACAGACGCATCGGTCACCGGACGGGTGATTCAGGACACCGGGCGGGCACTGACCGCGGCGGCGTGCACCTGATGGCCGCCGCTGGCGATCATCCGCACCTCGTCACGGTCGCTGATCTCCGCCCGCACGATGCCGGTGTCGTCCGCGTACACGGGGTGCCCGCCCGGACCACTGCTGTCCGTACGGTGCACCACCACGACATCCTCGGTCCCGGGGACGGTCGCATCCACGAAGATCAGCTCATACCGCTCTCGGCTCCGCATCACACCCTCCTCCGCACCGATCCGCCCCCGTCATCTCAAACCGGGACATACAACACTATCGCCCGTGCCGGGTGGCGCAAGAGGTTCGGTGGTCAGCGCGATGCGGCGGGCACCTCCGCCCCGTCGGCGGCGTCCGCGCCCTCCGCCGTACCCTCCGCCTGATCCGCCTGATCCGCCTGATCCGCTTCGAGGGGCGTCCTCTCCAGCCGCATCAGCGGCGCCAGGAGGGGGCCGACCAGGGTGGCCGCGGTGATGGACCCCAGGGTGATGGCCCAGGCGACCGGGCCGAGCGGGGTGCAGTCGAAGAACTGGCTGACGCCCGGGGTCTGGATGATGGCGGCGAGCACCGCGGCGGAGCCCAGCCCGGCGACCAGCACATGCCGGTCCAGGCCGCCCGTGGTCAGGGTCTGCGCGAGCTGGGTGCCGACCAGCGCGGCGAGCGCCACCGTACCGGCCCGGCGGCCTCTGCCGGTGACCCGGGCACCGGTCCAGGCCAGTCCGGCCCCGGCGGCCGTGATGACGCCCCGCAGCAGCATCTCCTTGGTCAGCGCCGCGCCCAGGGAGCGGCTGGGGCCCTCCTTGAGCAGCCGTTCGCCGGTGTGCCCGGTCGGCTCGCGCACCGCGATGGCGAGCGCGGGCGCGAGGTCGGTCAGCAGGTTGACCAGCATGATCTGACGGGCACTCAGGGGGGTGGCGCCGGTCAGGGCGGAGGTGACCACGCTGAAGGTGACCTCGCCGAAGTTGCCGCCGATGAGGATGGCGAGGGCCGCGCGCACCGAGGCCCACATGGCGCGCCCCTCCATCAGGGCCGAGACGATCGTCTCCAGGCGGTCGTCGGTGACGACCAGGTCCGCCGCCGCGGTCGCGGCCGGGGTGCCGCGCCGCCCCAGGGCGATCCCGACGTCCGCGAGCCGGATCGCGGGGGCGTCGTTGGCGCCGTCCCCGGTCATCGCCACCACCCGGCCGAGGCGCTGATACGCCTGGACGATGCGGACCTTGTGGTGCGGGCTGCACCGGGCGATCACGTCCACCGTCGGCAGCAGCTCGTCCAGCTCCGCGTCGTCCATCTCGTCCAGCTCCGGACCGGTGCACACCTTCGGTTCGGGGAGATCCATGATGGGCGCCGCGATGGCATCCGCGGTGGCGGGGTGGTCGCCGGTGAGCATCATGGTCTGCACACCCGACTCGCGCAGCCGCGCGAGGGCGGGGCCGGCGCTGGTGCGCACGGGGTCGGCGATGGCGATGAAGCCGAGGAAGTCCAGGTCCCGTACGGCCTCGTCGGACAGCTCCTCGCCCTCCCGCATCCGCCGCTCGGCCACCGCCAGCACCCGGCGCCCGGCGCCGGCCAGCTCCTCCGCGGTCTCGCCCAGCTTCCTGATGCCCTCCGCGTCCAGTTCGGTGGCATGGCCGGTGCCCGGGGCGCGCCGCCGGGCGACCCGGTCCAGGACGCCCTCGGGCGCGCCCTTCACACTGAGCAGCGGACCGTGCACGGTGCGCCCGGTGGTGGCATGGTAGGCGCGGGAGGGTTCGAAGGGCAGCGCGTCGGTACGGCGCCAGCGGGGCGCTCCGCGCCGCACCCCGACCCCGGCCCGACGCGCCCCGACGCTCACCGCGCGGTCGGTCTGGTGGGCCATGGGCTCGGACTGGCGGGCCGGCGGGGTCGCGCGCAGGGCGGCGGCGAGCACCGCCTTACGGGGCGCGTCGAGCCGGTCGGCGGGGAGCGGGCCGCCGCTGTCGCTGACGGCCGCGAGCTGGAGGTTGCCCTCGGTGAGGGTTCCGGTCTTGTCGAAGCACAGCACGTCGGCGCGGCCGAGCGCCTCGATGGTGCGGGGGTTGCGGACCAGGGCGCCGAGGTCGGCCAGCCGGCGGGCGGCGGCCAACTGGGCCGCGTTGACCAGGAACGGAAGCCCTTCGGGGACGGACGCGACGGCCAGGTTGACGGCGGAGGCGAGGTTCTCGGTGAGCGGGAGGCCGTGCAGCAGTCCGGCACCGGCGACCGCGGCGGCGGACCCGAGCGCGATGGGCACGCTGGACCGGGTGAGCGAGGTCAGCCGCGCCTCGACACCGGTGACGGGGGCGGCCTGGCGGGCGGTGGCCAGGCTCCGGCCGACCTCGGTGGCCGGTCCGGTGGCCACGACGACGGCCACGGCGCGCCCCGCGGAGACGGTGGTGCCCTCGTAGAGCATCGACCGGCGCTGGGTGATGTGCGCGCCGACGACCGGCGCCGGATCCTTGCTCACCGGCAGCGATTCGCCGGTCAGCGAGGACTCGTCGACCTCGAGCCCCTCGCCCTCCAGCAGCCGGCAGTCGGCGGGCACCACGTCCTCGGGGCCCAGCATGACGATGTCGCCGGGGACGAGGTCCCCGGCGGTCACGAGGCGTTCGGTGCCGCCCCGGCGGACCCGGGCGCCGATCGCGGAGCGGGCGAACAGCTCGGACAGCGCCCGCTCGGTTCTGACCCGCTGGAATCCGCCGACGAGGGCGGAGATGCCGGTGATGGCGGCCACCAGTGCGGCGTCGGTGCGCGAGCCCACGGCGGCGGCCAGGGCGGCCCCGGCGGCGAGGACCGGGGTCAGGGGGTTGGCCAGTTCCTCGATGAACGCGGCGGGCAGGGTGGTGCGGGTGGGCTCGCCGCGGCGCGGCCCCAGCGCGGTGCGGGCGGTCGCCTCCTCCGGGGTGAGGCCGTCATGATCGGCGTCCAGGCGCTCCAGCACCCGGGGGATGGGCATCAGATGCCAGGGGGTGGTGGTCACCGGCGGGTCCATGGGGCGGGCGAGGAGCTGGCGTGCCCGCCAGTGGCCCAGGGTGAAGGCCAGGGTCCCCGCGGTGGTGCCCGCCGCCGCGGCGCGGGCGGTGGCCTGGTCGGG
>NZ_JAHLEM010000072.1 GCF_018883605.1 Streptomyces niphimycinicus | reverse complement strand
GCGCCGTTACGCGCCGGCCGCACCGCCCGAGGACGCCCCGGTCAGGAGGCCCCGCCCGCCATCCGTTCACGCAGGCTGCGCGGCCGCATATCGGTCCACACCTCGTCGACGTACGCGGCGCACTCGTCCTTGGTGCCCTCCTTGCCGACGGGGCGCCAGCCCTCGGGCACCTCGAGGTCGGCGGGCCACAGCGAGTACTGGTCCTCGTCGTTGCGCAGCACCTGGAAGCGGGCGTTGTCGTCCATGGTCGTTCTCTCCTGTCGGTGATCGGTCGGATCGGAGATGGTCGGTGAGGTAACGGATGGCGGTCAGTCGGCCTTCGTCGGCTGCCCCTCCTCATGGCGCCGGGACAGCGTGCGCAGGGTCGGGCTGGCGGTGGCCAGGACGGCCGCGGCGGCCATCCCCGCCGCGCAGAGCAGGATCGCCCGGTCGCCCGGCACGATCTGGGCGAGCGATCCGCCCAGCGCGGGACCCGCCGCGCCCGCGGCACCGCAGGCCAGCACGAGTGTGCTGGTGAGCCTGCCGCGCAGCTCGTCCGGGGTGCGCAGCAGTTGATCGGTCATGATCGCGGTGTTGGCCGTCGGGGGGAACAGCGCCATCAGGGCGAACAGCACCCCGATGAGATAGCCGCTGTCCAGCAGCGCGGTGACCGGGGCGCACACGGCCAGGGCCCAGAACACCGCGACGATGGCGCCGTACGAGCCCAGTTTCCGGTACAGCACGGGCGCCACCAGCGCGCCCACCACCCCGCCCACCCCGAGCATGGCCGCCATCACCCCCACCTCCCCCGAGGGCACCCCCCGGGACTCGGCGAGCACGATGACGACGAGATAGAAGGCGCTGAAGAACAGGTTGAGCACCACCGCGCACGCCACGGTGACCCGGATCCTGCGCTCCCGCCACACCCACCGCAGCCCGGCCAGCGCCTCACGGCCCAGCGGGCCCACCCCGCCGGGGGGCCGTTCGCGCCGGGGCAGCCGGACGAAGAGCAGCGCGACGAAGGAGAGCGTATGTGTCACGGCATCCAGCAGGAAGGGGACGAACCGCCCCACGGCGAACAGGAATCCGCCGGTCGCGGTGCCCGCCAACTGACCCATGGAGGCACGTGCCGTGTTCATCGCCACCGCAGTGGGCAGATGGTCGTCCGCCACCAGGGCGGGCAGTGACGCGTTCTCCGCCGGTTCGAAGAGCGCCGCGCTCGCCCCGAACACCGCCGCCACGGCCACCATGTGCCAGACGGTGGCCGCACCGGCCCACACGGCGACCACCAGGCTGATGGCGGAGACCGCCTGGGCCGCCTCGCAGCCCAGCATGATGGCCTTGCGGTCGTAGCGGTCCACCAGGACACCGGCCGGGAGCCCCACCACCATCTGCGCGGCGGCGATGGTTCCCATGACCAGACCGGAGGCGGCGGCCGAGCCGGTGAGCGCGAGGACCAGCAGCGGAAACGCGATCACCGCCGCGTGGAAGCCGAACTCCGAGAGCGCCTGACTGCCCCACAGCAGCCGGTAGTCCCGGTTGCGCGAGAGGGGAACCGGCGGGGACACCGGCGGGGCCGCGGTCATACGGCGCCCCGGCAGTCCTCGGCGATCCGGCGCAGCGTCTCCGCGAAGTCCCCGGCCACCGCCTCCACGGTCGCCTTCTCGTGCACATCGGGGCGGTAGCGCCAGGTGAAGCCGAGCCGGCCGTCCTGCACCGCGCCCACCACCTCGAGCAGATGGGAGCCGCCCTCGCGCGGGTCGTGGTCCTGGCCGAACGACCCGTGCTCGGCGTGCACCAGACCGCCCTGCGACTGCGCCGACCGGGCGTCCCACTGGCCCAGGTAGTTGAACACGATCTGCGGCCCGGCGCCGTGACGGGACAGCCGCTCGCGCAGCTCGGGCGGGCCGAAGGCCCGTAGCGCCCCGAAGCCGAAGCCGTTGCCGGGGACGGTCCGCAGCCGCCGCCGGACCGACTTGACCAGACCGCGCCAGTCGGCCGGGCCGCCCTCGGGGATGTCCGGCAGCTCGAAGGAGACCGGGTACATGGTGGTGAACCAGCCCACCGTACGGGAGAGATCGACCCCGTCCAGGATGTCCTCGCGCCCATGGCCCTCCAGCTCCACCGAGACCCGCTCCTGGCCCGTCCAGCGGGACAGCGCCCGTGCGAGGGCGGCGAGCAGCACATCGTTGATCCGGGTGCGATAGGCGGTGGGCGCCGACCGCAGCAGCGCCTCGGTGTCCCGCTCGTCGAGCTCGACCGGCACCGTACGGATCTCGGCCCCCGGCGCGGCCACCTGATGGTCGACCGGCAGTGGCCGGGCGTCCAGCGCCCCGCACCAGTGGTCGGCCTCATGGTCCAGGGCACCGCCCGCGACATGCTCGGCGAGCCCCCTCGCCCAGTCGCGGAAGGCGGTGGTCCTGGAGCCGAGGTCCACCGGTTCGCCCCGTACGCCCTGCTGATAGGCGATGTCCAGATCGTCCAGCAGGATCCGCCAGGACACCCCGTCGATGACCAGATGGTGTGCGGTCAGGAAGAGGAACGGCCGCCGGCCCGCGCCGAAGCGGAACAGCGCGGCCTTCAGCAGCGGCCCCCGGCCGAGGTCGAAGTCCGCGTGGAGCGCGTCGGCCGCCTTCTCCATCGCCGCGTCCGCCTCCCGGGCCGCCAGACCGGACAGGTCATGGCGGTCCAGGACGGTGACCTCGGACTCCGGTTCCGGGACGTGGCCGCGCCACTCGCCGCCCTCCTCGGTGAACCGGGTGCGCAGCGCGTCATGGTGGACCACAAGCGCGGCCAGCGCCCCCGCCAGCGCCTTCTCGTCCGGCTCCTGGCGCAGCTCCAGCAGCGTGGACTGGTTGAAGTGGTGTGGATTCACGGTGTGGGTGGCGAAGAACCAGCGCTGGATCGGGGTGAGCGGAAGCGACCCGGTCACCGGCTCCGCACGGACCTCGTCCCGCTCGGCCGTGGCCACGGTGGCGAGCGCGGCCACCGACTGATGGGCGAACAGATCCTTGGTGGTCAGCCGGAGCCCGGCCTGGCGGGCACGGGAGACCACCTGGATGCTGAGGATGGAATCCCCGCCGAGGTCGAAGAAGTTGTCCTCCACGCCCACCCGTTCCAGACCGAGCACATCCGCCCAGATGTCCGCGATCCGGTGCTCCATCGGGGTGCGCGGGGCGACATGGCCCGCACCGGAGGTGACGGGCGCCGGATCCGGATCGGGCAGGGCCCGGCGGTCGACCTTGCCGTGGGCGGTGAGCGGAAGGGCGTCCAGGGTGGCGAACGCGGAGGGCACCATATGGGACGGCAGGGTCCGCCCCAAGCCCTCGCGCAGCGAGGCGGCGGTCGGCGCGGCGCCCGGCGCCGGGACGACATAGCCCACCAGGTGCTTCCCACCGGAGGGCTGCTCCGGAGTCGGGGCGGTCTCGCGTACGGCGACCACCGCTTCCCGTACCTCCGGGCTGCTCCGCAGCGCGCTCTCCACCTCGCCGAGTTCGATCCGGAAGCCCCGCACCTTGACCTGGTCATCGGCCCGGCCCAGGAACCTCAGCTCACCGTCGCCGGTCCACCGCACCACATCGCCGGTGCGGTACATCCGGCCGCCCGCCGGGCCGAACGGATCGGCCACGAACCGTGTGGCAGTCAGCCCCGGACGGCCCAGATAGCCGCGCGCCAGACCCGCGCCCGCCACATACAGCTCCCCGGCCACGCCCACCGGCACCGGGCGCAGCGCCTCGTCCAGCACATGGACCCGGGTGTTCGGGATCGGCCGGCCGATCGGCGGCGCCCCCGACCCCGCCGTGAGCGGCCCGGACCAGGTGCTCACCACCGTGGCCTCCGTCGGGCCGTAGGAGTTGACCAGGCGCCGGCCCGGCGCCCAGCGGTCCACCAGCTCGGCGGAGCAGGCGTCACCGCCGACGATCAGGGTGCGCAGCTCCGGCAGCCCCGCCCGCCACGCCGCCTCCGGAACGGTGGCCAGCGCGGCCGGGGGGATCAGCGCATGGGTGATCCGCTGCCCGCCCAGTACCTCGGCCAGCCGCTCGCCCAGCAGCGGGCCCTCGTCACCGATCACCAGCGTCGCGCCACGGGGCAGCGAGACACACAGCTCCAGGACGGAGGCGTCGAAGCTGGGGGAGGAGAACTGGAGCACACGGTCCCCGGCCCGCACGTCGTAGTGCGCGGCCGCGGCCGCCGAGAAACTGGCCAGCCCCGCATGGGTGACCACGACCGCCTTGGGCACACCGGTGGATCCGGAGGTGTAGATGACATACGCGGGATGGTCCGGCGTCAGGCCGCGGCCGGGTGGTGGCCCGGCGGGACCGTCCTCGGTCCACACCGAGGCCGCCTCGTCGAGCACCACCGAGGGCGCGGCGTCCCGCAGCATGAACGCCACCCGCTCCTCGGGATAGCCGGGGTCGACCGGCAGGAACGCACCGCCCGCCTTCGCCACGGCCAACTGCGCCACCAGCATCTCCACCGAGCGCGGCAGCACCAGCGCCACCAGCCGCTCCGGCCCCACACCCTGGCCGATCAGCCGGTGCGCAAGACGGTTCGCGGCCGACTCCAGCTCGGCGAAGGTGAGATCGCCCTTCCCGTACCGTACGGCCGTGGCGTCGGGGGAGAGGGCCGCCTGCCGCTCGAACAGCTCGCGCAGCGTGGCCGGGTCCACCTCCCGCCGGGTGTCGTTCCACTCGACCAGGGTGCGCCGCAGTTCGGCCGGGGTGGTCAGCGGCAGCGCGCCCACCGGCCGCCGCGGATCCTCGGCGATTCCGGCGAGGAGCGTGCGCAGGGCCGTGCCCATCCGCTCCACGGTCGAGGCGTCGAACAGATCGGTGCTGTAGCCGATCAGCCCGCGCAGCACGCCTCCCTCGGCCTGCGCGAACTCGAAGGTCAGGTCGAAGGCGGCGGTGTCGGTGTCCAGCTCCACATCCGCCAGCTCAAGACCGGGCAGCTCCAGGGCCCGGCCCGGGGCGTTCTGAAGCACCACCATCGCCTGGAACAGCGGTGTCCGGCTGGTGTCCCGGACCGGCCGCACCTCGTCCACCACCCGCTCGAACGGCACCGCCTGATGGGCGAACGCGTCCAGGACGGTGCCGCGCACCTCGGCCAGGAAGTCGCCGAAGGGGGCGTGCGGATCGACCGTGGAGCGCAGCACCAGCGTGTTGACGAAGAAGCCGATCAGCCGCTCCACCTCGGGGCGCTCCCGACCCGAGGTGACGGTGCCCACGGCGATGTCCCGCCCGCCCGACAGCCGGGCCAGCAGGATCTGGGACGCCGCCACCAGCGTCATGAACAGGGTGGTTCCGCGCGCCTGCCCGAACTCCTTGAGACGCAGGCTCACGTCGGCGGGCACCGTGAACTCCGCGGTCGAGCCGTGCTTCGTCCGCACCGCGGGCCGGGGCCGGTCGGTGGGCAGCTCCAGCGGCGGGACCCCGGCCAACTGGCGGGTCCAGTAGGCCAGTTCCTCATCCGCGCGGGGAGCGGTCAGCTCGGCGCGCTGCCAGGCGGCGAAGTCCGCGTAGTGCACCGGCAGCGGGGGCAGCGCCGCGGGCTCACCGCTCAGCGCCGCCCGGTACAGCTCCCGCAGATCGCCGGTGAGCACACCGGTGGACCAGCCGTCGGTGATGATGTGATGCAGCGTCAGGCTCAGCACATGCTCCCGGTCGCCGAGCCGGATCAGCCCGGTCCGCAGCAGTGGTCCGCGCCGCAGATCGAACGGGCGCGCCCGTTCGTACGCCAGCAGCTCCACCAGCTCCGCCTCCCGCCCGTCGGCGGGGAGGTGGGACAGATCGTACGGGTCGAGCCGGATCTCCCAGGGGCCGTGCACGATCTGCACCCCGCGTCCGTCCACCGTGTCGAAGGTGGTCCGCAGCGACTCATGCCGCGCCACCAGCGCGGTCAGCGCCGCGCCGAGCGCCTCCACATCGAGGGCTCCGCGCATCCGCAGCGCCAGCGGGGTGATGTACTCGGCGCTGTCCGGCGCGAAGGAGTCCAGGAACCACAGACGTTGCTGCGGATACGACAGCGGCAGCTCCCCGTCCCGGGCCACCGGTGTGATCGCGGCGGGCCGGTCCCCGGCGCGGCCGTCCGCGCCACCGAGCGCCTCGGCCAGGGCGGCGACGGTCGGATGGGTGAACACCAGGCGGGGCGAGGGCTCCACCCCGAGCACCTCCCGCAGCCGTGAGGTGAGCCGGATGGAGAGGATCGAGTCGCCGCCCAGCTCGAAGAAGTTGTCCAAGGCGCCGACCCGTTCCACCTCCAGCACCTCGGCCCACACCGCGGCCACGGCCTGTTCGGCCCCCTCGCGCGGTGCGCGGTAGGGCGTGCGGCGGATGTCCGGCCCCGGGGCGGGCAGCGCCGCGCGGTCCAGCTTCCCGGTGGGGCCGAGCGGCAGCGCGTCCAGCGGGACGACGGTGGACGGCACCATATAGTCCGGGAGCCGCTGCGCCGCGTACGTCCGCAGCCGCGCACCGTCCACCGCCCCGTCGCCACCGGCCACCACATAGGCCACCAGCCGCTTCCCACCGGGACCGCCGCTCCGGGCGACGACCGCGACATCCGCCACCTCCGGATGCCCGGCCAGCACCCCCTCCACCTCGCCCGGCTCGATCCGGAAGCCACGGACCTTGACCTGGTCATCGGCGCGGCCGAGGAACTCCACCGTGCCGTCCGGCCGCCGGCGCGCCAGATCGCCGGTGCGGTACATCCGCTCCCCGGCGGGCCCGTACGGATCGGCGAGGAACGTCGCGGCGGTCGGACCGGGACGGCCGAGGTAGCCACGCGCCACCCCTTCCCCGGCGATGAAAAGCTCCCCGACCACACCCGGCGGCACGATCCCCAGCCGCGCGTCCAGGACGTGGACCCGCATGTTGTCCAGTGGCCGGCCGATCGGCACCACCTCGGGCACCTCGTCGGCGCGGGACATCGGGAAGGACGTGGCGAAGGTCGTCGTCTCGGTCGGCCCGTACCCGTCCACCACGGTCAGCCCGGGGCAGCGGTCCAGCACCCGGCGCACCGAGGCCGCGGGCACCACATCGCCGCCCGTCCACACCTCGCGCAGCCCCGCGAAGCAGTCCGGCGCGTCCTGCGCCAGCAGCCGGAACAGCCCGGCGGTCAGCCAGAGTCCGGTGATCCCCTGTGCTGCCACCAGCCGGCGTACCGCTGCGGCGTCCAGCTCGCCCGATGTCACCACCACCCGGCCACCGCCCAGCAGCGGCACCCACATCTCGTAGGTGGCGGCGTCGAACGCCACCGGCGAGTGCAGCGGCACCCGCTCATGCCCGCCACCGGCGAAGGCCCGGTCCAGGGCGAGCGCCGCCACATCGCGATGGCGCACCCCCACGGCCTTGGGCACCCCGGTCGACCCGGAGGTGAACATCACATACGCCAACTGGTCCCGGTGCACCGGCACCGCGTGTGCCGGCGGCTCGCCCTCCCGCGCGGCGGCCACCTCCTCCGGCGTCAGCACGACCGCGGCGCCCGCCTGGTCCAGCAGTGTCCGCCGCCGATCGCCCGGGGCGCGGACGTCCACCGGTACGTACACCCCACCGGCCCTGACCACCGCGAGCTGGGCCACGACCAGCTCCACCGACCGGTCCATGAGCAGCGCCACCCGGTCCTCCGGCCGCAGCCCGGACCGCACCAGATGTCCCGCCAACCGGCCCGCCCAGTCGTCGAGTCGGGCATAGCTGAGCGAGGTGGCGCCGTCGGTCACGGCGACGGCGTCCGGGGCACGCCGGACCCGCTCGGCGAACAGCTCGGCCAGTGAGCCCTCCGGCAGCGGCCGGGCGGTGGCATTCCACTCGCCCATCGCCCGTCGGCGCTCCGCCGACGTCAGCAGCGGCAGCTCGGCCAGCGACCGTCCGGCGCCGTCCGCGATCCCGGTCAGCAGCGTCTGGAGATGGGCCGCCGCCCGCTCCACCGTGGCCGCGTCGAACAGCGCCGGATCGTAGGCGATGTCGAAGCCCAGCCGGTCGCCGAGATAGGCCCGCAGACACAGCGGGAAACTGGTGGAGTCCTCGGCCCGCACCTCCCGGACACGGATCCCGGCACCGGCCGCCGACGCCTCGTCGAACGGGTAGTTCTCGAACACCACCATGCTGTCGAAGAGCGCCTCACCGGCCGGAAGCGCGCTGAGGGCCTGGATCCGGGGGAGGGCGACGAAGTCGAAGCGGCGGGACTCGCTCTGCTGCTCCTGAAGCTCCCGCAGCCACTCCACGACCTCACGGCCGCCCTCGGCCACGGCCCGGGTGGGGACCGTGTTGATGAACATGCCGACCATCGTCTCCACGCCCGGCAGCCCCTCCGGACGGCCCGAGACGGTGGTGCCGAACACCACATCGCGCTCACCGCCGTACCGCGACAGCAGCAGCGCCCACGCCCCCTGCACCACCGTGTTGACCGTCAGCCCGCCGTCGCGCGCCGTCTCCCGCAGCCGGGCGGACACCTCCTCGGTCAGCTCCAGCCGGGTCAGCGCGGTCGAGGTGGTGCGATGCGCCTCCCGGGGCGGCCGGTCGTACGGCAGCGGCGTGCGGGCGCCGAACCCCGCCAGCACCCCGCGCCAGTGGCGCTCCGCCCGCGACTGGTCCTGCCCGCGCAGCCAGCGCAGAAAGTCCCGGAAGGGGCGGCGCGCGGCCGGCTGCGGTGTGCGTCCGGCCACGAGCGCCGCGTAGGTCTCGCACACCTCGGCGAAGATCTGCCCGGTGCTCCAGCCGTCCAGCATCAGATGGTGTGCGGTCCACACCAGCATGACCTCGTCATCGGGCAGCCCGGCCACCGCGATCCGGCTCAGCGGGGCCGAGGCGAGTGCCATCCCGGCGGCGCGGTCCTCGGCCAGCAGCAGGCCCAGCGCCTCCTCCCGCGCGGACCGCGTCAGCCCCCGCCAGTCCAGCCGGACGGTGGGCAGCTCGGCCTGGCGGTGGACGAGCTGGACGGGCTCGGCGAGCCCCTCCCAGCGGACGGAACTGCGTAAGCCCGGCGTACGGTCCACCACCCGCTGCCACGCGTCGGCGAAGGCGTCCGGGTCGGCGATCCCGCCGATCCGGATGGCGATCTGGTCGAAGTAGGCGCCACCGGTGGCACCGCTGTCCACGAGGCCATGGAAGAGCATGCCGGCCTGGAGCGGGGTCAGCGGATAGACGTCCTCCACCGCGCCGCCGTCACCGGCGATCAGATCCACCTGGCGCTGGTCGAGCCGGGCGAGCGGGAAGTCGGACGGCGTGCGCCCGCCCGCGCCGGGCTCCGCGCAGTGCGCCACGATCTCCTTCAGCGCGGCCAGACAGTCATCGGCGAGCCCGCGCACGGTGGCCTCGTCGTACATCCGGGATGGATAGCTCCAGCCCAGCTCCAGACGGCCGTCCTGGACCGCGCCGGTGACCTCCAGCAGACATGGCCGGGTCTCCCCGGGCGGGGCGTCCTGGCCGGTCACGGGGAGGGCGGCGCGGTAGAGGCCGGGGGCGGCGCCGTCGTCGTCCGCCGCCACATCCCACTGGCCGTGGTAGTTGAAGACGAGCTGCGGCGACGGGCCGTCCCGCAGCTCCCCGGCCGGGGAGCCCTCGGGAGCCAGATGGCGCAGCGCTCCGTAGCCGAGCCCGTGATGCGGGACGGCGCGCAACTGCTCCTTGACGGACCGGAGGGTGTCGCGCCACCCCGCCTCGGCATCGACGGCCAGCGCGAGCGGGTACTCGGAGGTGAACCAGCCGACCGTACGGGAGAGGTCCAGGTCCTCGAAGAGATCCTCGCGGCCGTGTCCCTCCACGCCGATCAGCACCGTGTCCCCACCGGTCCAGCGCGCGAGCGCCCGGCCGAGCGCGCCCAGCAGCACATCGTTGATCCGCGTCCGGTAGACACCGGGGACCTGGCGCAGCAGCGCCTCGGTCTCGGCCCGGCCGAGGACCGTGGTCACCGTGGCCGCCGTCTCATGGGTGTTGGGGCCCTCGCGGTCGACGGGGAGCGCGGCGGGCGCGGACCGCGCCACACCCGTCCAGTACTCCAGATCGCCGTCGAGCCCGCCGGAGCGCACGTGTTCCGCGAGCCGGGCGGCCCACCGGGTGAAGGCGCTGCTCGCCGGGGGCAGGGTGGCCGGGCCACCGGCGGCGGCGCGGCGGTAGGCGGTCTCCAGATCGCCGAGCAGAACCCGCCAGGACACGCCGTCCACCACCAGATGATGGGCGGTGAGCAGCAGCTCGGACGGCCGCCCGGGGCCGAAGGCGAACAGCAGCACCCGCAGCACCGCCCCCTCGCCGATGTCCAGCCCCGTCTGTGCCGCGACCGTGGCCTCCCGTACGGCGGCGGCGCGCGCCGCGTCGTCCAGACCCGACAGGTCGTGCCGCTCCAGGACACCGGCGGGGGCGGCGGGCAGAACCTCCTGCCGCCACCGGCCGTCGACGGCCAGGAAGCGGGTGCGCAGCGCCGCGTGCTGCGCCACCAGGGCGTCCACCGCCTGCCGCAGGGCGGCCTCGTCGAGGTCGCCGGTGAGCTCCAGCCGGTGGCTCATGGTGAAGTGGTGCCGCTCGCCGGGCCGCCGCCCGTCCAGATACCAGTGCTGGATCGGGGTCAGCGGCGCCGGTCCGGCCACCGCCCCGGCGGGCTCCGGAAGCGGCTGCCGCTCGGCGGTCTCGACGCTCAACGCGAGTTCCGCGATGGTCTGGTGGCGGAAGACGTCCTTGGAGGTGAGGGTCAGCCCGGCCTGGCGGGCGCGGGAGACGATCTGGATGCTGAGGATCGAATCGCCGCCCAGGGCGAAGAAGTTGTCCTCCACACCCACCTGGGGGACGCCCAGCACCTCGGCCCAGACGCCCGCCAGCACCGTCTCGGCATGGGTGCGGGGCGCCACATACGGCGAGCCCTGCTCAGGCCGGTCGCAGGGAGCGGGCAGCGCGCGCCGGTCGACCTTGCCGCTGTCGGTGCGGGGCATCCGCTTCAGCGTCACGAAGGCGGCCGGGACCATGTAGTCGGGCAGGGTGCGCTTGAGCCGGGCGCGCAGTTCCACCGGACCGGGGAAATCGGCGGCCGGAGCGGGCGAGTCGGCGGCCGGAGCGGTGGAATCGGTGGCCGGGTCGGTGGAATCGGCGGCCACCAGATAGGCCACCAGCCGCCGGTGGCCGGTGTCCTCTCGGGCCACGACCACCGCCTCCTGGATCGCCGGATGGTCCAGCAGCGCGGCCTCGATCTCCCCGGGCTCGATCCGCAACCCACGGATCTTGAGCTGCTCGTCGGCGCGGCCGAGGAACTCCAGCGCCCCCTCCGTCGTCCAGCGCGCCCGGTCGCCGGTGCGGTACATCCGGCTGCCGGGAGGGCCGTACGGATCGGCGACGAAATGCCCAGCGGTGAGCCCGGGGCGGCGCAGATAGCCGCGGGCGACCTGGGCCCCGGCCAGATGGAGTTCACCGGGGATACCGGGCGGCACCGGCCGCAGCGCGCCGTCCAGGACGTACGCCCGCAGATTGCGGCCGGGCCGTCCGATGAGCGGGCGCTCGCCGAGACCGGCCAGATCGCCGTAGACCGCGTCCACGGTGCATTCGGTGGGCCCGTAGAAGTTGTACGCCGCCACGCCCGGCACCGCGCGCAGCTTCCGCCACAGCGCCGTCCCGAGGGCCTCGCCGCCCACCATGACGATCCGGGGGCGGTGGCGGCCCCGGGCGAACAGCCCGGCCGCCATCAGCTCATGGAGGTACGACGGGGTGAGGTCGACGAAGTCCACGCCATGGGCGTCGATCAGCGCCACGAGGGCGGCCGGGTCGAGCCGTACCGCGTCGTCGACCAGATGCACCTCCTGGCCGGCGGCCAGGAACACCGCGCCCTCCCAGGAGGTGTCGAAGGAGAACGCGGCGGTCAGCGCCGCGCGCAGCGGACGGCCCGCCTCGGCCCGGTGCGGTGCGATGAGCTCGGCCGCGTGGTCGAGGCAGAGGTTGACCAACTGGCGGTGTTCGACGGCGACGCCCTTGGGGCGGCCGGTGGACCCCGAGGTGTAGGTGATGTACGCGGTGTGCCCGGGGAGCAGCGGGGAGGGCCGGTCGGCGTCGGTGGGATCGGTGTCCGGCAGCCCGTCCAGGGGCGCGTCCCGCAGGACCTCGGGAGTGAGGACGACCTCGGGCGCGGCGTCCTCCAGCAGGAATCGCGCGCGCTCGGCGGGCAGTTCGGGGTCGACGTACAGGTGCGTACCGCCCGACTTGAGGACGGCGAGCAGGGCCACCATCAGATCGGCGGTGCGCGGCAGCCTGACCGCCACCACCTTCTCCGGACCCACGCCGAGGTGGATCAGATGGTGGGCCAGCCGGTTGGCGCGGGCGCCCAGCCCCGCGAAGTCGTAGGTGGCGTCGGCGGCCACCAGCGCGGTGGCGCCCGGGGTGCGGGCGGCCTGCTCCTCGAAGAGACGGGGGAAGGTGGTGTCCGCCACCGCGAGCGCGGTGTCGTTCCACTCCTCCAGCACCGTCCGCCGCTCCCCGGCGGTCAGCAGCGGCAGTTCGCCCACCGGCAGCCCGGGGTCCTCGGCCACCGCTTCCAGCAGCAGCCGCAGTTGGCGGGTCATCCGCTCCACGGTGGCCGCGTCGAACAGGTCGGTGTTGTACTCCACGAAACCGGTCAGGGCGCCGAGGTGTTCCACGAAGTCGAAGCCCAGATCGAAACCGGCGGTCCGGCCGGGAACCCGGACGGCCTCCACGCTGAGACCCGGCAGCTCCGGCACCTCCGCGCCCAGATTGTGCAGCGCCACCATGACCTGGAAGAGCGGGGTGCGGCTGGTGTCCCGCTCCGGCTGGAGCGCGTCCACGATCCGCTCGAACGGCACGTCCTGGTGGGCGAAGGCGTCCAGTACGGTGCCCCGCACCCGGGTGAGCAGCTCCTCGAAGGTCTGGTCGGCCTCCACCCGGGTGCGCAGCACCAGCGTGTTCACGAACATCCCGACCAGATGCTCCAGTTCGGGGCGCTCCCGTCCCGACGTCACGGTGCCCACCGCGATGTCCTGCCGGCCCGACCAGCGGGCGAGCAGCACCTGGCAGGTGGCGAGGAGCGTCATGAAGAGGGTGGCATCGCCGCGCCGCCCGGCCGCGCGCAGCCGTTCCACCAGCCCGGCGGGCAGGGTGAACTCCAGCAGCGCCCCGTTTTTGGTCTGCACGGCCGGCCGCGGACGGTCGGTCGGCAGCTCCAGCGGCGCCAGCTCGGCCAGCCGCGCCCGCCAGTACTCCAACTGCGGCTCCACCGCCGCCGCGCCACCGAGCGGATCGCGCTGCCACGCCGCGTAGTCGGCGTAACCCAGCGGCAGCGGGGCGAGCGCGGGCGGTCGTGCCATGACCGCCGCGCCGTACAGCTCGCTCAGATCGGCGCCGATGACGGCGGTGGACCAGCCGTCCGTGACGATGTGGTGCATCGTCAGGGTGAGGACGTGCTCCTCGTCGTCCAGTCGGATCAGGGACGCCCGCAGCAGCGGGCCGGTGCGCAGGTCGAAGGGGGTGGCGCCGTCCCGTTCCAGCAGTCGTTCCAGCTCCCGCTCGCGGTCGGCCGCGGGACGGGCCGTGAGGTCGTGCGAGGGCAGCGCCACCGGGTACGGGTCGTGCACCCGCTGCACCCCGCGGCCGTCCACCTCGGCGAAGGTGGTGCGCAGCGGCTCGTGCCGGGCCACCAGTGAGTCCAGGGCGGTGCGCAGGGCGGCGGTGTCCAGGCGGCCGCGCAGCCGCAGCGCGAACGGTGTCACATACTCCGTACCGCCGTCGTCGAAGGAGTCCAGGAACCACAGCCGCGCCTGCGCGAAGGACAGCGGCAGCTCCCCATCCCGTGACACGGCCGGGATGGTGTCCGCGCTCCCGTGGATGGTGTCCGCGCTCCCGCCCTCCTCGGGCGCGGCCAGCGCGGCGGCGAGGCCGGCCACGGTGGTGTGGGTGAACAGGGCGCGCGGGGTGACGTCCGTGCCGAAGGCCGTCCGCAGCCGGGAAGCCACCCGGATGGCCAGGATCGAATCGCCGCCCAGGGCGAAGAAATCGTCCGTCGCCCCGGCCTCCTCGACCGGGAGGACCTCGGCCCACACCCGCGCCACCGTACGTTCGGCCTCGGTGCGCGGGGCGATCCGCTCGGCGCTCGCCGCGAAGCCGTCCGGGCCGGGCGCGGGCAGCGCGCCCCGGTCCAGCTTGCCGTTGACGGTCAGCGGCAGCGCGTCCAGGGATAGGAACGCCGCCGGAATCATCTGTGCGGGCAGCGACCGCTGGAGGAACTCCCGCAGCTCGGCGGCGTCCGGTGGCGCCGCCGCACCGGCGGCCACCACATAGGCCACCAGGCGCCGCACCCCGGGCTGGTCCTCCCGTACGGTCACCACCGCGTCGCCCACCCGCGGATGGGCCACCAGGGCGGCCTCGATCTCCCCGGGCTCGATCCGGAAACCGCGGATCTTCACCTGGTCGTCGGCGCGGCCCAGATACTCCAGCTTCCCGTCGGCGCTCCACCGGGCCCGGTCGCCGGTGCGGTACATCCGGCTCCCGGCGGGCCCGTGCGGATCGGCCACGAAACGGGACGCGGTCAGCCCCGGGCGGCGCAGATAGCCCCGGGCCAGCCCGGCCCCCGCCACATACAGCTCGCCCACCGCCCCCGGCGGCACCGGCCGAAGATCCTCGTCCAGCACATACACCCGCAGATCGGGGATGCCGGTGCCGATGGCGCTTCCGGCGGCCGCCACGACGGACGCGGTGGCGCGGTCCAGCGGGGCGTAGGTGACATGCACGGTGGTCTCGGTGATCCCGTACATGTTGACCAGCACCGGCGCGGTGTCCGGATGCCGCGCGTACCAGCCCGCCAGCCGCCGCGCGTCGAGCGCCTCACCACCGAACACCACGCGGCGCAGGGCGAGCCGGGCCCCGGGGTTCTCCTCGTCCGCGCGCATCAGCCCCTGGAAGGCGGACGGCGTCTGGCTGAGCACCGTCACCCGCTCGTCCACCAGCAGCCGCAGGAACTCCTCCGGGGAGCGGGAGACGGCGTACGGCACGACCACGAGCCGGCCGCCGTGCAGCAGCGGCCCCCAGATCTCCCAGACGGAGAAGTCGAAGGCGTAACTGTGGAACAGCGTCCACACATCGCTCGCGTCGAACGAGAACCACGCTTGGGTCCGGGAGAACAGCCGGACCACATTGGCGTGCGGGATCACCACGCCCTTGGGCACACCCGTGGACCCGGAGGTGTAGATGGCGTAGGCGGGGC
Organism: Streptomyces niphimycinicus; assembly: GCF_018883605.1. Lineage (GTDB taxonomy): Bacteria > Actinomycetota > Actinomycetes > Streptomycetales > Streptomycetaceae > Streptomyces > Streptomyces niphimycinicus. The sequence goes on along the minus strand of NZ_JAHLEM010000072.1, from coordinate 23,319 downwards.
TGTCGGGCAGCGGTCCCGAACCGGCCGGGACGGCGGCGGGCAGGCCCTCCAGATCGGCGATCAGGGCGGGGTCGTCCAGACTCAGCCGGGCCACGGCGGTGTCCTCGCCGAGCCGCGCCTCCAGGGCGGCGGTGGTCAGCAGGACGACCGGTTCGGCGTCGGCGAGCATCCGGGCGATCCGGCCGGACGGCTGGTCCGGGTCGAGCGGCAGATAGGCCGCCCCCGTCTTCAGCACCGCCACGATCGCCACGATCATCTCCGGCGAACGGGGCAGCGCCAGCGCCACATACCGCTCCCGCCCGGCGCCCTCGGCGATGAGCCGGTGCGCCAACCGGCTCGCCCGCGCGTCGAGTTCGGCGTACGACAGCGATTCCCCGGCGCAGGAGACGGCGATGGCCCCGGGGGTGCGGGCGGCCTGCTCCTCGAACAGCTCCACCAGGGTCCGCTCCGGCGTGGCTGTGGCCGCGTCGCCGCCCCACTCCACCAGGATCCGCCGGCGCTCCTCGCCGGTGGTCCACGGCAGCGCCCGCAGCGGACGGTCGGTGTCCGCCGCTATCGCCGTGAGCAGCAGGCACAGCCGGTCGGCGAGCGCGGCCGCGGTCCGGGCGTCGAACAGCCCCGGGTCGTAGCCGAGATCGAAGCCCAGCCGGTCGGAGAGATGCGCCCGCAGACTCAGGCCGAAGTTGGTCGCGTCGACGGACCGCACCTCGACGATCCGCAGCCCCGCCTCGCGCGCCGATGAGTCGTCGAAGGGGTAGTTCTCGAAGGCCACCATGGAGTCGAAGAGCGGGGTCCCGGCCGGTAGCTCGCTCCAGCCCGACACCTGCGCCAGCGAGACGGATTCATGGCGCCGGGACGCGGACTGCGCCATCTGGAGCTCCCGCAGCCAGTCACCGGTGTGCCGGGCGGCGTCCACCCGGACCCGGGTCGGCAGGGTGTTGATGAACATCCCCACCATCGACTCGACCCCGGCCAGCTCCGCCGGGCGGCCCGAGACGGTGGTGCCGAAGACCACGTCCTCCACACCGTCGTACCGGGACAGCAGCAGCGCCCAGGCGCCCTGCACGATCGTGTTGACGGTCAGGCCGCCGCTCCGGGCCGTACGGCGCAGCTCCTCCGACGCCTCGCGGGTGAGCGCCACCGCCACGGTCGCCGAGGACCGGGCCCGGTGGGACTCCACGGCCACGCGATCGCGGGGGAGCGGGGTCGGCGCGGTGAAGCCCGCGAGCAACTCCCGCCAATGGTGCTCGGCTTCCTGCCCGTCCTGCCCGGCCAGCCACTGGAGATAGTCGCGGAACGGCCGGCGGGCGGGGAGCGCCGGGGCATGGCCCCGGGTGGCCGCGGTGTACCGCTCGCACACCTCGGTGAACACCTGCGCCAGGCTCCAGCCGTCCAGGACCAGATGGTGCGAGGTCCAGATCAGCACCACCCGGGCGTCGGTCAGCCGGGCGATGGCCAGCCGCATCAGCGGCGGCGCGGCCAGATCGATGCCCCGGGCCAGGTCCTCGGCGCGGAAGCGCTCCAGCTCGGCCTCGCGCCGCTCATCGGAGCGCCCGCGCCAGTCCAGCAGGGTCACGGGCACCTCGGCCCGGTGGCGGACGATCTGGAGCGGGCGCTCCACACCCTCCCAGACGACACCACCGCGGAGCACCGGAGTGCGGTCCACCGTCTCCTGCCAGGCCCGGGCGAACGCCTCCGGGTCGCGGATTCCCTCCAGGGTCAGCACTGCCTGGTCGAGGTAGACGTCCTCCGCGCCGCCGACCAGCCGGTGGAAGAGCATGCCCTCCTGAAGCGGCGTCAGCGGATAGACATCCTCGATCTCCCGTCCGTCGCCCACCAGCCGGTCGACCGCGGCCTGGTCCAGCCGGGCCAGGGGGAAGTCGGACGGCGTCCGGCCGCCCGCGCCCGGCCCGTCGCAGTGCGCCACGATCTCCCGCAGCGCCGTGAGCATGCCGTCCGCGAGCCGCCGCACCGTGGCCGCGTCATGGACCCGGTCGGAGAACAGCCAGGTCAGCTCCAGCTCGCCGGCCGCCACCACGGCGGACACATCGAGCGGATACACCGACGGCTCATCGGCGGCCAGATCCCGCCCCAGGCTTTCTCCGGTGAGCGTGAACGCGCCACCGTCCCCGCCCGGGCCCCACTGGCCGTGGTAGTTGAAGCAGATGCCCGGCAGCGGCGCGTCGGCGAGCGCCCGCGCGGGGGAGTCCGGGGCGCTCAGATACGCCAGCGCCTCATAGCTCAGCCCCCGGTGCGGCAGTGCGCGCAACTGCTCCTTGACCGACCTCAGCACCGCGCCCCAGCCATCCCCGGGCAGCGTCAGCGCCACCGGGTACTGCGTGGTGAACCAGCCCACGGTCCGGGACAGCTCGACGGCCGCGTCCAGATCCTCACGGCCATGGCCCTCCATGGCCACCAGCACCCGGTCCTCGCCCGTCCAGTCGGCGAGCACCCGCCCCAGCGCGCCGAGCAGCACATCGTTGATCTGCGTCCGGTACACCCCGGGCACCCGGCGCAGCAGCCCGTCGGTGACCTCGCGGTCGAGCGTCACGCGCACGGTGTGGGTGGACCCGGCCGTGGCCGTGCCCGGGCGGTCCACCGGAAGGTCCGCGCCGCCCGCCTCCCGTACGTCCTCCCAGTACGCCAGATCGCCGTCCAGCAGCCCCTCCCGCACCTGCTCGCCCAGCCGGTGGGCCCAGGTGGTGAAGGCGGTGGAGGCGGGCTCCAGGCGCACCGGCTCCCCGGCGGCGGCCTGCCGGTAGGCGCTCTCCAGATCGCCCAGCAGAATGCGCCACGAGACGCTGTCCACGGCCAGATGGTGTGCGGTGAGGAACAGCCGCGGCCGGGCCCCCGCCCCGCGCCGGAGCAGGGCGCCGCGCAGCAACGCCCCCGTGGTCAGGTCGAGTTCGGCGCGGGCGGCCTCCGCGGCCACCTCGGCCGCGGCCGTCTCCTCGGCCCCGTCGAGCCCGGACAGGTCGTGGCGCAGCAGCAACGGCCCGTTCGCCACGCCGTCCGCGAGCTGCCGCCACCCGCCGTCGTCGCCCTGGACGAACCGGGTGCGCAGGGCCGGGTGGTGCGCGACCACGGCGTCCAGCGCCGCCTCCAGCGCGCCCTCGTCCAGGTCGTGGGGCAGCTCGAGGACCATCGACATGGTGAAGTGGCGCAGCGGGCCATGGGTGGCGAAGAACCACTGCTGGATCGGGGTGAGCGGGGCCGGACTCGCGACGTCCACCGCCTCGTCGGCGGGGGCGCCGGGCGCGCTGCGCGGTGTCACGGCGGCGGCCAGCTCGGCGATGGTCTGGTGCAGGAAGACATCCCGCGAGGTGAGCGCGAGCCCGGCCCGGCGGGCGCGGGAGACGATCTGGATGCTGAGGATCGAATCCCCGCCCAGCTCGAAGAAGTTGTCGCCGACCCCCACCGCTTGGGCGCCCAGCACCTCGGCCCAGATCCGGGCGAGCTCCCGCTCCGTCTCCGTGCGCGGGGCCTCGGTGGCCCGCTCCGGCCGGTCCGCGTCGAGCCGTGGGGCGGGCAGCGCCCGGCGGTCCAGCTTGCCGCTGGCGTTGAGCGGCATGGCGTCCAGGGCGACGAAGGCACCGGGGACCATATGGCCGGGCAGAGTGCGCCCGAGGGCCGTACGCAGCTCGGTGGAGGCGGGCGGCTCACCGCCCGGCGCGGGCACGTAGTAGGCGGCCAGCCGGGTGTGGCCGCGGTCGTCGGTCACCGCGACGACGGCCGCCTCGGCGAGGGCCGGGAGGTCGAGCAACGCCGCCTCGATCTCGCCCGGTTCGATCCGGTGGCCCCGGATCTTCACCTGGTCGTCCGCGCGGCCGAGGCAGTCCAGCTCCCCGTCGGCGGTCCAGCGGGCCAGGTCGCCGGTGCGGTACATCCGGCTCCCGGCGGGCCCGTACGGATCGGCCACGAAGCGGGACGCGGTCAGCCCGGGACGGCCCCGGTACCCCCGGGCCACCTGCTCACCGGCCAGATACAGCTCACCCGCCACCCCCGCCGGCACCGGCTCGAGCCGCGAGTCGAGCACATGGGCACGCAGATTGCCCAGCGGCCGGCCCACCACCGGCCGCCCGGCGCCGCCGATCCGGGCGGCGAGCGCGTCGATGGTGCACTCGGTCGGACCGTAGAAGTTGTACGCCGTCGTGCCCGGGGCGTCCGCCAGCCGCCGCCACAGCGACGGGCCGAGCGCCTCGCCACCCAGCATCAGCACCCGCGGGCGGTGCCGGGGGTGGTCCAGCAGCCCGGCCGGAAGAAGCTGCCGCAGATAGGAGGGGGTGAGGTCGAGGAAGTCGATACGGTGCTCGGCGATGCGCTCCACCAGGGCGGCCGGATCGAGCCGGGTGGCCTCGTCGATGAGGTGCAGCTCATGGCCGTCCGCCAGCAGCAGCAGCCCCTCCAGCGAGGTGTCGAAGGAGAACGAGGCGGTCAGCGCCGCGCGCAGCGGCCCGCCGCCCGCCTCGGCCACAAAGCCCTGGCGGTGGCTCACCAGCAGATTGACCATCGACCGGTGCTCCACGGCCACCCCCTTGGGGCGGCCGGTGGAGCCGGAAGTGTACAGGACGTAGGCAGCGCTGTCGGAGTGGAGAGCGGCGGTCCGGTCCGCGTCCGTGGGATCGGCCGTCGGCAGGGTGTCGGGGACAGCGCGCAGGGCGGCCTCGTCGAGCACCAGCACCGGTTCGGCGTCGGCCAGCAGGAACGCGATGCGCTCGGCGGGGAGTTCCGGGTCGAGGGGCAGATAGACCCCGCCCGCCTTGAGCACCCCCAGGATCGCCACGACCATGTCGGAGGTCCGGGGCAGCTTCACCCCGACGACGCGCTCCGGGCCCACGCCCTGGGCGATCAGATGGTGCGCCAGCCGGTTGGCGGACGTGTTCAGCCCCGCGAAGTCATAGGTGGCGTCGGAGGCCACCAGCGCCGTCGCATCCGGGGTACGGGCCGCCTGCGCCTCGAACATCGCCGGGAACGTGGCCGGTTCGACCGCCATCGCAAGGCCGCGTCCGGCGGCCGTCATCCGCCGCCGCTCGCCGTCCGTGAGCAGGGGCAGCTCCCGCACCGGCCGGTCCGGATCGGCGGCCACCCCGTCGAGCAGCACCAGCAGATGGCCCGCCATCCGCTCGGCGGTCGCCGTGTCGAACAGCTCGGTGCTGTACTCCAGCAGCCCCCGCAACTCCGCCCCATCCGGCCCGGATTCGACGAATTCGACGCTGAGGTCGAAGGTGGCCGACCGCCGGGGCACATCCACGCTCGCCGCTTCAAGCCCGGACAGCCGGGGCGCGCCGCGCGGGGCGCTGTGCAGCAGCACCATCACATCGAACAGCGGATTGCGGCCCGCCTCCCGGCGCGCCCCCACGGCCTCCACCAGCCGCTGGTACGGCGTCTCGGCATGGGCGAAGGCGTCCAGCACCGTGGCCCCGGCGTCGGCCAGCAGCTCACGGTAGGAACGGGCCGTGTCCACCGCGGAGCGCAGCACCACCGTGTTGACGAAGAAGCCGACGGCGCGCTCCAGTTCGGTGCGGCCACGGCCGGAGGTCACGGTGCCGATGGCGATGTCGTCCTGCCCCGACCAGCGGGCGAACAGCCCCTGGCAGGCGGCGACCAGCGCCGTGAACAGCGTGGTCCGCTCCCGCGCGGCAAGCGCGCGCAGCCGGTCCGCGGTGGCGCGGTCCACGGTGAACTCATGGACCGCCCCCGCCGAGGTGGGCGCCGCGGGCCGGGGCCGGTCGGTGGGCAGCTCCAGCGGGACGACGCCGTCCAGCCGCCCCTTCCAGTAGTCGAGCTGCCGGTCCAGCGCGGCCCCCGAGAGCCGCTCCCGCTGCCACACGGCGAAGTCGGGATACTGCACCGGCACCGGGGGCAGCGGCTCCGCGGCGTACAGCGTGCACAGCTCGTCCTGGAGCACCCCCATCGACCAGCCGTCGGTGACGATGTGATGGGCCGTGAGCAGCAGGATGTGCTCGTCCTCGGCCAGGCGGATCAGCAGCGCCCGCAGCGGCGGGCCGGTCCGCAGATCGAACGGCCGGGCGTACTCGGCCAACAGCAGCCGGTCCAGCGCCCCCGGCTCCCGGCCCGATCCGGTGAGGTCGGCCACCGGCAGGGGGACGGGCGCCGCCGGGCGCACCACCTGAGCGGGCCGCCCGTCGCCGTCGTCGAACGTGGTCCGCAGCGCCTCATGGCGCTCCACCAGGGCGTCCAGCGCCCCGGAGAGCGCCGCCACGTCCAGAACGCCGGTCAGCCGCAGCGCCAGCGCGCTGTTGTACCCCGCCTCCTCCGGCTGGAGGGTGTGCAGAAACCACAGCCGTTCCTGGGCGAAGGACAGCGGCAGCGGCCGCGCGCGGTCCGCGCGGGGAATGGCATCGGCGCGCCCGGCCTTGCCCGCGAGGCGGCGCCGGAGAGCCTCCCGCAGCTCCTCGGGCAGCGCGGCAGCGCGATCGTTCCTCGAAGACGTCATGTCGTCCTTCCTCATCGGTCGTCGTGGTCGCTGCCGCCGGAAGCGGCGTCTTCGAGTTCGCGCAGGATGTGCTCCTCGACCAGGTCGGCGAGGGCGGAGACGGTGCGCGCGGTCAGAATGTCCCGCGGGGTCAGATCGACGGCGAACGCCTCCTTGGCCCGGGAGGCGATCAGCAGGCTGCGGACCGAGTCACCGCCCAGGGCGAAGAACTCGTCCTCCGCGCCGACCGGCGCCACCCCCAGCACCTCCGACCAGATCTCCGCGATGACCTCCTCGGTGGGGGTGCGCGGGGCGACATGGCCGGCCGGTGCGGTGGCGGCGGTGGTGCCGGGGCCGGGCGCGGGCAGCGCCGCGCGGTCGGTCTTGCCGTTCTCGGTGAGCGGCATCCGGTCCAGCACGGCGAACGCCGACGGGACCATCGGGCCCGGAAGCGTGCGGCCCAGATGGGTGCGCAGCTCGGTGTCGGCCGGGGCGGCGGCGCCGGGCGCGAGGACCAGATGGGCCACCAGCCGGCGCACCCCGGGCTCGTCCTCCCGCACCGTCACCACGGCCTCCGCGACGGCGGGGTGGCCGCACAGGGCGGTCTCCACCTCACCGGCCTCGATGCGATGGCCGTGCAGCTTGAGCTGGTGGTCGACGCGGCCCAGATGGTGGAGGCGGCCCCGGGCGTCGTAGCGGGCGAGGTCGCCGGTGCGGTACATCCGGGAGCCGGGCGGTCCGAAGGGGTCGGCGAGGAAGCGGGAGGCGGTCAGCCCGGCGCGGCCCAGATAGCCGCGGGCGAGCGAGGGACCGCTGACCCACAGCTCGCCGGGCACCCCCACCGGCACCGGGCGCAGCCGCGCGTCGAGCAGATGGACCCGGGTGTTGGGGATGGGCCGCCCGATCGGCGGCGGGGCCCCGTCGGCGTCGAGCGGCTCGGACCAGGTGGCCACCACGGTGGTCTCGGTCGGCCCGTACGCGTTGATCATGCGGTGGTACGGCGCCCATCGGGCGGCCGGTTCGGCGCCGCAGGCGTCCCCTCCCACGATCAGCGTCCGCAGATCGGGCAGCTCCCGCTCGGTACCGGCGGGCAGTGTCGCGAGCGCGGCGGGCGGGATGAGGGTGTGGGTGATCCGCTGCCGCCGCAGGATCTCCGCGAGATGGCCGCCCAGCAGCGGGCCGGGCTCGGGCACCACCAGGGCGGCCCCGGACGGCAGCGCCATGCACAGCTCCAGGACGGAGGCGTCGAAGCCGGGCGAGGAGAACTGGAGCACGCGGTCGTCCGGCCGCACCTGGAAGTGCTCGGCCTCGGCGGCGGCGAACCCGGCGATCCCGCGGTGGGTGACGACCACTCCCTTGGGGGTTCCGGTGGACCCGGAGGTGTAGATGACGTAGGCGGGGTCATCCGAATGGACGGCGCCGAGGCGGTCCTCGTCCGTGGGGCGGTGCGCCGGGCCGTCCGGCGCCCGGACCTCGGAGGCCCGCTCGATGACGAGATGCGGGGCGGAGTCCTTGAGCATCGACTCGATGCGCTCGGCGGGGTAGTCGGGATCGATGGGCAGATAGGCGCCCCCGGCCTTGGCCACCGCGAGCCGGGCGACGACGGACTCCACCGACCGGGGCAGCACCAGCGCGACGATCCGCCCCGGGCCCACGCCCTGTCCGATGAGGTGGTGGGCGAGGCGGTTGGCCCGGCCGTCCAGCTCCGCGTAGGTCAGCCGCAGGCGCAGGGAGTCCACCGCCACCGCGTCCGGGGCGCGGTCCGCCGCCGCCTCGAACAGCTCGGCCCACGTCGCCTCGGGCACCTGCCGGGCGGTGTCGTTCCAGTCCACCAGGAGCCGGTGGCGCTCGGCGGCCGGGAGGACGTCGAGTTGGTCCAGCGGCAGCTCGTCGGGGGCCGCGGCCAGCGCGCCGAGGAGATGGGTGAGCCGGTCCGCCAGCGCCTCGGCGGTGGCCTCCTCGAACAGCCGTGGATCGTAGCCGAGTTCCACCGACAGTTCGGATCCGGGCGAGACCACCACGGTCAGCGCGTAGTTGGTGGACTCCAGGGCGTTCAGATCGCGCACCCGCAGCCCGTGCTCGGCCGCGGCGGAGCTGTTGATGGGGTAGTTCTCGAACACCACCAGGCTCTCGAAGAGGTCCACCCCGGCCGGGAGTTCGCTCCAGCCCCGCAGCTCGGCCAGCGGCACATGGCCGAAGCCGCGCGCGTCCGCCTGGTCGGCCTGGAGCTCCCGCAGCCAGGCGGCGGTCCCCGCGGCGCCCGCCACCGCGCACCGCACCGGCAGGGTGTTGATGAAGATGCCGGTGATGTCGTCCGCGCCGGGCAGCTCCGCAGGCCGCCCGGAGACCGTCGTCCCGAAGCAGACATCCGACTCGCCGCTCAGTCGGGACACGAGCAATGCCCAAGCGCCCTGGACGATCGTATTCATGGTGAGCCGGTGCCGCCGGGCGAAGTCCTGGAGGGCGGCGGTGTCCTGCTCACCGAGCCGGTGGGACAGCCAGTGCGAGGACCGGGTCGCGATCTCCGGCGTCGGCCTGCGGTCATAGGGGAGGGGAGTGGGAGCGGTGAATCCCTCCAGGGCCTGCCGCCAGTGCGCCTCGGCGCGCGTATGGTCCTGACGGCCGAGCCAGCCGACGTAGTCCGCGAACGGCCTGCGGGCCTGGAGCCTCGGCTGCTCACCGGCGGCCAGGGCGGCATGCGCGGCGAAGACATCGCCGAGCACCTGGAAGACGCTCCAACCGTCCAGCAGCACATGGTGGAAGGTCCACAGCACCCGCACCTCACCGGGCGAGAGCCGGGCCAGGGTGACGCGGAGCAGCGGGGCCGCGGCGAGATCGATCCCGCGGGCGCGGTCCTGCTCCAGCAGCCGCTCCAGCGCGGCCGTGCGCTCGTCCTCCGTGCGGCCGGTCCAGTCCAGCTCCTCGACCGGTACGACCGCGGTCCGGCGCACGACCATCAGCGGCTCGGCCACATCGCTCACCACCACCTCGCCGCGCAGCACCGGGGTGCGGTCCACGACATGCTGCCAGGCGGCGGCCAGCACCCCGCAGTCGGCGACCCCGTCCAGGACGAAGGTCGCCTGCTCCACATAGAGCCCTTGGTCCCGCTGGGCCAGCGCGTGGAAGAGCAGCCCGGACTGGGTCGGGGTCAGCGGATGGATATCGGCCACGTCCCGGCCGTCGCCCGCCAGCCGGTCGACGGCCGCCTGGTCCAGCGCGGCCAGCGGGAAGTCCGAGGGCGTCCGCCCGCCCGCGTCGGGGCGGGTGCACAGCCGCACGATCGCCCGCAGCTCCTCCACCATCTCCTCGGCGAGCCGGCGCACCGTGGCGCGCCGGTGCAGCGACCGGGAGTAGGACCAGTTGAGTTCGAGCCGGCGGTCCGCCACCCGGCCGATCACATCGAGGAGATGCGGCCGGTCCGCCTCGGGGCTCATATCGCCCTCCAGCCCACCGGTCAGTGCGTGCAGCAGACCATCCGCCGCGGGCGGCTCCCAGTCCTGCTGCCCGAGGTAGTTGAAGCTGATCTTCGGGGCGGCGGGGAGGCCGGACGCGGCGGCGCCGGACAGATGGCGCAGCGCGCCGTAGCCCAGGCCGTTTCCGGGGATCGCGCGCAGCCGCTCCTTGACGGCCTTCAGCGTCCGCTCCAGCCCCCAGTCGGCGGGTGTCTCCAGCGCGACGGGGTACATGCTGGTGAACCAGCCGACCGTACGGGACAGATCGACGCCTTCGAAGATCTCCTCCCGGCCGTGCCCCTCCAGGGCCACCGCCACCCGGTCCCGGCCGGTCCAGCGGGCCAGCACCCGGCCCAGGGCGCAGAGCAGGACGTCGTTGACCCGGGTCCGGTACGCCCCCGGCACCTCCTGAAGCAGCAGCCGGGTCTCCTCGGCGCCGAGCCGGACGGTCACCTCCTCCTCGAAGGCCGCGGTGCCCGGGCCTTCGCCGTCCGTGGGCAGGTCGGTGCAGCCGTCGATGGCCGCCCAGTGGTCGCGCTCCGCGTCGAAGCCCCCGGCGGCGGTGTGCTCGCTCAGGCGCCGCGCCCAGGTGCGGAACGACGTGGTCTTGGCGCCCGGTTCCACCTCCTTGCCCGCGGCGAGCTGCCGGTAGGCGGTGTCCAGGTCCTCCAGCACGATGCGCCAGGAGACGGCGTCGACCACCAGATGGTGGGCCGTCAGCAGCAGCACGGGCCGCTCCCCCGCGCCCCGGGTGAAGAGCGCCGCGTGCAGCAGTGGCCCCCGGGCCAGGTCGAACCCGGCCCGGATCCGCCCGGCGGTCTCCCGCATCACCGCGTCCCGCCGCCCCGGCGGCACGGAGGACAGGTCGTGGAGGTCCAGCACCGGCTGGTCCTGTGGCGGGGCGTTGTGCTGGCGTACGGCGCCGTCCTCGGCCCGCTCGAACCGCAGCCGCAGGGCGTCGTGGTGGGTCACCACCGTGGACAGGGCGGCCCGCAGCGCGCTCTCGTCCACCGGCGCGGTCAGCTCGGCCGACATCGACTGGGTGAAGTGCCCCGCCGTGCTGGGCAGTTGCTCGAAGAGCCAGTGCTGGATCGGGGTCAGCGGCACCTCCCCGACGACCGGGTCCTGCTCATGGGCGGTCACCGTGGCCGGGGCCTCCCGCGCGGCGGTGGCCAGGTCCGCCACGGTCTGGTGGACGAAGAGATGGCGCGGGGTCAGCTCGATACCGGCCCGCCGGGCTGCGGAGACGATCTGGATGCTGAGGATGGAATCGCCGCCGAGGGTGAAGTAGTTGTCCTCCACGCCGATCCGCTCCACCCCGAGGACCTCCGCCCAGATGGCGGCCAGGGCCTTCTCGGTCTCCGTGCGCGGCTCCACATGGCCGGTGGCGCGGGCCGCCCAGACGGGGGCGGGCAGCGCCCGCCGGTCCAGCTTGCCGCTGGACCCCAGCGGCAGCCGGTCCAGGACGACCATGGCCGAGGGGACCATATGGTCCGGCAGGCTCGTGGTGAGGAAGGCGCGGATCGCGGCCGAGTCGACCGGCGGGGCGCCGGGGACCTGGACCACATAGCCCGCCAGCCGCTTGTGACCGCCGGTGTCGACGACGGCCGCGGCCGCCTCGGCGACATCGGGGTGGCGCGCCAGCGCGGCCTCGACCTCGCCCAGTTCGATCCGGAAGCCACGCACCTTGACCTGGTCGTCCGTTCTGCCGAGGTACTCCAGTTGCCCCCGCTCGTCCCAGCGGACCAGGTCGCCGGTGCGGTACATCCGGCCGCCCGCCGGACCGAACGGATCGGCCGTGAACCGCTGCGCGGTCAGCCCCGGCCGGCCGAAGTACCCGCGGGCCAGGCCCGGACCCGCCAGATACAGCTCGCCCGGCACACCGACCGGCACCGGCCGCAGCCGCGCGTCCAGGGCGTAGGCCCGGGTGGCTGCGACCGGCGCGCCGATGGGCGGCGTGCGGTCGGGATCGGCGGGGTCGCAGGTCCAGGCGGTGGCATAGACGGTGGCCTCGGTGGGCCCGTAGATGTTCGCCACCCGGCAGCCGGGGATGGCCGCCCGGACCTCCTGGACGGTGCGGGCGGCGAGCCCCTCGCCCGCCAGCACCACGGTGTCGGCCGTCACCGAGACCGACCCCTTGCCGAGCACCTGCCCGAGCGCCGAGGGCACGGCGCTGATCAGGCTCGCCGTCCAGGCTTCCGTCCGCTCGGCCAGGGTGAGCAGATCGCGCACGATCTCGACGGCGCCGCCGGCCAGCAGCGGGCAGAGGATCTCGAAGACCGACACATCGAAGTTGAGCGAGGTCGAGGCCACCACATGGGAGAGCCCCCGGGCGCCGAACTCCTCCCGCGCCCACGCGGCCAGCGCGGCCACGCTCGCATGGGCGACCACGACGCCCTTGGGCGTACCGGTCGACCCCGAGGTGTGGATGGCGTACGCCGGATGGCCGGGGTCCAGCGGGCGGCGCCGCTCGGCGTCACCGATGTCGCGCGCGGGCAACTCGGCCAGCCGCCGGTCGAACTCCGGGTCGTCCAGCAGGATCCGGCCGCCCGCCCCGGCGGGGATGCGGTCCGCCACGTCCCCGGTGGTCAGCACCGTGTCCGGGGCGATGTCGCCGAGCATGAAGGCGATCCGCTCCGCCGGATACGCCGGGTCGACCGGAAGATAGGCCGCCCCGCTCTTGAGCACCGCCAGCACGGCCACCACCAGCTCCGGGGTGCGCGGCAGCGCGAGCGCCACGAACCGTTCCGGTCCGGCGCCCGAGGCGATCAGCAGCCGGGCGAGCCGGTTGGCGCGCTCGTTCAGCTCCCGGTAGGTCAGCCGTCCGCCGTCGCCCATCACCGCCACCGCGTCCGGGGTACGGGCCGCCCGCGCCTCGAAGAGCGCGGGCAGCACCGCGTGCGGCGCGGCGGCGACCGGGCCGCTGAACCGGTCGAGGATCCCGCGCGTCTCGCCCTCGCCGATCATCGGCAGGTCGTCCAGCCGGCGCTCCGGATCGGCCGCCATCTCCTCCAGCAGCGTGCGCAGACACGCTCCCAGCCGCTCGATCGTCGGGGCGTCGAAGGCGGCGGGGTCGTAGTCCAGTGAGATCGACAGCCGCTCCTCGGGCGCCACCACGACGCTGAGCGCGAAGTTGGTGGGCTCCACATCCCGCTCCTGCCGGATGCCCAGGCCGTGGGCCGTGATGGCCTCGCTGTCGAACGGGTAGTTCTCGAAGACCACGATGGAGTCGAAGAGGCTCACCCCGCCGGGCACCTCGCTCCAGCTTCCCAACTGGGCCAGCGACACCGACTCGAAGAGCCGGGCCTCCGACTGCGCCGACTGGAGCTCCCGCAGCCAGTCCAGCAGCCTGCTCCGCCCCGCCACCCGGACCCGGGTGGGGATGGTGTTGATGAACACCCCGACCATGGACTCGACCCCCGGCAGCGCGGCCGGCCGCCCCGAGACGGTGGTGCCGAAGCACAGGTCCTCGGCCCCGCTGTACCGGGACAGCAGCAGCGCCCAGGCCCCCTGCACCACCGTGTTCATGGTCAGCCCGCCCCGCTGCGCCGTGATACGGAGCAGGGCGGACTCCTCGGCGCCGAGGCTGACCCGGTGCGAGCCCGACGAGGCGGTGCGGTGCGCCTCCGACACGGGCCGGTCGCGCGGCAGTTCGGTGGGCGAGGCGAACCCCGCGAGCGCCGTACGCCAGTACCGCTCGGCCTCCGCCCGGTCCTGCTCGCCGAGCCAGCTCAGGTACTCGCGGAACGGCCGGCGGGCGGGCACCACGGGCGCCCGGCCCGAGGTGAGCGCCGCATACCGCTCGCAGACCTCGTCGAAGACCTGTGCCGCGCTCCAGCCGTCGAGCAGCACATGGTGGAAGGTCCAGACGATCCGGACCTCGTCGGCGGACAGCCGGATCAGCACCAGCCGCATCAGCGGCGCCGTGGCCAGGTCGATCCCCTCGGCCCGGTCCTCGGCGAGCATGCGGAGCAGCTCGGCCTCGCGCCACTCCTCAGGCCGCTTCGTCCAGTCGTGGTGGACGATGCGGAGCGCCGCGCCGCGCGTCACGACCTGGAGCGGCTCCGGGGTCTGCGCCCACACCAGATGGGTGCGCAGAATCGGATTGGCGTCCACCGTGTGCCGCCACGCGGTGCCCAGCGCCTGCGGATCGCGCGCCCCGGTCAGCGTGAGCTGGACCTGGTTGACATAGGTGTCCGACGCCGGATCCATCAGCCCGTGGAACAGCATCCCGGCCTGCGTCGGGGTCAGCGGATAGATGTCCTCCACCGCCCGGCCGTCGGCGGCGATCCGGTCCACCGCGGCCTGGTCCAGCCGGGCCAGCGGGAAGTCGGACGGGGTCCGGCCGCCCGCCGCGGGGTCGGCGCAGTGGCCGATGATCTCCTCCAGCGCGCGCAGCATCCCCCGCGCCAGCCCGGCCACCGTCTCCTCGGAGTGCGTGCCCGAGCCGTAGTACCAGGTGATCTCCAGGCACCGGCGCTCCACCCGGCCCACGACGTCCAGCAGATGGGCCCGGACCGTGTCGGGCGCGGCATCGCCGCCCAGACCGTCGCGTACGGTGCGGACGAGACCGGTGTCCCCGGTGTCCCCGGTGTCCTCGGCCTTGGCCGACCAGTCGAACTGCCCGAGGTAGTTGAAGCTGATGCCGGGCCCGGCCGCGCCCCGGAGCCCCGAGGCGGGGTCGAGATGGCGCAGTGCGCCGTAGCCGACGCCGTGCGAGGGAACGGCTCGCAGTTGCTCCTTGACGGACTTGAGCGTCTCGCCCCAGCCGCCCTCGGCAAGGTCCAGGGCGACCGGATACAGGCTGGTGAACCAGCCGACGGTGCGGGACAGGTCCACCCCGTCCAGCAGATGCTCCTCCCGGCCGTGGCCCTCCAGGTCCACGGCGATCCGGCGCCGTCCGGTCCAGTCGCCGAGCACCCGGCCCAGCGCCGCGAGCAGCACATCGTCCACGCGGGTGCGGTAGACCTCGGGGACCTGCCGCAACAGCGCGTCGGTGCGCTCCCGGTCCAGCCGGACGGTGACCTGGGCCATGGACGCCACCGTGTTGTCGCCCTCGCCGTCCACGGGCAGCCCGGCCGCGCACTGCGCGGACACCGCCTGCCAGTGGGGGAGTTCGGCGTCGAAACCGCCGGTCGCGGTGTGTTCGGTCAGCTTGTGGGACCAGTCCCGCACGGAGGTGGTGCGCGGGCCGAGGTCGGCCCGCCCGCCCGTGAGCAGTTGCTGGTACGCGGTGTTCAGATCCTCCAGCAGCACCCGCCAGGAGACGCCGTCGACCACCAGGTGGTGGGCGGTCAGGAAGAGCGTCGGCCGCTGCCCGGCTCCGTGCTGGAACAGCCGCGCGGCCAGCAGCGGTCCCCGCGCCAGGTCGAATCCGGCCTGTGCCTCCGCCATCGCCGCGTCCTCGGCGGCCCGCCGCTCCGGCGTGCCGAGCCCCGACAGGTCGTCCTCCCGTAAGAGCGCGGGGCTCGTCGGCTCCGGCGGTGGGCAGTACTGGCGGGGGCTTCCATCGGCCCCGGGCTCGAACCGCATGCGCAGCGCGTCATGGTGGACCAGCAGTGCGTCGAGCGCCGCGCGCAGCGCGGGGAGGTCCGGATCCCGCTGGAGTTCGACGACCACGGACTGGTTGAAGTGACCCGGCCGGGCGGTC
Source organism: Streptomyces niphimycinicus (assembly GCF_018883605.1). GTDB lineage: Bacteria > Actinomycetota > Actinomycetes > Streptomycetales > Streptomycetaceae > Streptomyces > Streptomyces niphimycinicus. Next base: position 7,781 of record NZ_JAHLEM010000072.1, on the reverse strand, counting down.
CGCATCCCGAAGAACCAGTGCTGGATCGGGGTGAGCGGCACCTCGCCGGTCACCGGCCCGGTGTCGGCCGCGGGTGCCGCGGTCGGGGTGGTGACGGTGGCGAGCGAGGCGATCGTGGGGTGCCGGAACAGCTCCCGGGGGGTGAGGGTCAGCCCCGCCTGCCGGGCGCGGGAGGCCACCTGGATGCTGAGGATCGAATCCCCGCCCAGATGGAAGAAGTTGTCCTCGGCGCCGACCCGCTCCCGGCCCAGCAGGGTGCCCCAGATCTCGGCGAGGGTCCGCTCGGTGTCGGTACGGGGCGCCACATATCCCGCCGTTCCGGCCGCGTCCGGGTCGGGCGAGGGCAGCTTGCGGCGGTCCACCTTGCCGTTGCGGGTCAGCGGCAGCGCGTCGAGGGTGACGAAGGCCGAGGGCACCATGTAGTCGGGCAGCAGGCCGCCCAGGAAGGCGCGCAGCTCCCCGGCGCCGGGCACCTCGCTACCGTGGACCGGCACCGCATAGCCGGTCAGCAGCGTACGGTCGCCCACGCGGGCGAGCGCGACGACCGCCTGCGCCACGGCCTCGTGGCGGGCCAGCGCGGCCTCGATCTCCCCCGGCTCGATGCGGAAGCCGCGGACCTTGAGCTGGTCGTCGGCGCGGCCCTGGAAGCGCAGTTCACCGTCGTCGGTCCAGGCCACGATGTCCCCGGTGCGGTACATCCGGGACCCGGGCGGCCCGAACGGATCGGCCACATACCGCTCGGCGGTGGCGCCGGGACGGCCGTGGTAGCCACGGGCCACCCCGGCGCCCGCGATGTACAACTCCCCCGGAATGCCCGGGGGTTGCGGCTGAAGGGCGCCATCGAGGACGTACGCCCGGGTGTTGTCCAGCGGCCGTCCGATGGGCAGCGAGCGTGGCAGCGCCTCCTCGGCGCGGAACGGGCGCCGGGTGGCGAAGGTCGTGGTCTCGGTGGGCCCGTAACCGTCCACCACGGTCAGCTCCGGGCAGGCCGCGAGCACCCGGCGCACCGCCCCGGAGGGCACCGCCTCACCGCCGGTCCACACCTCCCGGGCGCCGCGCAGCGCCTCCGGCGCCTCCTGTGCCACCAGCCGGAACAGCCCGGCGGTCAGCCACAGACAGCTCACCCCGTGCTCCGCGACGGCCCGCCGCACGGTGTCCGCGTCCACGTCCCCGGCGGGCGCCAGCACGGCCCGGCCGCCGCGCAGCAGCGGCACCCACAGCTCGTATGTCGAGGCGTCGAACGCCTGGGGCGAGTGCACCAGCACCCGGTCGTGGCCCGCGAAGGCGCGGTCCGCGACGAGGGCGGTCACATCGCGGTGGCGCACCGCCACCCCCTTGGGCCGCCCGGTGGAGCCCGAAGTGAACATCAGATACAGGGCGTTGTCGGGGGAGAGCACCACGCTCGGCGGCTCGGACGGGCCGTCGGCGCCCTCGCCGGACTCCACGACCAGGGTCCGCCCGCCGTCCGTGATGTCCGCCGCCGTGCGCTCCCAGGCGCGGTCGGTCAGCAGCAGCTCGGCGCCGGCCTCCGCCAGCACGCTCCGCAGCCGGTCCTCGGGGGCCCGGGTGTCCAGCGGCACGTACACCCCGCCCGCCTTGACGACCGCCAGCAGCGCCACCACCAGCTCCACCGACCGGTCCATCAGGACGGCCACCGGACGCTCCGGGCCGACTCCGTGGCCGATCAGCCGGTGGGCCAGCCGGTTGGCGCGGGCGTCCAGCTCCCGGTAGCTCACCGGGCCCGCCGCGCCGTCCAGGGCCGTCGCGTCCGGCGCACTCCGCACCCGGTCGGCGAAGAGCCCGGCCACCGTGGACTCGGGCAGCGGGACCGCGGTGTCGTTCCACTCCCGGAGCACCTGGTGGCGCCGCATGGAGGTGAGCATCGGAAGGCGTTCGGGCGCCCGGTCCGGGCCGTCGGCCATGGCCGTCAGCAGCACCGTCAGATACTCCGCCAGCCGCCGGGCGGTGGCCGTATCGAACAGCGCCGGGTCATAGCCGAGCCGCAGCGTCAGCTCGGCGCCGGGGTAGACCACCAGCGACAGCGGGTAGTTGGTGGTCTCCACGCCCTCCAGCTCGCGCAGGGCGAGGCCATGGGCGGCGGCGAGGTCGTCGCCGAGCGGATAGTTCTCGAAGACCACGATGGAGTCGAAGAGGTTCACCCGCTCGGGCAGACCGGTCCAGGACCGCAGCCGGGTGAGCGGTGCGAAGTCGAACCGCCGGTCCTCGGTCTGCCCGGCTTGCACCGCGCTCAGCCAGGACAGCAGGGTGGAGCCGGCCGGCACCGTGAGGCGGGTCGGCACGGTGGTGATGAACAGCCCGTTCATCGTCTCCACGCCCGGCAGCTCCGGCGGCCGCCCGGACACCGTGGTCCCGAAGACGACGTCCTCGTGCCCGGACTGCCGGGCCAGCAGCAGCGCCCAGGCGCCCTGCACCACGGTGTTCAGGGTGAGCCCCTCGCCCCGGGCCAGCTCCTGAAGCCGTCCGGTGGTGGCGGCGGGCAGGGTGAGCCGGATGTCCGCGGTGGACTCGGCGTGATGGCTCTCGGTGGGCTCCCGGTCGTACGGCAGCGGGGTGGACTCCGTGAGGTCGCCGAGCCGGGCCCGCCAGTGCTCCTCGGCCGCCGCCCCGTCGCGCTCCCGCAGCCACGCCACATAGTCGCTGAACGGACGGCGGCCGGGCAGACCGGTGGCCGGCGCCGCGCCAAACGCCCCGGCACGCGCCCGCGCATGGCAGTGGAAGACATCCGAGAGCACCTGGAAGAGGCTCCAGCCGTCCAGGATCAGATGGTGGAACGTCCACACCACCTGGACCTCGGTGGCCGACAGCCGGGCCAGCGCCAGCCGCGTCAGCGGGGCGGCGGCCAGGTCGAGACCGCGCTCCCGGTCCTCGGCGAGAAACCTGCGCAGCTCCTCCCGGCGCTCGTCCGGTCCGGACAGATGACGCCAGTCGAGCAGGGTGACCGGGATCCGCACCCCGCGCTCCACCACCTGGACCGGCTCCGGCACTCCCTCCCACACCACGCGGGCGCGCAACACCTGCGTACGGTCGGCGACCTGCTGCCAGGCCGCGGCCAGCGCCGCCGGATCGGGCACCCCGTCGAGGACGAAGCTCAACTGCTGGAAGTAGGCGCGCCGGTCGTCCTGGGCCAGGCCGTGGAACAGCATGCCCGCCTGGGTGGGGGTGAGCGGGTAGATGTCCTCCACCGTGCCGCCGTTCCCCGCCAGCCGGTCCACGGCCACCTGGTCGAGGGTGGCGAGCGGGAAGTCGGACGGGGTGCGGCCGCCCGCGCCGGGCGCGCTGCCGTGCCGGGCGATCTCGCACAGCGCCGCGCGGAACTCCTCGGCGAGCCGGGCGACCGTCTCCTCCCGGTGCAGATTCCCCGAGTAGAACCAGGTGAACTCCAGGTCGTCGCCCTCGACCCGGCCCACCACCTCCAGCGGATGCGGGCGCCGCGAGTCCGGGTCGGCGTCCAGGGCCAGTTCCCGGTGGAGACCGCGGAAGAGCCCGTCGGCACCGCCCGGCGCCTCGAACCGGCCGAGGTAGTTGAAGCTGATCCCGGCGGTGGGTCCGTCGGGAAGGCCCTCGCCATCGAGCAGATGGCGCCGCACGCCGTAGCCCAGACCACGCCGTGGCACGGCCCGCATCTGCTCCTTGACGGACTTGAGGACCTCGCCCCAGCCGCCCTCCGGGAGGTCGAGCGCCACCGGGAAGCGGGTGGTGAACCAGCCGACCGTACGGGACAGATCCAGGTCCGCGAAGAGCTCCTCGCGGCCGTGGCCCTCCACGTCCACCGGCACCCGGGCGCGCCCGGTCCACCGGTGCAGCACCCGGGTCAGCGCGCTCAGCAGCACATCGTTGACCTGCGTCCGGTAGACCTCGGGCAGCGTCTGGAGCAGTGCGGCGGTCTCCTCCGGGCCGAGCCGGACGGTGACCGACCGGGCCGAGGCATAGGTGTTCGGCCCCTCCGCTCCAGTCAGGTCCATCGGCAGCGAGGCGTCGCAGGCCCCGGCCAGGCCGGACCAGTACGCCTCCTCGTCGGCGAACCCGCCCTCGGCCGCATGGGCGGTGAGCCGCTGCGCCCAGCGGCGCAGCGGGGAGGACTTCGCGGGCAGCCCGGCCCCCTCGTCCCGGGCCGCCCGCCGGTAGGCGCTGTCGAGATCCTCCAGGAGGACCCGCCAGGACACCCCGTCCACCACCGCGTGGTGGACGGTGAGATGGAGGACCGGACGCGGCCCGGCGTCCCGGTCGAGCACCGCGCGCAGCAGCGGTTCCCCGGCCAGGTCGAAGCGGCCCAGACGCGCGCCGCCGGTGGTGGTCAGCGGTACGCGGACGGCCGCCGCGCCCTCGATCCGCTGGTGCCAGCCGCCGTCCCGGCGGTGGAACCGGGAGCGCAGCGCGTCATGGTGTGCCACCAGCGCGTCCACGGCGTGCCGCAGCGCGTCCTCGTCCAGGTCCTCGGGCAGCACCAGGGAGATGGTCTGGTTGAAGTGGCCGGCCCGCTCGGGGTCGGTGGTGAACAGCCAGTGCTGAATGGGGGTCAGCGGCAGCTCCCCGGTGGCCGTCTCGTCCCCGTCGGAGCCGGGCGGCCCGGCCGGGGCCGTGGTGGTGTCCAGATGCAGGGCCAGCGCGGCGACCGTCTGGTGGCGGTAGACATCGCGCGAGGTGACGGCGAGCCCGGCCTGCCGCGCCTGGGAGACCAGTTGGATGCTGAGGATCGAATCGCCGCCGAGGGAGAAGAAGTTGTCCTCCACGCCCACGCGCTCCACCCGCAGGACCCGGGCCCAGACCGCCGCCAGGGTCCGCTCGGTGGCGGTGCGGGGCGCCACATAGCCCGGTGCCGCGGCCTTGGCCCAGTCCGGTTCGGGGAGCCGGCCGCGGTCCAGCTTGCCGCCCGGGCTCAGGGGCATCCGCTCCAGGACGACGACCGAGGCGGGCACCATGTAGTCGGGCAGCGAACGCCGCAGGAAGCGCCGCAGCCCCGCCGGGTCCGGCGCCGCGCCCGTGGCGGCCACCACATACGCGATCAGCCGCGTATGCCCGTCCGTCTCCCTCGCGACGGCGGCGGCCTCGGCGATGTCGGGGTGGCGCAGCAGCGCCGTCTCCACCTCGCCCAGCTCGATCCGGAAGCCGCGGATCTTCACCTGGTCATCGGCCCGGCCCAGGTACTCCAGCCGGCCCTCGCTGTTCCAGCGGACCAGGTCCCCGGTGCGGTACATCCGGCTGCCGGGCCGCCCGAAGGGGTCCGCGAGAAAGCGGTGGGCGGTCAGCCCGGGCCGCCGCAGATAGCCCCGGGCCAGGCCCTGCCCGCCCAGATACAGCTCACCGGTCACCCCGGGCGGCACCAGCCGGAGCGTCGGGTCCAGGACATAGACGCGGGTGCCCGCGACCGGGCTGCCGATCGGCGGGGCCTGCGACGGCGCCCGGCCGTCGCAGAACCAGGCGGTGGCGTACACCGTGGCCTCGGTCGGCCCGTACAGATTGGCGATCCGGCTGGACGGCATGGCCTCCCGGATGTCCCGTACGGTCTGGGCGGGCAGCGCCTCGCCCGCCAGTACGACCGTCCGGGCCCGGGCCGCCGGGGGATCCTCGCCCAGAAGCCGGGAGAACACCGAGGGCACCCCGCTGAGCAGCCCCCGCGCCCGCGGCCGCCCGCCCGGATCGGTGAGGGCGAGCAGATCCCGTACCACCTCCACGCTGCCGCCGGCCAGCAGCGGGCAGAGGATCTCGAAGACCGACACATCGAAGTTGAGCGAGGTCGAGGCGACCACATCGGTCAGCCGCTCACGGCCCAGCTCCGCCTCGGCCCAGGCCGCGAGCGCCGCCACGCCGCGGTGGGTGGCCACCACGCCCTTGGGCCGGCCCGTCGAGCCGGAGGTGTAGATGACATACGCGGGATGGGCCGGGTCCAGCGGACGGATCCGCTCCCCGTCGGTGATGTCGCCGTCCGTGAGCCCGTCCAGCTCGGCGCGGACCGCCGGGTCGTCCAGCACCAGCGGTTCGGCGTCCGCGGGCAGGCAGCCGGCCGTTCCGGTGGTGGTGAGGATGGTCGAGGGCGCGGCGTCCTCCAGCATGAACGCGATGCGCTCGGCCGGATAGCCGGGGTCCACCGGCAGATATCCGGCGCCCGACTTGAGCACCGCCAGCAGGACGACGACCAGCTCGGCCGAGCGGGGCAGAGCGAGGGCCACCAGCCGCTCGGGACCGGCGCCCCGGGCGATGAGCAGCCGCGCCAGCCGGTTGGCGCGCCGGTTCACCTCGTCATAGGAGAGGGCGGTGTCCTGGCAGGTCACGGCGGTGGCGGCCGGTCGCCGTGCCACCTGGGCGGCGAAGAGATCGGGCAGAGTGGCCTCGATGGCGGCCTGCTCCGGCCCGTTCCAGGCGTCGAGCATCGCATGCCACTCGGCGTCGGCCAGCATCCGCAACTCGGCCAGGGTGGCGCCCGGATCGGCCACCATGGCGGTCAGCAGCCGGTGCAGATGCCCGGCCATCCGCTCGATGGTGGCCACGTCGAACAGATCGGAGTTGAACTCGGCGGTCAGACCCAGCGAACCGTCGTCGCGGGGCAGGAACTCCAGCACCAGATCGAACCGCGCGGCCGGGCGCGGCAGGGAGTGCTCGGTGATCCGCACACCCGCCGCCTCCTGGGCGGGCACCATGGCGCTCTGCTGCACCACCAGCGCCTGCACCAGCGGATTGCGGCTGGGGTCGCGGCGCGGAGCCAGCTCCTCGACGACCCGCTCGAACGGCAGCCGGTCATGGCTGAAGGCGTCCAGCACCGTCTCGCGCATCGCGTCCAGGAACCGCTCGACGGTGCTGTCCCCGTCGACATCGGCGCGCAGCACCAGGGTGTTGACGAAGAATCCGGCGACCGACTCCAGCTCCTTGCGGTGGCGTCCGGCGGTGACGGTACCGAAGGCGATGTCCCGCTGGCCCGAGTAGCGGGAGAACAGCACCGCGACGGCGGACGCGAGCAGGGTGAACAGCGTGGTGTCCCGCTCTCTGCCGAGCCGGGTCAGCCCCGCCACCAGTTCGGCGGGCAGCTCACGGCGGTGCACCTCGCCCGCGGTGGTGCGCACCGGCGGGCGCGGGCGGTCGGTGGGCAGCTCCAGCGTCTGCATCCCGGCCAGCCGGCTCCGCCAGTACTCCAGGTCGGCGTCGTCCGGGGCGATGGCGGGACGGCCGCGCTCCCAGGCCGCGAAGTCCGGGTACTGGAGGGCGGGTTCGGTGAGTTCGGCGGCGGTTCCGGACACCTCTGCGGCGTAGAGCGCGGCCAGCTCGCGCACCAGCACCCCGACCGACCAGCCGTCGGTGACGATGTGATGCTGCGCCAGCAGCAGGATGTGCTCCTCGTCGGCGAGCCGGATCAGCAGCGCCCTGGTCAGCGGCCCCTGTCGCAGGTCGTAGGGGCGGTTCAGCTCGCCGGTCAGGGTGTGTTCGAGCGCCTCGGCGCGCTCCCGCGGCGGATGCCCGCCGAGGTCGACCCGGTCCAGCGGTACGGTCCCGTGCGCGGCCACCTGCTGCACCCCGTGCCCGTCCACGGTGGCGAAGGTGGTGCGCAGGGCGTCATGGCGGGCGGCGAGCCGGTCCAGCGCCCGGCGCAGCGCCGCCGCCTCCAGCGGGCCGTCGAGCCGCAGCCCGGCCCCGGTGTTGTACTCGGTGCCGCCGGAGGTCAGATCGTCCAGGAACCACAGCCGCCGCTGGGCGGCGGACAGCGGCAGCGGACGGTCGCGCGGCGCGGGCGGGATCGGCGCCTCGGGCGCCACGGGTCCGTCGGCGGCCCC
>NZ_JAHLEM010000719.1 GCF_018883605.1 Streptomyces niphimycinicus | reverse complement strand
TTCATGGCCTCGTCGATCAGGGTCTCCACGATCTTCGACTCCGGCACCGTCTTGATGACCTCACCCTTGACGAAGATCTGCCCCTTGCCGTTACCCGAAGCGACACCCAGATCCGCCTCACGCGCCTCACCGGGGCCGTTCACCACACACCCCATGACCGCGACCCGCAGCGGAACCTCCATGCCCTCCAGACCGGCCGTCACCTCGTCCGCCAGCTTGTACACATCCACCTGCGCCCGCCCACACGACGGACACGAGACGATCTCCAGCCGCCGCTGCCGCAGATTCAACGACTCCAGAATCTGGATCCCGACCTTGACCTCCTCCGCCGGAGGCGCCGACAGCGACACCCGGATCGTGTCCCCGATCCCCTCACTCAGCAGCGCACCGAACGCCACCGCCGACTTGATCGTCCCCTGGAACGCCGGACCCGCCTCCGTCACCCCCAGATGCAGCGGGTAATCGCACTGGGCCGCGAGCTGACGGTAGGCATTGACCATCACCACCGGATCGTTGTGCTTCACCGAGATCTTGATATCCCGGAAACCATGCTCCTCGAACAGCGAGCACTCCCACAACGCCGACTCCACCAACGCCTCCGGCGTGGCCTTCCCGTACTTCTCCAGCAGCCGCTTGTCCAGCGACCCCGCGTTCACCCCGATACGGATCGGCACACCCGCATCCGAGGCCGCCCGCGCGATCTCCTTGACCTTGTCGTCGAACTGCCGGATGTTCCCCGGATTCACCCGCACCGCCGCACACCCGGCATCGATCGCCGCGAACACATACTTCGGCTGGAAATGAATGTCCGCGATCACCGGGATCTGCGACTTCTTCGCGATCACCGGCAACGCGTCCGCGTCATCCTGCGACGGACACGCCACCCGCACGATCTGACAGCCCGACGCCGTCAGCTCCGCGATCTGCTGGAGCGTCGCCCCGATATCCGCCGTCACCGTCGTCGTCATCGACTGAACCGAGACCGGAGCGTCGCC
>NZ_JAHLEM010000718.1 GCF_018883605.1 Streptomyces niphimycinicus | reverse complement strand
ACGCGTCCGCGTCATCCTGCGACGGACACGCCACCCGCACGATCTGACAGCCCGACGCCGTCAGCTCCGCGATCTGCTGGAGCGTCGCCCCGATATCCGCCGTCACCGTCGTCGTCATCGACTGAACCGAGACCGGAGCGTCGCCACCCACGGCCACCGGACCGACCTGAATCTTCCGGCTGACCCTGCGCTCGGCGAGCTTGGCCGGTACGGACGGCATTCCTAGCGAAATCGCAGTCATCTGGTTCGTAACCCCAAGAAGGTGTGTGCGTGGCCGGAGATCAGCAGACTCCGATCTCCGAGATTACGGCAACGGTGACGGCGTCAGCACACCGTGCTCCTGAAGTCCACCCAAAGGTGAACTTCAGGACATCTCGCGTCATCAAGAGATTTTCACGGGGTTCACGACGTCCGCCACCAGGACGAGCAGGGTGAAGCAGATGAAGACTCCCGCGATCACATAGGCGACCGGCATCATCTTCGCCACATCGAACGGCCCGGGGTCGGGCCGCCGGACCAGCCGGGCGGTGTGGCGCCGGATGGCCTCCCACAGCGCGCCCGCGATATGGCCGCCGTCCAGCGGCAGCAGCGGGAGCATGTTGAACAGGAACAGCGAGAGGTTGAACCCGGCGACCAGGAAGAGCATGGTCGCGATCCGCTGGGAGGGCGGGATGTCGAGGCTGGCGACCTCGCCGCCGACCCGGGCCGCGCCCACGACGCCCATCGGGGAGTCGGCCTTGCGCTCGCCGTCGCCGAAGGCCGCGTTCCACAGGTCCGGGACCTTGGAGGGCAGCGCGATCATGGAGTCGATGCCGTCGTGGACCATGGAGCCCATGCGGTCCACGGACTGCCCGAAGGACTGCTGGACCACGCCGTTGGCCGGGGTGAAGCCGAGGAAGCCGGCGGTGACGTACTCGCCCTCGACATAGCCACCGTTCCCGTCGGACTTGGCGACCTGGTTCTCTATGAGATTGGCGTGCAGGGTCTTGCGGACACCTTCCCGCTCGACGGTGATCGTGGCGGGGCCGGTGGTCTCGCGGATGTCCTTCTGGAGCGCGCCCCAGTCCGGGGTGCGGTGCCCGTTGAAGGCGATGATCTTGTCCCGCGGCTGAAGACCGGCGGCCTTGGCCGGGGAGTCCTTGGCGCTCTTGGGGCACTTGTCGGTGGCGGACGAAGCCGCGACCACACACTGGGAGACCGTGCCCACGCTGGTGGTCTGGGTGTTGACGCCGAAGCTCATCATCACCCCGAGGAAGATCACCACCGCGAGGATCAGGTTCATAAAGGGCCCGGCGAACATGACGATCACGCGCTTCCACGGCTTGCGCGTGTAGAAGAGGCGCTTCTCGTCGCCGGGCTGGAGCTCCTCGAAGGCGGCCGACCGGGCGTCCTCGATCATGCCGCGCCAGGGGGAGGTGGAGCGGGCGGTGAGCTTGCCGTCGTCGCCCGGCGGGAACATCCCGATCATGCGGATATAGCCGCCGAACGGGACCGCCTTGATGCCGTACTCGGTGTCTCCCTTCTTGCGGGAGAAGATCGTCGGCCCGAAGCCGACCATGTACTGCGGGACCCGGATGCCGAAGAGCTTGGCCGTGGAGAGATGGCCGAGCTCATGCCAGGCGATCGAGATCAGCAGGCCGACGGCGAACACCACTATGCCGAGGACCGTCATCAGTGTCGTCATGCGCGAGCCTCCGGGGTCGCCTTCGCCGCTCTGGCGGCCAGTTCCGTTGCGCGGGCGCGGGCCCATGTCTCAGCCTCGAGGACGTCCGCGACGGTGAGCCGGGTTCCCACGGCGGGGGTGCCATGCTCGGCCACCACCTCGGCGACCGTATCGACGATTCCGTTGAAAGGCAGCTTTCCGTCAAGGAAGGCGTCCACGCACTCCTCGTTCGCCGCGTTGAAGACGGCCGGGGCGGTGCCGCCGAGGCCGCCGACATGCCGGGCGAGGCCGACCGAGGGGAACGCTTCGGTGTCCAGGGGAAAGAACTCCCAGGTGTGGGCCTTGGTCCAGTCACAGCCGGGCGCGGCGTCCGGCACCCGCTCGGGCCAGCCGAGGCCGAGTGCGATGGGCATCCGCATATCCGGCGGGCTAGCCTGGGCGAGCGTCGAGCCATCGGTGAATTCAACCATCGAGTGGATATACGACTGAGGGTGGACCACCACCTCAATCCGCTCGAAGGGAATGTCGTACAGCAGATGCGCCTCGATGACCTCGAGGCCCTTGTTGACCAGGGTCGCGGAGTTGATCGTGACCACCGGGCCCATGGCCCAGGTGGGGTGGGCCAGCGCCTGCTCCGGGGTGACCGAGGCCAGCTCCCGCTTGGTCCGGCCGCGGAACGGGCCGCCGGAGGCGGTGACGACCAGCTTGCGGACCTCCTCGCGGGCGCCGCCGAGCAGCGCCTGGAAGAGCGCGGAGTGCTCGGAGTCGACGGGGACGATCTGGCCGGGCTTGGCGACGGCCTTGACCAGGGGGCCGCCGACGATGAGCGATTCCTTGTTGGCCAGCGCCAGCACCCGGCCCGCCTCCAGGGCGGCCAGGGTCGGCGCCAGGCCGATGGAGCCGGTGATGCCGTTGAGCACGGTGTGGCACTGGGAGCGGGCGAGCTCGGTGGCCGCGTCGGGCCCCGCCAGGATCTCGGGGAGCGGCTCACCGGCTCCGTAGCGCGCGCCGAGCGCCTCGCGCACCTCGGGCACCGCCTCCGGACGGGCGACCGCCACCCTGTCCACCCGCAGCCGGTGGGCCTGCTCGGCGAGGAGCCCGGCCCGTCCCCCGGCGGCGGACAGGCCGGTCACACGGAAGCGGTCGGGGTTGCGCACCACCACGTCGATGGCCTGGGTGCCGATCGAACCGGTGGAGCCCAGGATCACGATGTCGCGCACGCCCTCCGCGGCGGTGGCCGCCGGAAAGCGCAGATGCGGGTCAGCCAGGGATTCCGTCATTCCCCCATTGTGGCGGCAAGGGATGACGGCTCGGGGACACGCCCCGGGTTACGGCGGTCACGGGCTCCGGCGGCTCCTGAAGCGACTCCCGCGACCTCCTCAGTGGATCGGGCGGTGGACGTTCTGGGCGGTGGTCGGGCCGGGGGTGGCGTCGGCGATCCAGGGGCCGTCGCCGCTGGGGTCGAGAACGCCCTGTTCGAGCCACTCGTAGGCCCCCGAGAGCACCCCGGAGACCACCTTGCGGTCGAGTTCGTCGGTGTTGGTCCACAGCCGCCCGAAGAGCTCGTCGGCGCGGATCCTGGCCTGCCGGCAGAACGCGTCGGCAAGCTGGTAGGCCGCGACGCCATGGTCACCGCGCGAGCGCAGCATCTCGGCCCGCACGCAGGCCGCGCTCATCGCGAACAGCTCCGCGCCGATGTCGACGATCCGGGCGAGGAAGCCCTGTTTGGTCTCCATCCGGCCCTGCCAGCGGGACATGGCGTAGAACGTCGAGCGGGCCAGCTTGCGTGCCGAGCGCTCCACATAGCGCAGATGCGGTGAGAGGTCCGGATGCCCGGCGACAGGGGGCTGCGCGGAGCGCTTCCGTTGAGGGTGGCGGTGGGCGACGGGCGGGCGGAACTCGGGGTAGGAGCGGGGCAGTTGGCCGGGCCCGGCGAGCAGGCCGGGCAGCCAGCGGGCGTAGAAGCCACCGGCCTTGGCGGCCGCCTTGCCCTTGTCCTGGAGGGACTTGTCGGGGTCGATGAGGTCGCCCGCCACCGACAGATGGGCGTCCACGGCCTCGCGGGCGATGAGGAGATGCATGATCTCGGTCGAGCCCTCGAAGATCCGGTTGATGCGCAGATCACGGAGCATCTGCTCGGCGGGGACGGCCCGCTCCCCGCGGGCGGCCAGCGAGGCCGCGGTCTCATAGCCGCGACCGCCGCGGATCTGGACCAGTTCGTCGGCCATCAGCCAGGCCATCTCGCTGCCGTAGAGCTTGGCGAGCGCCGCCTCGATGCGGATGTCGTTGCGGTCCTCGTCGGCCATCTGGGAGGCGAGGTCGATGACGGCCTCCAGGGCGAAGGTGGTCGCCGCGATGAAGGAGATCTTGGCGCCGACGGCCTCGTGCTCGGCGATGGGCTTGCCCCACTGCTCACGGGCGGCGGACCATTCGCGGGCGATCTTCAGGGACCACTTCCCGGCGCCCGCGCACATCGCGGGCAGCGACAGCCGTCCGGTGTTGAGCGTGGTCAGCGCGATCTTGAGGCCGGCGCCCTCGGGGCCGATCCGGTTCGCGGCCGGGACGCGCACCTGGTGGAAGCGGGTGACGCCGTTCTCCAGGCCGCGCAGCCCCATGAAGGCGTTGCGCTTCTCGACGGTGACGCCCTCGGAGGCGGTCTCCACGACGAAGGCGGTGATGCCGCCCTTACGGCCCTCGGAGCGCGGCACCCGGGCCATCACCACCAGGAGGTCGGCGACCACACCGTTGGTGGTCCACAGCTTGACGCCGTCGAGGAGGTAGTCGTCGCCGTCGGGCACGGCGGTGGTGGCGAGGCGGGCCGGGTCGGAGCCCACGTCCGGCTCGGTGAGCAGGAAGGCGGAGATGTCGGTGCGGGCGCAGCGCGGCAGGAAGCGGTCCTTCTGCTCCTGGGTGCCGAAGAGCTTCAGCGGCTGCGGTACGCCGATGGACTGGTGGGCGGAGAGCAGGGCGCCGATCGCCGGGCTGGCGGAGCCGGCCAGGGCGAGCGCCTTGTTGTAGTAGACCTGCGTGAGACCGAGGCCGCCGTACTTGGTGTCGATCTTCATGCCGAGCGCGCCGAGTTCCTTGAGCCCCTGGATGGTCTCGTCGGGGATCTGGGCCTCGCGCTCGATACGGGCCGCGTCGACCCGCGTCTCGCAGAACTCGCCGAGCTTGGCGAGGAAGGTCTCGCCACGGCGCACATCGTCCGGGGCGGGGGCGGGGTGCGGATGGATCAGGTCGAGTCGGAAGCGGCCGAGGAAGAGCTCCTTGGCGAAGCTGGGCTTGTGCCATACCTGTTCGCGTGCGGCCTCGGCGACCTGGCGCGCTTCACGCTCGGACACCGGCCTGACGGAGGATGCGGTCATCGGTGCTCCCTTGCCGCGAATGACGATCTCGTGACATTACCGGCACGTACCGCTGCCAGTGTGCCTCCGGTCCGACCGGTCGGCAAAGCGGGTGGATGGAGCGGGATTGCCGCAACCGTGGACCTCACAGGGCGCATAAGGAGTGTCGAAGCGCTTCGACGACTATGGACAGCTCCGCGCTACAGGTCTACTGTCAATCCGCATGGCCAGGGGGAAGAGGCTCGGCCATACGTCGAAGCGCTCCACTAAAACGTATCGCAATCCTCTCGCAATCCCATCGGATGGAGTCGCCCCGGATGGTCACCCTCGCCGAGGTCGCCCGGCACGCCGGAGTCTCCGCCAGCACGGTGAGCTATGTCCTCAGCGGCAAGCGGTCGATCTCCGCCCCCACCCGCGAGCGCGTCGAGCACAGCATCAAGGAGCTGGGCTACCACCCGAACGCCGGGGCCCGCGCCCTGGCCAGCAGCCGCTCCAACATCCTCGCGCTCATGGTGCCGCTGCGGACGGTGTATGTGCCGGTCATGATGGAGATCGCCATCGCGGTCGCCACCACCGCCCGCTCCCACGGCTATGACGTGCTGCTGCTCACCGGCGAGGAGGGCCCGGCGGCGGTGCGCCGGGTGACCGGCAGCGGGCTCGCCGACGCCATGATCGTGATGGATGTGGAGCTGGAGGACGAGCGGCTGCCGCTGCTGCACGCGGCCCGCCAGCCCACCGTACTGATCGGATTGCCCGCCGACACCGTCGGCCTGACCTGCGTCGATCTGGACTTCACCGCCACCGGCGCGCTGTGCGCCGAGCATCTGGCGGAGCTGGGCCACCGGGAGATCGCCGTCGTGGGCGAGGCCGCGGCCGTCTATGAGCGCCACACCGGCTTCGCCGAGCGGACCCTGGAGGGGCTGCGCCGCCGCGCTGGTGAGCTGGGGGTGCGGCTGCTGCACCGCCCGTGCGAGGGCAGCTACGAGTCCATGGACGGCACCCTGTCCCGGATCTTCGACGAGCGGCCCGGCACCACCGGCTTCGTGGTGCAGAACGAGGCGGCCATCGATCCGCTGCTCAGCCTGTTGCGGCGGCAGGGGCGCGCGGTTCCCGAGGACGTCTCGGTGGTCGCCGTCTGCCCCGAGCAGGTGGCCACCCAGGCGTCGGTGCGGCTCACCTCGGTGGCCATTCCGGCTGAGGAGATGGGGCGGCGCGCGGTGGAGCTGGCGGTGGCGAAGCTGGCGGGGCAGCCCCTGGAGGAGCAGGTGACGCTGCTGGCCCCGGAGCTGACCGTACGGGCCAGCTCGGGCCCGGCGCCCGGCACCTCCTGAGCCCGCGGGCCCGGTGGCGTACCGCCGCCGCGCGGGACGGGCGACGGCGGTACGGGGGAGGTGAGCTGCGAGCTGTCGGTACGGCGGGAGGCGGGGCTGACCGTGGCGTGCGAGGTCACCAACTCCGGTCCGTGCGACGGCGACGAGGTCGTGCGGATCTACGCGAGCGCGCCGGGTCCGTCGCGGGTGCCGCTGCCGCACCGCCGGCTGATCGCACCACCGCCGGGTGCGGCTGCGCCGGGGCGAGCGGGTGCGGCTGTTCTTCACCGTGCCGGTCGAGGACGCGCTGGGCTTCTGGGACGTGGCGCACGGCCGCTGGACCGTCGACCCGGGTACGTACGAGATCCACGCGGGCGCGTCCAGCGCGGATCTGCGGGCCACCGCCACCGTCACCGTCGAGGGCCCGCCGCCCGCGCCGCGCCCGGTGCTGCGGCGCGGTCTGGAGGCCGCGGACTACGACGCGGCGGACGGGATCGTGCTGGTGGACCGCACCAAGGTCCGCGGGGACGCGGTGGCCTGCCGTGATGACGCGGTCGGCCGACTGCTCTTCCGCGCCTGCGACTTCGGCGCGGGCGCCACGTCGATGACCGTCGAGGCGGCGCGCGATGCGGCTGCGGCGGGGACGGGGACGGGGTCGGGGACGGGGTCGGGGACGGGGTCGGGGTCGGAGGATGACGCGACGGTCGGGGTGCACCTCGCCGACGGCACCACCCTGGCCACCGTCGCCGTCCCGCCCACCGGCGGCCGCTACACGTACACCACGGTCCGCGCCGTCCTGCCCACGTCGCCGACCGGCGTCCAGGACCTGCGCATCACGCTGCGCGGCGGACTGAGACTGGCCCGTCTCGGCTTCTCCGGCTGAGGGTTCGAGGGTTCGAGGGTCCGGAGCCGCGGGGGCGGCCCGCCCCTGCGCCGGGCCCGCAGTGGGGGGCGGGGCCCGGCGGGGTGGATCAGAGGTCGAGGCCGGTGAGGACCATGACCCGCTCGTAGGTGTAGTCCTCCATCGCGTACCGCACGCCTTCGCGGCCGACGCCGGACTTCTTGGCGCCGCCGTACGGCATCTGGTCGGCGCGGTACGAGGGCACATCGCCGATGATCACGCCGCCGACCTCCAGGGCGCGGTGGGCGCGGAAGGCGGTGCGCACCTCGCGGGTGAAGACGCCCGCCTGGAGGCCGTACTTGGAGTCGTTCACGGCCGCGAACGCCTCGGCCTCGTCCGCCACCTTGTGCAGGGTGAGCACCGGTCCGAAGACCTCCTCGCAGGAGAGGGTGACATCGGCGGGGACGTCCGCGAGCACGGTCGGAGCGTAGTTCGAGCCCTCGCGCTTGCCGCCGGTCAGCAGCTTCGCACCGGCCCGGACGGCCTCGTCGACCCAGGACTCGACGCGCTTGGCGGCGTCCTCGCTGATCAGCGGGCCGACATCGGTGGCGTCATCGATCGGGTCGCCGGTGACCTGCGCCTCGACGGCCGCGACGATCTTCGGCACGAGCTCCTCGTAGACGGACGCGTCCGCGATCACCCGCTGCACCGAGATGCAGGACTGTCCGCCCTGGTAGTTGGAGAAGGTGCCGATGCGGGTGGCCGCCCAGTCGAGGTCGGCGGCGGAGGCGTAGTCCGACAGGACGACCGCGGCGCCGTTGCCACCGAGCTCCAGGGTGCAGTGCTTGAGCGGCACCGACTCCTTGATCGCGTAGCCGACCTTCTCCGAACCGGTGAAGGAGATGACCGGCAGCCGCTCGTCCTGGACCAGCGCGGGCATCCGGTCGTTGGGCACCGTAAGGACGCTCCAGGAGCCCGCCGGGAGTTCGGTCTCGGCCAGCAGCTCGCCCAGGATAAGCCCGGACAGCGGGGTCGCGGGCGCCGGCTTGAGGATGATCGGGGTGCCGACCGCGAGCGCCGGGGCGACCTTGTGGGCGCTCAGGTTCAGCGGGAAGTTGAACGGCGCGATGCCGAGCACGGTGCCGCGCGGGAAGCGGCGGGTCAACGCCAGCCGCCCGGTGCCACCGGCGTCGGTGTCCAGCCGCTGGGCATCCCCGCTGTTGAACCGGCGGGCCTCCTCGGCCCCGAACCGGAAGACGGACACGGCGCGGCCCACCTCGCCGCGCGCCCACTTGATCGGCTTGCCGTTCTCGTCCGAGATCAGCCGGGCGATCTCCTCGCTGCGCTCGGCGAGACGGCGCGACACATGGTCCAGCGCGGCGGCCCGGACATGCGCGGGGGTCGCGGCGAACTCCTCGCGCACCGCGTCGGCCGCGGCGACGGCCTCCTCGACCTGCGCATCGGTGGGAACGCTCACCACGCCGACGCGGCGGCCGTCCCAGGGCGAGGTGACCTCGAGTGTGCTCTCGCCCGTCGCCTTGCGGCCGGCGAGCCAGAACGCGTGGGTGACAGCTTCGTTTGTGTCTGGCACAGCGGATCCCGACCCTTCTGAAGTGGTGTATCTCCTCCCACCGTAGGCGCGCCCGGCCCGCTCGGCGTTTGTCCGGGGCGTAGCAGTCGGGGCCGTCGGCGCTCCGCTATGGCGTGCCCGATTCGGGGGAGATCGGGAGGAGGATGACCGGAATGGGGTGACCGAAGCGGACGCGGTCGGCTCGTTGGGCTCGAGTTGCGGCGGTCGGCTCGTAGCGGTCGGGCTTGTGGCGGTCGGCTCGTAGTG
>NZ_JAHLEM010000717.1 GCF_018883605.1 Streptomyces niphimycinicus | reverse complement strand
GATGACCGGAATGGGGTGACCGAAGCGGACGCGGTCGGCTCGTTGGGCTCGAGTTGCGGCGGTCGGCTCGTAGCGGTCGGGCTTGTGGCGGTCGGCTCGTAGTGGTCGGGCTCGTGGCAGTCGGGCTCGTGGTAGTCGGGCTCGTGGCAGTCGGGCTCGTGGTAGTCGGGCTTGTGGCGGTCGCTTCGGGGTGCGGGTGCACGCCTCGGGCCGAGGCACCGCCTCAGGCCGAGGAGCCGGCGGCCGTGGCCTTGAGGGCGAGCCACAGCTCCATGCGGACGTCCGGATCGTCCAGGGAGCGGCCCAGGATCTCCTCGACGCGGCGCATCCGGTAGCGCAGGGTGTGCCGGTGGACGCCGAGGTCGGCGGCGGCCGCGTCCCACTGGCCGTGCCGGGAGAGCCAGGCGCGCAGCGAGGCGACCAGATCGCCCCGGCCGGTGGCGTCGTGCTCGTGCAGGGCGCGCAGCATGCCGTCGGCGAACGCCCTTACGGCGTCGTCGGCGAGCAGGGGCAGCACGGAACCCGCCGCGACCTGCTCGTGCTCGACCAGCATCCGGCCACGGCGGCGCGCCACCGACAGCGCCTGCTCGGCCTGGCGGTAGGCGGCAGCGGCGGCGATGGGGCCCGCGGGGGCGGACAGCCCGATGACCAGCTCGTCGCCGTGGGGCGCGGTGGCGGCCGTACGGTCGCGGGGGC
>NZ_JAHLEM010000716.1 GCF_018883605.1 Streptomyces niphimycinicus | reverse complement strand
CACGGCGGCCGGAGCCCCGGCCGCCCCCGCGACGGCCCCGGCGAGTGCGGGCCCCACCAGCGCGGCGAGGCTGAATGTCATCGCGTCGAGTGCGTTGGCCCGGGGCAGGGCCCGCGGCGGTGCCACCCGCGGCAGTTGAGAGGTCCAGCCGCCGGACAGGGCCGGTCCCAGCAGCCCGGCGCCCACCGCGAGAAGAACCGTGAGGGCGAACGGCAGCCGCCCCAGCCCCAGGAGGATCGCGGTGAGCGCCGCCGCGTAGAGGGCGAGTGCCGCGGCCAGCAGCCGCCCGGGCCGGGCGGAGCGGTCGAGCAGCACCCCGAAGAGCGGTCCGCCGACCGCCGCCGCGATCATGATGCCCGCCAGCAGCGACGAGCCCGAGGAGGCCGAACCGGTGAGCGCGGGTCCGGCCAGCAGCAGCGCGGGCCCCGACATCTCGTCCCCCGCGCGGGCGGCGGCCGCCCCGCCCAGATAGCACTCCATCGCGTAACGCCCTGGCATGCGGATCACGTTACGGAGGTAACGTAAATGTTGACCAGGTGCGTTACATTGACCCCGTGTCACCACCCTGGAACGACGAACGGTCCACCCGGCTTTCGGTGCGGGACACCGCCCGGCGCACCGCCATCCTCGTCAACGCCCTGACCGCGGAGCCGAGTCCGGACCCCGGCGCGATCGCCGGGATCCTGCTCGACCACGGTGAGCCCGGCCCGGTCGAGCTCACCGCCGGTGATGTCGCGGGCATGCGCACCGCCGCGCTGCGGCTGCGCGAGGTGTTCGCCGCCGCGCGGGTCGACGAAGCCGCCGGGGTGCTGAACCGGCTGCTGCGGGAGGGCACGGGTCCGCTCCGGCTCAGCTCGCACGACGGCCGTTCACCCTGGCATCCGCACCTGGACAGCGATGACGAGGCGCCCTGGGGCGAATGGTTCCTCGCCTCCTCGTGCATGGCGCTGACCGTGCTGATCTGGGACGGTCAGCGCCCGCCCGGCGGCCTGTGCTCCTCCCCCAGTTGCGGCGATGTCTTCCTCACCGTGGGCAGCGGACCGGAGCGCCGCTACTGCTCACGCCGGTGCGCGACCCGTGAGCGGGTGGCCGCCCACCGGCGCGCCAAGGCCGGGCCCCGGTCCCCGTAAGAGACCCAGGACCCGGGGCGGCACCGGGCGGGTCAGCCGGTGGGCATCGCGTACGGCGTCTCCCCCCGCGTGGGGTCCTGGGCATGCCGTGCCCGCCGTCCGGTACGGGAACCGAGCCAGCCGAGCAGAAACCCGGCGGGAATGGTGACCAGGCCCGGGTTGCGGAGCGGGAACCAGTGGAAGTCGCGCGCGGGGAAGACCGCGAGCGGGTTGCCGGAGATCGCCGGGGAGAAGGCCATGGTCACGGCGGTGAGGAGGAGTCCTCCGTACAGCGCCCAGCGCAGTCCGTTCACCGTGAAGCCGCGCCACAGGGTGCCGTAGAGCACGATCGGCAGCAGGGCGGAGGCGGCGGCCGCGAAGGTGAAGGAGATCAGGACCTGCCGGTTCCAGTGCTGGGTCACGATGGCGAGGACGACGGCCACGACGCCGACGACCACGATGGCCGTACGGGCGGCGGCCAGCTCCCGGTTGGCCGAGAGCGTGCCCTTGAAGACGACCTTGGCCAGGACGTCATGGGCGAGGGAGGCCGCGGCGGCCAGGGTGAGTCCGGCCACCGCCGCGAGGGTGGTGGCGACGACCGCGCAGGCCACGACGGAGAAGAGCAGGCTGCGGTGGGCCTCCTGCGCCGCCGGGTCCAGGGCCAGGGTCAGCATCAGCAGTGAGTCGCTGCCGGTGGGGTCGGAGGCGCGCAGGGCGCGGGCGCCGACGACGGCGGTGGCTCCGGCGCCCACGATCACGATCAGCCCGAGGATGGTGGTGACCGCGCCCACCGCCCAGGTGGTGGCGGCGCGGGCGGCCCGCATGCCGCGGATCGGGTGGAGCCGCATGGTGAGATGCGGCATGCAGGCGGCGCCGACGGCGAGGGTGAGCTGGACGCTGATGACATCGAGGCGGCCGCTGAGCGAGTCGCCGTACTGGCGGCCGGACTGCCAGAAGCCGTCGCCGTAGCCGCTGGCGTCGGCCGCGGCGCCGAAGAGGGTGAACGGGTTCCAGGAGAAGCGCTTGAGCACCAGAGCGGCCAGCAGGACGAACGCGGCGAGCAGCAGTACCGTCTTGAGAATCTGGATGAATCCGGTGCCCTTCATCCCGCCGAGGGCGGCGTAGCAGACCATCAGCGAGCCGATGAAGACGGTGCAGCCGGTGACCGCGCCGCTTCCCGGGATGCCGAGCAGCACCGCCAGCATGGCCCCGGCGCCGTTGAGCTGGACCAGCAGCAGCGGCATGACGACCACCAGCACCACGACGGCGGTGCCGATGCGGGCGGGTCGTTCGCTCAGCCGCTCGGAGAGGACGTCGCCGAGGGTGAACCGCCCCCGTCCGCACAGCGGTCCGGAGAGGACCAGCATGAACAGCAGGATGGAGAGCACGGTGGACGAGGCGATCAGCACCCCGTCGAATCCGGCCAGGGCGATGGTGCCGGTGGTGCTGAGCACGGTGGCGGCGGAGATGTAGTCACCCGCGATGGCCAGGCCGTTCTGCATCGGGCTGAGCCCGCCGGTGCCGAGGTAGAACTCGGTGGGGTCGTCATTGCCGGTGGCCGCGAGGATGCACAGCAGGAACGAGACGGCCATGAAGCCCGCGAAGAGCACGAACGCGAGCGTTCTGGGATCGAGAAAGCTCACCCCTCCGCCTCCTCCGTCGTGGCGGTGGACCGGCGGTGGGCCCGGGCCAGGACGGTGAGCAGCACCGCCGTGTCCAGGCCGATCAGCAGGGCGCCCACGGTGAATCCACCGCCCGCACCGAGGTTGACGACGCCTTCGGCGGCACAGTTCACCACCACGGCGGCCACATGACAGGCGAGCGCGGTGCAGGCCGCCCGCGCCGGCCAGGGCCACGGCCGCTGCCACGGTGTGCGCCGCACCGGCGGAGGCGGTGCCGTGGGGCGGGACGGCATGGCGAGGGTGCGGCGCGTGGTGCGGGGCTCGAGCTCGAAGGGTGGGACGGACGCGCGCCAGGGCTGGTCGTAGTCGGACATGTCGCGGCTCCTTGTGCGGGTTCCGCCCCATGTCACAGGGGCGGAATCGCCACGACAGCAGGTCAGCGCGGTCGCGTACAGCCCAACCGGCGGACCGTGTGACGGGTGCACATGATCGGCCGAGGGCCGTTGTGCACGCCCACATCGCCTCAGGCCGAGGGGTGCTGCTCAGGGTGTCAGCAGCCGGTGCGCGGACAGCGCGAGCGACAACTCCATGACCTCTCGGGGGTGGTCCAGGCAACGCCCGGTCAACTGCTCATAGCGGCGCAGCCGGTTGAGCACCGTGTTGCGGTGGCAGAACAGCAGCTCGCCCGCGCGGCGGGCCGATCCCCCGCCGTCCAGCCAGGCGGCCAGCGTCGTCAGCAGCAGCTCCCGGTCGGCGGACTCCAGGGCCAGGACCGGTCCGAGCATCCGGTCGGCGAGCGCGGCCCCGAGGTCCGGGCAGGACACCACCAGCGCCTCCGGATAGCGCTCGTCCAGCAGCGCCGCCTGCCCGGCGGCCGGGCGGGTGCGCAGTGCCGTATCGGCGAGCCGGCGGGCCGTGTTCACCGCGGCGAGACCGGATACGGCGGGGCTGACCCCGGCCCGTGCGCCGGGCGGCACCTCCAGCCCGCGCACCAGATGCTCCGCTCCGTCGTCGCCGAGCAGCACGATGGCGTGGGCGGTGCCCTCCGCCGTATGCCAGACCGTACGAAGTCCCGCGCCCACCGTGGCGGGGTGCGGCGCCCGGGACGAGGCGTCGGTGTCCTCCAGCGCCACGACCGCGTAACGCCCCTGCTCGGGCAGGCCGAGGGCCTCCTCCGCCTCGGGGAAGTCGCTCACCCGGGCGGTGCCGTCGAGCAGGGCCGCGACGATGATCCGGTAGCGGTTCTCCCGGTGCCAGGAGAGCTGCCGCTCGACCTCCTGATACGCCGTGGCGACGAGGGTGCAGTGCTCGTCGACGAAGTTCCATACGTCGGCGGCGACATGGACCAGCGACTGGGCGCCGAGCGGGTCCTCCTTCGAGGCGGTCTCCAGGAGCTGCTCCCACACCACGGTGCAGCCGATGCGGTACGCGTGCAGCAGCGCGTCCAGCGGAAAGCCCTGCGCGGCCCGGTCGGTGCCGATCCGCCAGGCGCAGGACCTGGCCGATTCGCGCGTCTCCTTGGGATGCACCAGCGAGCGCACATTGTTGCTGAGCGAGTCGTGGACCTCCCGCCACACCTCATGCGCGTCCAGGGAGGGCGACCGGTAGGCGGGCTCCCGCTCCTTCATCAGCGCGACGATTCGGTCCGCCAGCCGGGGCACCTCCTCGATGAGCACCCGGGCGGCGCGGTGCAGCAGCGCCACGGTCTCGGCATCGGCCCGCGACCGGATCGGCGGACGGGCGGCGGGCATCCGGGGCGGCGTCCGCCCCCGGTCGGTGGACAGGCGGGGGACGGCGCGGCCCTTGGCGGGGACGGCAGCGCGGGAGCCGGTGACTGGGTGCATGAACGATCCTCCACCTGTGACGGGCAATGCGCAGCTCGACGCGGCAGCGTGAGGCCACGGCCAGGTTGAATACCAGAGCCTGCCCCGCTATTGCACCATCGACATACCGGCGGGTCGGTGGGTTCCGCGAATTCTCCTGCGCACCCGGCCGGTGGCGGCGCGCAGCCGCAGCACGGTGTGGGCCGCGGCGCGGACCGGCATCGCGGGGCGCCCAACGCCGAGCGCCCGGCGCGGCTCCTCGTCCAGGAGGCTGTCGGCGGCGCTGCCCGCGAGCGGGCCGAGCACCCCGGGAACACGCCCGGCGCGCAGATCCCTGCTGGCCGCCCACAGGGCGTCGGCCTCGGGGGTCACCGATACATCAACTCACCGGTCGGCTTGGCGCGGACCCGGGTGTGCCGGGTCATCCGGCCGGTGGCGGTGAGCACCCGGGCGATCTCCGGTACCGCGAAGGTACGGCAGAACCCCAGATTGAGCCCCATCTTCAGATCCTGGACGAAGATCACTCGAAATCTTCGGGATCGCGGCGGCCACCCTCCCAGAAGGTGGCCGCCGCTCCCCCGTGTGTTCCCCCGTCGGTGTGCCGAGGCGTGGCTTTCGGGCTTACCAGCCCTTGGTCACGCGGTGGGCCTTGAGGGATCCGCAGTTCGATCCGTACGTCCAGGTGGACTGGTTGTCGATGCCTCCGGCCCAGTCCACGCACTTGCCGCGCCCGTCGCCGTACACCGGGCCCGCGTACGAGGTGTACGTGCCGCCGTCCTCGGCCGCCTCGTCGGCACCCTGAACGTACAGGTAGGCGAACATCGGAACCGCCTTGCCCGTGGCGTTCCGCACGGTGACCACGCAGTTCTTGCCCTTGGCGGAGTTGTAGGTGAGGAAGACGGTGCCCTTGGTGCCGATGGGCGCCGAGTTCACCACCTTGTATCCGCTGCCGCACACCCCGTTGTACGCGGCCTTGGTGGCGGCCGATGCCTGCGGCGTCAGGGCCACGGTGCCCGCGATGGCGGTGGCGAGCACCGCGGTGGCGGCCATACGACGAGAAAGATTCATTTGTCCCCCTTAATGATTCTTCATGGGCGTAGGCGCTGTTTGCGTCTGCCTAGGGAGACATGCCGGGCTCGCGGATGGTTGTACGGCATTCCACGACTGCTTCCGGCGGGCCGTTGAACGCCCGGTCCTGGCTTCCCGTATTCGAGGAGACGGGCGACGCGTCCGTCGAACCGACCCGGAGGGCCGCACCGGATGACCTCGTATCGCACCGCCGCCGTGGGCGCTCTTCTCGGGGCCCTCCCCTGCCTGTTGACGGCGCTGGCCGCTCAGCCCGCCCAGGCCCACGGGGCGCCGACGGACCCGGTGAGCCGGACGTTCGCCTGCTCCCCCGAGGGCGGGGGCGCGGCGCGGTCGGCGGCGTGCCGGGCGGCTCGGGCCGCGGGTGGTCCGGAGGCGGCGGACTGGGACAACCTGCGTATCGCGGGGGTGGCGGGCAAGGACCGGGAGCGGGTCCCGGACGGGAAGCTGTGCAGCGGGGGCCTGGAGGCGTACCGGGGGCTGGATCTGGCGCGCGCCGACTGGCCTTCGACACGGCTGTCGGCCGGGGCCGATCTCACGCTCACCTACCGGTCGACGATTCCGCACACGGGGACCTTCGAGCTGTATCTCACCAGGGAGGGCTACGATCCCGCGCGGCCGCTGAAGTGGTCGGACCTGGAGGCGAAGCCGTTCGCCACGGCCAAGGACCCCGCGCTGATCGACGACGCGTACCGCATCAAGGCCACGCTGCCCGCCGGCCGGACCGGCCGTCAGCTCCTCTATACGATCTGGCGGAACACCAGCACCCCGGACACCTACTACTCCTGCTCCGATGTGGTGCTGGGCTCCAAGGCCCGCTCGTCGGAAGCCCCCTCGCCGGAAGCCCCCTCGTCGAAGGCCGCCGCCCCGCCGTCCCAGGACGCCGCAGCGGCCTCCCGCGCCGCCTCCGCCACCTCCGCCACTTCTGCCACCTCTGCCACTTCCGAGGAGGACGACGGCGGCAGCACTCCGATGCTGCTCGCCGGTGGTACGTCCGTGCTGGTGCTCGGCGCGGGTAGTAGCGCTCGTCGGGCGCGGGCCGGTACTCCTTCCAGCGCGGGGTGTCGCCGGTGGGCTGGTCGCCGAGGACGGTCACCCGCCGGCCCCTGCGGGGTTCGGCGTAGTCGTTGACGGCCAGGTGCTGGGTGGCGCGGTTGTCCCACATCGCGACGGCGCCGGGCTGCCAGCGGTAACGGCAGTTGAACCGGGGCGACTCGGAGTGCTCGAAAAGGTATTGCAGCAGGGCGTCGCTCTCCGGGCGGCTGAGCTGCGGGATGTGCGAGGTCCACATGCGGGTGACGTACAGGGAGCGCCTGCCGGTCTCGGGGTGGATCCGCACCACCGGGTGTTCGGCGGAGTGCTCGCCGGTCTGCGGTGTGTTGAGGACATGGACGGCGGTGAGCCCGTCGAGGAGTTCGCGCATCGGCTCGGAGAGCGTCTCGTAGACCAGGTACTGGTTGCTCCACATGGTGTCGCCGCCGGAGGCGGGACACACCTGGAGATGGAGGATGGAGGCGACCGGCGGATTGGGCTGGAAGGTCACGTCGATATGCCACTCGTCGGCCTTGGCCCCCTGGTCCGCGTCCAGGACGACGATCTCGGGATGGCCCTCGACCTTCGGCAGAAACGGATGGACCTCCAGCTCCCCCAGCCGCCGTCCCAGGGCGATATGCGCCTTTGGGGTGAGGTGTTCCTGGTCCGGGAAGAAGACCACGAGGTGCTTGAGCAGCAACTCGTGAATCCGGTCGAAGAGTTCATCGGTGAGCTCGGTCAGATCGACACCGCGGATCTCCGCGCCGAGTGCTCCGGAGACGGGGGTCACCATCAATTCGGAAGTGGGCATGCGGTAAACCGTCCTCACATGGGTTGCGGTCGGCCGGCCGGGGCGGTCGGCACTCGGTGGGCGCGCGGATCGGGGAGGAGACCGAGCTGCTGTAGCCGGTCCAGCGGGGTCAGCGGGCGCGGGCCGAGGCCCGACATGTTGTGGGTGACGGTGTGCAGCAGCCGGGGGTTGGCACCGGTGTGGCGGACGGCCCGGCGCCCGAGGACCCGGCCGCGCCACGACAGATCGGTGACCATCCGCGCCGCGTTGCCGCTGGTCCTGGCCGCCTGGGTGAGAAGGGGCAACTGCCGCTCGTGGTAGTCGCGCAGCGCGGCGTCCACCACCGCGGCCGACATCCCGCCCGTACGCTCCAGATGGTCCGACAGCCGTTCGGCGAGGGCACCGGCGCTGGTGATGGCGGTGTTCATGCCCTGCGCCGCCATCGGATGGACGGCGTACGCGGCCTCGCCGACCAGCGCCAGTCCGCGCCCCGCCAGCCGGGGCGACAGCAGCCGTCCGACGGGCAGCGTCTGGCGGCTGTCGAGATGAGCGAGCAGGGACGCCGTCAGCGGCTCCAGGGCGGGCACCTGGGACAGCGCCCGGGCGGCCCAGTCGGCCAGTCCCCCACGTGCCGTGACGCCGCGCAGCTCATCGGGCCCCGCCTGAAGGTAGAGCCGCAACCGGCCGCCCGGCAGCGGATAGAGCAGCCGCAGCCCCCGGTCGGTGACGTACGCGGAGAAGTCGTCGGCCCGGGCGGCAGCGTCGGCGTCGCCGATATCGAAGGAGACCAGCCGGTGTGGATAGTCGGCCCGTTTGGCCTCGATGCCCGCCCAGGACCGCAGCCGTGAGGAGATGCCGTCGGCGGCGACCACGAGTGGCGCCCGCTGCTCGTAGACCCTGCCGCCCTCGGCCAGCCGCAGTCCGGTGATCCGGCCGGAGTCGTCGCGCAGCGGCGCCTCCGCGCGCACGCCCCGGCGCAGTTCGACACCCGGCCCGAGGCTCTCGGCCAGGGCGGCGAGGATGACCGCGTGGTCATGAGCCAGCAACCACTGGTCGGGGGCGGGCAGTTGGCCGTAGTCGAGGGACATCCGCGCGATGCCTCGCGGATCGCGGACGACCAGCCGCCCGAGCCGGACCGCCCCCTGCGCGTCGAGCCGCTTCTCCACGCCCCAGGAGCGCAGCAGGCGCAGCGCGCCCGGCTGGAGCACCTCTCCCTTGGCGATCGGGCGGACCTTCGGCTGCTTGTCGACGACCAGGACGTCCAGTCCGAGGGCGCCGAGTGCGCGGGCCGCCGCGAGACCGCCGACGCCCGCCCCGCACACCAGCACATCGGGGCTCATCCCCGGCCTCCTTCTCCGGTTTCGGCTGCGCGAGCGGCCTGTGCCGAGCGGTAGTGGGCGAGGGCCCGCAGTGCCAGGCCCGCCGCGATGCCGTCGTCGGCGTAGCGGGCACAGCCGCGGACGTACTCGTTGACGGGGCCCGGGGTCCAGCCGCCGTCCGTCCGCTGGGCGTCGACGAGCCATCGGGCCGCCGCCGCGAGGGCGGGGTCGGCGGGGCTCAGCCCGGCGGCGAGCAGCCCGCGCAGCGCCCAGGCGGTCTCCTCGACGGTGCCCGGCCGGGTGTCCTCGCCCGGCTGGGTGTCCTCGCCCGTGCTCCATGAGCCGTCGGGGTGGCGGGTGCGCAGCAGCCAGTCCCTGGCCCGGGCCGCCGCCCGGTGGTGTTCCCCGGTGCGGCCCGCCCGGCTGAGCGCCTCGAGCGCCGCGGCGGTGCCGGGGGTGCCGCCGCGGTACCACATGGCCTCGAACGATCCGTCGGGTCGCTGCCGGCCGAGCAGCCAGCGCACCGCCTTGGCCACGCGCGGGTCGTCGGCCCCTGCCCCGGAGTCGAGCAGGGCGCCCACGGCCTTGGCGGTCATCTGGGGGCAGGGCCCGAAGCCGCCCGGTTTGCTGTTCCGTACGGCGAGGCTCCAGGACCCGGCCGCGTCCTGGGTTGCGGTCAGCCACCCCAGCCCGGCGCGGACGTGGCAGTCGTCCGCGCCGCCGGGCAGCTTCAGCAGGATGGCGCTGGACTCGGCCGTCTCCAGGGCCATCGGCCAGCTTCGGGGGCTGGAGAACCCCCAGTAGCCGGCCGGGCAGCCGAGGGCGTCGAACGGCTCGGGCTGCTGGTGGCGGTGGAGCATCTCGCGGGTGCCGATGAGCTGCGGGTCCTCGGCGTGACCGGCCTCGATCAGCGCGGCGGTGGCGAAGTTCGTCCAGGTCACATCGAGGGGCATGAGATCCCAGGAGCCGTCTGGATTGGCCGCGGAGCGGAGCCAGCGGGCGGCGGCGCGGACCAGGCCGGGCGCCTGGCCGGAGCGGGCGAGGCCGAGGCAGATGAGTCCGGTGAGCCACGGGTCGGTGCTGAACCCGCCGGTGGCGCCCTCGCGTTCGTAGGCGTCATGGACGATCGTCAGGGCCTTCGGCCGGGCCAGCCGGTCCAGGGCGCGGCCGGCCGGGCCGCGGCGGCGGTGGGCGGACTGGGCGAGCGCCTGGCTCGCGTAGATGGGCAGCCGCAGGCTCAGCAGGCGGCGGCTGAGGCCGGGGAAGAGCAGCAGTTCCAGGGGGAGCCGTCGCTGGGCGCCCTCGTGGGGCAGTCCGGCGAAGGTGTGGAACTGGCGGATGAGGGCGGTCATCGCGGGTTCCGGGACGGCCCCGGAGCCGCCGAGCGCCTCGAACCGGGCCCGTGCGGCATGGACGGCCGACGCCGCCCGGCGGGGGGCGAGCAGGTGGAGCGTCGCGGCGGCGAGCGCGGTGGTGAGGGGTTCGGTGGGCACCCCGCGCATGGCCCAGCCGCCGTCGTCCCGCTGGGTCTCGCACAGCCAGGTGACACCGCGCTCGATGGTCTCGGCCGAGCCCTCCGGATCGGCGAAGTGGAGTGCGGTGAGGGCTCCGGCGGTGTTCAGCGGGGAGGCGTGGTGCGCGCCGAAGACGAAGGCGCCGTCGTCGCGCCGGTGGGCGAGGAGCGCCTCGGTACCGGCGGTGACGGCCGTGCCGACGCTCTCGGTCAAGGCGGAAGCGGGCATGGGAGCGGACCCTTCTGCTGGTGGCGCGCGGTGTTTCAGGGGCGTGGACCGGGGAGGGTGGGCCCGCCGTCGGCCAGGGGGGCGGGGAATTCATGCCGGGACCGCATCCGGCTCTGGGTGATGACGCTGACCGTGAGGAGCGGCGTCAGCAGTGCCAGGGCGGGCGTCGTGCCGGCGCCCGCGGCCACCACCGCCGCGGCCAGCACCAGGCGTTCGGCGACGAGGACGGCGTGGGCGCGCAGCGCCAGCGCGGGG
>NZ_JAHLEM010000715.1 GCF_018883605.1 Streptomyces niphimycinicus | reverse complement strand
GTGGAGCCGTGTGGCGGAGAGGTGCCGTTCTATTCGACGGTGACCGGGCGGCTGATGGACACCGCGGAGCTGGATGCCGGGTACTGGTACCGAAACCTGCGCGAGACCGTGGAGTTCCAGTCCACGATCGAGGGACTGCTGGATCTCGGACACACGGTATTCGTCGAGGCCAGCCCGCATCCGGTGCTGACCATCGGCATCCAGGACACCGCCGACGCCACCGACACCCCCATCATCACCACCGGATCGCTGCGCCGCGACAACGGCGGCCTGGTCTCCTTCCTCAGCACCGTCGGCAGGCTGTTCACCGAAGGTGTGCCGGTGGACTGGCAGCCGCTGTTCGCCGAGGCCGGGGCGCGGAGGGTCGATCTCCCGACCTATGCGTTCCAGCATGAGTGGTTCTGGCTGGATCCGGTGCGCGGCGCGACCGATGTCGGAGGCGCGGGACTTGTCGGTCTCGATCACCCCTTGCTGAGCGCGGTGTTGCCACTGCCCGAATCCGACGGCTGCGTGCTGACCGGCTCGCTCTCCATGGCCACCCACCCCTGGCTGCGCGATCACACCGTCCTGGACAAGGTGTTGCTGCCGGGCACCGGATTCGTGGAGCTGGCCGCACAAGCGGGGCTGCACATGGACTGCCGCACGCTGGACGAGCTGACCCTGCACGCGCCACTCGTGCTGCCCGCACACGGAGACATGCAGATCCAGGTGGCGGTCGGCGGACCGGAGGAGAGCGGTCGCCGGTCGGTCACCGTGTACTCCAGGCCGGGCCGGGACCGGGCCTGGGTACGGCACGCCACCGGCACCATCAGCCCCGGTGACGACGCGGCCACCGTGGACCGGATGGCGTGGCCGCCGGAGGGCGCCACACGGGTCGATCTCACCGATGTCTACGCCGAGATGAGCACCCGCGGTTATGCGTACGGGCCCGTCTTCCAGGGGCTGCACACGGCATGGCGGCGCGGTGACGAGGTGTTCGCCGAGGTGGCCTTGGACGAGACGGCCGCGAGCGACGCGGGCCGCTTCGGCGTCCATCCCGCCCTGCTGGACGCCGCCCTGCACGGCGCCGGACTGGGCGCGTTCGTGGCCGAACCAGGCCGACCGCACCTTCCGTTCGCCTGGACCGGTGTCACCCTGCACGCCGTCGGTGCCACCACCTTGCGGGTCGCGCTGTCACCGGCGGGCCCGGACGCCATCTCGCTCCTGGCGATGGACGGCACCGGGGCACCGGTGCTGTCGGCGGAGTCTCTGGTCCTGCGTCCGGTGTCCGACGGCGGGCTCGGCGATGCCCACCACGACGCGCTGTTCCGGGTGGACTGGACCGAACTCGCCCTGCCCGGCTCGCCCGACAGCTCGGCCGAAGAGGACTTCCCCGCCATCGAGTCGGCGGCCCAACTGGCCGAGCTGGCGACGGCCCAGCCGCAAGCCGGGGCGGTGGTGTTCAGGCTTTCCGCCGCTGAGGAGGGCCCGGAGAGCGTGTACGCGCTCAGCGGCCATGTCCTCGAGGTCGCGCAGGCGTGGCTGGCGGACGACCGGTTCGGGGACGCCCGCCTCGTCGTGATGACGCGGGGCGCGGTCGCGACCATGGCCGGTGAGAATCCGGAGAGCCTCGCCGCCGCCGCGGTCTGGGGCCTCATACGCACCGCGCAGACCGAGAACCCCGGCCGTTTCGTGCTCGTGGACACGGCGGACGAGGAGCCGTCCGCACGGTCCGCGCTCCCGGCATTGCTCACCGTCGATGAACCGCAGGTGGCCATCCGGGCCGGGAAGGCGCTGGTACCCAGGCTCGTACGGGCCACCTCGCCGGCATTGCCGATCCCGGCGGAAACGGACACCTGGCGGCTGGAGGCCGACGGCGAGGGCACTTTGGAGCACCTGGCCCTCGCGCCCTGCGCGGAGGTGTCCAGGCCACTGGCCGCGGGCGAGGTCCGGGTGGCCATGCACGCGGCCGGGGTCAACTTCCGTGACGTCCTCCTGGCCTTGGGGATGTACCCGGACAAGGCCGGTCTGCTGGGCAGCGAAGGTGCCGGAAGGGTGCTGGAGGTCGGCTCCGGAGTAGCCGGAATGGCACCCGGAGACCGGGTGATGGGTCTGTTCTCCGGGGCCTTCGGACCGGTGGCGATCACCGACCACCGGCTGGTGGCCCCGATCCCGGCCGACTGGTCCTTCCCACGGGCCGCCGCCACCCCGATCGCCTTCCTCACCGCGATGTACGCGTTGGTCGACCTTGCCGATGTGCGCAGCGGCGAGTCGGTGCTGGTGCACGCGGCAGCCGGTGGCGTCGGGATGGCGGCAGTGCAGGTGGCCCACTGGCTGGGCGCCGAGGTGTTCGCCACCGCCGGCCCGGCCAAATGGGATGCGGTGCGCGAATGCGGTGTCGCCCCGCAGCGGATCGCCTCCTCCCGCTCGACGGAGTTCGCGGAACACTTCCGCTCGGACGCACCGGACGGGGTGGACGTCGTACTCAACTCGCTGACCGGCGAACTCCTCGACTCCTCACTCGGACTGCTGCGCCCCGGCGGGCGGCTGATCGAGATGGGCAGGACCGACCTCCGGGACGCCGACGAGGTGATGGCGCGCCACGGCGTGGCGTACCGGGCCTTTGAGCTGCTCGACGCCGGCCCCGACCGGATCCACCGACTACTCACCGAACTGCTCTCCCTGTTCCACCAGGGCGTGTTCACCCCGCTGCCACTGCGGATCCAGGACGTACGGCAGGCGGATGACGCCTTCCGCCATCTCTCCCAGGCGCGGCACATCGGCAAGCTGGCCCTCACCATCCCGCGACCGCTCTCCGGCGGCACCGTACTGATCACCGGCGGCACCGGGACTCTGGGCGGGCTGGTGGCTCGCCATCTGGTGCACGAGCACGGAGTGACGGAGCTGGTGCTGGCCGGCCGTCGCGGCAACACCGCTCCGGACGTGGCGGAGCTGGTCGCCGACCTGGAAGCCGCCGGGGCGCGCGTGCGCGTGGCCGTATGCGATGTGTCGGACCGGGGCGCCACCGCCGCATTGGTCGACTCGCTGCCGAATCTGCGGGGCGTGGTGCACACGGCCGGTGTCCTCGACGACGCCGTGATCGGGTCGCTCACCCCGGAGAAGCTGCGCACGGTGCTGCGCCCCAAGGCGGACGCCGCATGGCATCTGCACGAACTGACCCGGGACCGGGACCTGGCCGAGTTCGTGTTGTTCTCCTCGGCGGCCGGGGTGCTCGGTGGCCCGGGGCAGGGCAATTACGCGGCGGCCAACGCCTTCCTGGACGCGCTGGCCGCACGCCGCCGGGCACAGGGACTGCCCGCGGCCTCCCTGGCCTGGGGCTTCTGGGAGCAGCGCAGCGGACTGACCGAACACCTGACCACCGGCCGGCTCGCCCGATCCGGCGTCCGCCCGCTGTCCACCGCTGAGGGATTGGCCCTCTTCGACGCCGCCCGGGCGAACGGCGACACCCTGCTGGTGCCGATGCGGTACGAGCCGTCCTCACCGGCCGCAGAGCCGGTGCCCGCCGTGCTGCGGGGCCTCGTACGCGCCCCGCTCGCAGGTTCGCTCGCCCGCGCCCTTCCGGGCCCGGCCGACGCGATGAACAACGAGGGGTACGACGCTCTCGCGGGGCTTGCGGAGGACGAACGCCTCGCCGCTCTGCTCGACCTGGTCCGCCGACAGGCGGCGGCCGTGCTCGGCCACGGCGGTCCGGAATCGGTGACCCCGCAGCGGCCGTTCAAGGAACTCGGCTTCGACTCGCTCTCCGCCGTGGAACTGCGCAACAGGCTGCGCACGGCGACCGGACGACGGTTGCAGGCCACCTTGATCTTCGACCATCCCACTCCGGCCGCGCTCGCCCGCCATCTCGACGCCGAGCTGTTCGGCTCCACGGATGGGGCGGTGTCCGTACCGGCACCCGTGGTGGCACACCCCGCCGACGAGCCGATCGCCATCGTCGGCATGAGCTGTCGGCTCCCGGGTGGTGTGGACTCCCCGGAGTCGCTGTGGCGGCTGCTGGAGAGCGGCGCGGACGCCATATCGGAGCTGCCGACCGACCGCGGCTGGGACCTTGACGCGCTCTACGACCAGGACCGGAGCCGGCCCGGCACGACATACGCCAGGACCGGCGGCTTCCTCGAGAACGCGGCGGACTTCGACGCGGGATTCTTCACCATCTCCCCCCGAGAGGCGCTGGCCGCCGACCCTCAGCAACGTCTGTGGCTCGAGGCGTGCTGGGAAGCCTTCGAACGCGCCGGTATCGATCCCCTCGCCCTGAAGGGCACCCGCACCGGGGTGTTCGCGGGCGCCGCTTCGACGACGTACGGCGCGGGCCAGGCCGCCACTCCGGACGGCTCCGAGGGATACCTGCTCACCGGGAACTCCACCTCCGTGATCTCCGGCCGCGTGGCCTACACCCTCGGTCTCGAAGGCCCCGCCGTCACCGTGGACACCGCGTGCTCCTCCTCGCTGGTCAGCGTGCACTGGGCCTGCGAGTCCCTGCGCCGCGGCGAAAGCACACTGGCGCTGGCGGGTGGCGTGGCCGTGATGACGACACCGGATCTGCTGGTCGAGTTCTCCCGCCAGCGCGGACTCGCACCGGACGGGCGATGCAAGGCATTCGCCGCCGCCGCCGACGGCACCGGATTCGCCGAAGGCGCCGGGGTGCTCGTCCTGGAGCGGCTGTCG
>NZ_JAHLEM010000714.1 GCF_018883605.1 Streptomyces niphimycinicus | reverse complement strand
TGGCGGGTGGCGTGGCCGTGATGACGACACCGGATCTGCTGGTCGAGTTCTCCCGCCAG
Organism: Streptomyces niphimycinicus; assembly: GCF_018883605.1. Classification (GTDB taxonomy): domain Bacteria; phylum Actinomycetota; class Actinomycetes; order Streptomycetales; family Streptomycetaceae; genus Streptomyces; species Streptomyces niphimycinicus. The sequence goes on along the minus strand of NZ_JAHLEM010000714.1, from coordinate 6,115 downwards.
CGCGGACTCGCACCGGACGGGCGATGCAAGGCATTCGCCGCCGCCGCCGACGGCACCGGATTCGCCGAAGGCGCCGGGGTGCTCGTCCTGGAGCGGCTGTCGGACGCCGAGCGGAACGGCCACCGGGTGCTGGCGGTGGTGCGTGCTTCGGCCGTCAACCAGGACGGTGCCTCCAACGGGCTGACGGCGCCGAATGGTCCGTCGCAGCAGCGGGTGATCCGGCAGGCGCTGGCGAGTGCCGGGCTTGCTGCCCGGGATGTGGACGCGGTGGAGGCGCACGGTACGGGGACGACGCTGGGCGATCCGATCGAGGCGCAGGCCCTGTTGGCCACCTACGGTCAGGACCGGGACCCGGAGCGGCCGTTGCTGCTGGGCTCGGTGAAGTCCAACATCGGACACACCCAGGCGGCCGCGGGTGCCGCCGGACTCATCAAGATGGTTCTGGCCCTGCGTAACGGTGTGCTGCCACGAACCCTGCATGTCGATGAGCCCTCCCCGCATGTCGACTGGAACGCCGGGGCCATCGAGCTGCTGACCGAGCAGACCATGTGGCCCGACCAGGGCCGACCGCGCCGCGCCGGGGTGTCCGCGTTCGGAGTGAGCGGCACCAACGCCCATGTGATCCTCGAACAGGCACCGGAGCCGGACAAGAGCGGTGAGCCGGACGAGAACGGTGAGCCGGACACCGAACGGGCGGGGCTGCCCGTGGTGCCATGGGTGCTGTCGGGCGCTGGGGCGGCCGGGCTACGGGCGCAGGCCCAGCGGTTGGCATCCTTCGTGCGGCAGAACCCCGAACTCGACCCGGTGGATGTGGGATGGTCCCTGGTCGAGACCCGCGCGACCCTGTCGCACCGCGGGGTCGTCGTGGGCGCGGACCGCGCGGAACTGCTGCGCGAGCTGGACGCCATCGAGACCGGCGGCGCTGCCCAGCCCGGTCGCTCGGTGGTGTTTGTCTTCCCGGGGCAGGGGTCGCAGTGGGTCGGGATGGCGTTGGGGCTGATGGAGTCCTCGCCGGTGTTCGCGGGGCGGATGCGTGAGTGTGCGGATGCGCTTGCTCCGTTGGTGGAGTGGTCGCTGTTCGATGTGCTGGGGGATGAGGCGGCGTTGGGCCGTGTCGATGTGGTGCAGCCGGTGTTGTGGGCGGTGATGGTGTCGCTGGCCGAGCTGTGGCGTTCGTACGGTGTCGAGCCCGCTGCCGTGATTGGTCATTCGCAGGGTGAGATCGCGGCGGCGTGTGTGGCGGGTGGTCTGTCGCCGGCGGATGGCGCGCGGGTGGTGGCCTTGCGGAGCAAGGCGCTGCTGGCCTTGTCGGGTCGGGGCGGGATGGTGTCCGTCCCGGTGCCCGTCGACCGGCTCCGTGCCCGCCCCGGGTTGTCGGTGGCGGCGGTGAATGGTCCGGCGTCCACGGTGGTGTGCGGTGCGGATGAGGTGCTGGACGCGGTGTTGGCGGAGTTCCCGGAGGCCAGGCGGATTCCGGTGGATTACGCCTCGCATTCGGTGCAGGTGGAGGAGATTCGGGGGGAGCTGGCGGAGGCTCTGGCGGGTGTGGAGCCGCGGGGCGGGCAGGTGCCGTTCTATTCGACGGTGACCGGGCGGGTCATGGACACTGTGGAGCTGGACGCCGGGTACTGGTATCGGAATCTGCGCGAGACCGTGGACTTCCAGGGCGCCATTGAGACCCTCATACGCCAGGGCCATACGGTGTTCGTCGAGGCCAGCCCGCATCCGGTGCTGACCATCGGCATCCAGGACACCGCCGATGCGATGGGCACCAACATCGTGGCCACCGGTTCGCTCCGCCGTGACGAGGGAGGAGTGGATCGGTTCCTGACGTCGCTGGCCGAGGTGTCCATCGGCGGTGCCGAGGTCAACTGGCAGGCGGTCTTCGCCGGTACCGGTGCTCGGCGCGTCGAATTGCCCACCTATGCCTTCCAGCGTGAGCGGTTCTGGCTGACGCCATCCACGCGCACCGGCGACGCATCCGGACTGGGACTGGGCGCCGTTGACCATCCGCTGCTGGGCGCGGCGGTGCCGCTCCCGGACGCGGATGGCTGTGTGCTGACCGGTGCGCTGTCGCTGGCCGGGCAGCCGTGGCTGGCCGACCACGCCGTCCTCGGCATGGTGCTTCTTCCGGGCACCGCGTTCGTGGAACTCGCGCTTCAGGCGGGGGCGCGGTTCGGCTGCGACACACTGGAGGAGCTGACGCTGCATGAGCCGCTTGTCGTGCCCGACCAGGAGACCGTGCAGCTCCAGGTGTCGGTCGGCGGCCCGGATCACCTCGGAAACCGCCCCCTCACGGTGTTCTCCCGCCGCGAGGGCGACTGGATACGCCACGCCGGCGGCACGCTGCGCGCGGGCGAGCATGGCGATCCGCCCGCGTACCTTTCTTCCTGGCCACCGGCCGGTGCCCAGCCGGTCGACGTCACCGAGCTGTACCCGGCGATGGCCGAGCGGGGCTATCAGTACGGCCCCGCCTTCCATGGTCTGCGGGCGGCGTGGATTCGTGACGGCGAGGTGTTCCTGGACGTGGCGTTGCCCGAACAGGTAGTGGGCGACGCCGCCCGATGCGGAGTGCATCCCGCGTTGCTGGACGCGGCCCTACAGGGCATCGGCCTGGGCGCCTTCGTGAGCGAGCCGGATCAGGCACATCTCCCCTTCTCCTGGAGCGGGGTGACCCTGCACGCGGTGGGTGCGACCACCCTGCGGGTGGCGCTCAGCCCGGCGGGTCCGGATACGGTGGCCATTCGGATGGCGGACACCACCGGGGCGCCCGTGCTGTCCATCGACACGCTGGCGATGCGTCCGGTGGCGGAGAGCCGACTGCTCGAAGTGGCCGATGGCAGCCGGAGCGACGCACTGTTCCGGCTTGACTGGAAGGAGCTTCCACTCCCCACGGGCGCCGTCGGCTCGCAGGCTCTGTCCTGGGGCCTGCTGGGCGGCCACGACGAACCGCGCCTGACCGCCGCGCTGACCGTGGACGATGTGCCGCCGCAGCGCCATCGGGACCTCGCCGCCGTCGGCCAGGTGCCGGATGTGCTGGTCCTGCCGTGTCTGCCCGAGGCGGACGACGGTCCGGCCCCGGAAGCGATCTCGGCCACCCTGCGCCGAGTGCTGGAGGTGGTGCGGGATTGGCTCGCGGACACGCGATTCACCGATACCCGCCTGGTGGTGCTCACTCGCCGCGCGGTGGCCACAGCCACCGGGGACGACGTGGCGGATCTGGCGGCAGCCTCCGTACGAGGGCTCCTGCGCACCGCACAGCAGGAGAACCCCGACCGGCTCGTCGTGATCGACCACGACGATTCGGACCTCGGGGTGCTGCCCGCGGTGCTCGCGGCAGGGGAACCCGAAGTGGCCATCCGGACCGGGACGGTACTGGTGCCCAGGCTGGTCAAGGCGCCCGTACCGGACGGGAAGACCCCCGCGTGGGACACCGGCACCGTACTGATCACCGGCGGGACGGGGACCCTCGGCGGTCTGGTCGCCCGCCACCTGGTGACCGCCCACGGCGCGAATGACCTGGTGTTGGCCAGTCGCGGCGGTGCCACCGCGGCCGGTGCCGCGGACCTGGCCGCCGAACTCGAGGCGCTCGGCGCCCGCATCCGCGTCGCCGCCTGCGATGTGGCCGATCGTGCCGAGCTGACCGCCCTGCTTGCCACCATTCCGGCGTTGCGCGCCGTCGTTCACACCGCCGGGGTGCTGGACGACGGTGTCATCGGCTCGATGACCGCCGAACGCGTGGAAACCGTCCTACGGCCGAAGGCGAACGCGGCCTGGCACCTGCACGAGCTGACACGTCGGCTGGACCTGGACGCGTTCGTGCTGTTCTCCTCCGCCACCGGAGTGCTGGGCAGCGCCGGGCAGGGCAACTACGCCGCTGCCAACGCCTTCCTCGACGCGCTGGCCACCCACCGGCGGGCCCAGGGACTCGCCGCGGTGTCGGTGGCCTGGGGTCTGTGGCAGCAGCGCAGTGGCCTGACCGCACACCTGTCGGAGGAGGATGTGGCGCGGATGACCCGTACGGGCGCCGTTCCCCTGTCCGACGAGCGTGGTCTGGAGCTGTTCGACGCCGCGTGCCGAAGCGGCGAACCCACCCTCGTGGCCACCCCGCTGCACCTGCGGGCGGTGGTGGCCACCGGCACGGTGCCACCCGTGCTGAGCGCGCTGGCACCGACCCCGCCGCGCCGGGCCGCCGAGGCCGGTGACGGTGGGGTGGCACTGCGGAAGAGCCTGGCCGAGATGCCGGACGCGGAACGGGGCCAGACCGTACTGGAGCTGGTACGCGGGCAGGTCGCCGCGGTGCTACGGCACCCGGACGCGTCGGCGATCGATCCGGCGCGGACCTTCCAGGAGATCGGCTTCGACTCCCTGACCGCGGTGGAACTGCGCAACCGGCTGGGTGCCACCACCGGCATCAGGCTGGCCGCGACCGCGATCTTCGACTATCCGACCCCGGCGGCGCTGGCGGAACATGTGCTCGCCGAGGTTGCGCCGGAGACCGCCGACCCGGTCGCGGCGCGGCTCAGGGAGCTGGACAAGGTCGCCGCCATGATTTCGGTGATGGCGGAGGACGACACCATGCGCGAGCAGTTGTCCTCGCGGATGGAGACCATCGTTTCGATGTGGGCTGACCTGCACCGTCCGGCGCGGTCGAGCAACGTTGAGGGAGACCTGGAATCGGCCTCGCTCGACGACATGTTCGGAATCATCGACCAGGAACTCGATGGGTCATGAGCAGCGAGAACGTCCGACCGGGGATCGAGGGGACTGGCACGGGGATGTCGAACGACGAAAAGGTACTCGAGTACCTCAAGAAGCTCACCGCCGATCTGCGCCAGACGCGTCAGCGCCTGGCGGATGTCGAGGCCAAGAGCCGCGAGCCGATCGCGATCATTGGCATGAGCTGTCGTTTTCCGGGTGGAGTCAGCTCGCCGGAAGACCTGTGGCGGCTGACGGAGTCGGCGGTGGACGCGGTCTCCGGCTTCCCCACCGACCGCGGCTGGGATCTGGACGGCCTGTACGACCCGGATCCGGATCGCGCGGGCCGGTCCTACGCCCGAGAGGGCGCGTTTCTCCCCGACGCCGGCCACTTCGACCCCGGCCTCTTCGGTATCTCGCCGCGTGAGGCGCTGGCGATGGATCCCCAGCAGCGGCTGCTGCTGGAGGCATCATGGGAGGCCCTGGAGCGGGCGGGTATTCCGACCGACTCCCTGAAGGGCAGCCGGACCGGGGTGTTCGCCGGACTGATGTCCTCCGACTATGTCTCGCGGCTGTCGGCCGTTCCGGACGAGCTGGAGGGGTACGTCGGAATCGGCAGCGCGGCGAGCGTCGCGTCCGGCCGGGTGTCGTACACGCTGGGGCTCGAGGGTCCGGCGGTGACGGTGGATACGGCGTGTTCGTCGTCGCTGGTGGCGTTGCATCTGGCGGTGCAGGCGCTGCGGAACGGTGAGTGCTCGCTGGCGCTTGCGGGCGGTGTCACGGTGATGGCGACACCCGGCACCTTTGTCCAGTTCTCCCGTCAGCGCGGCCTGGCCGCCGATGGGCGGTGCAAGGCGTTCGCTGGGGCGGCGGACGGCACCGGCTGGGGCGAGGGCGTGGGGATGCTGGTGGTGGAGCGGTTGTCGGATGCTGAGCGCAATGGTCATCGGGTGTTGGCGGTGGTGCGGGGTTCGGCGGTGAATCAGGATGGTGCGTCGAATGGGTTGACGGCGCCGAATGGTCCGTCGCAGCAGCGGGTGATCCGGCAGGCGCTGGCCAATGCTCGTTTGTCGGCGGTGGATGTCGACGCGGTGGAGGCGCATGGTACGGGTACGGCGTTGGGTGATCCGATCGAGGCGCAGGCGTTGCTGGCCACGTATGGTCAGGATCGTGATCCGGGTCGGCCGTTGTTGCTGGGTTCGGTGAAGTCGAATATTGGTCATACGCAGGCGGCGGCGGGTGTGGCTGGTTTGATCAAGATGGTGATGGCGTTGCGGTATGGGGTGTTGCCGCGGACGTTGCATGTGGATGAGCCGTCGCCGCATGTGGATTGGTCGGTTGGTGGGGTGGAGTTGCTGACCGAGCAGGTGGTGTGGCCGGATGTGGATCGGCCGCGTCGGGTGGGTGTGTCGGCGTT
>NZ_JAHLEM010000713.1 GCF_018883605.1 Streptomyces niphimycinicus | reverse complement strand
CGCGAGCGCGGTGACCGCCGCCGTGGCGGCGTCCCGCTCCCTGGCCGGCGGCGGGCTGCCGCCGTCGCCCGCCAGGACGCGCCCCAGGAACCGCTTGCGGGAGGCCGCCACCAGCAGCGGGCGGCCCAGCTTCCGCAGCGCGGACAGATGGGCGACCAGGGTCAGATCGTGCCCGGCGTCCTTGGCGAAGCCCAGGCCCGGGTCGATCACGATCCGCTCCGGGTCGATACCGCCCGCGACGGCCTGCTCCAGGCTGCTGCGCAGCTCGGCGACGACCTCGCCGACCACGTCCGCGTACACCGCTCGGTTGTTCATATCGATCGACTGGCCGCGCCAGTGCATCACCACGAACGGCACCTCCGCCGCGGCCACCGTGGGCACCATCGCGGGGTCGGCGCCGCCGCCGCTGACGTCGTTGACCAGCCGGGCCCCGGCCGCCACGGCCCGCTCGGCCACCGTGGCCCGCATGGTGTCCACGCTGATCACGGCACCGGTCGCGGCCAGCTCCCGGACGACGGGGATCACCCGGCGCAGCTCCTCGGCCTCGTCGACGCGCGCCGCGCCGGGCCGGGTCGACTCACCGCCGACGTCCACCAGGTCGGCCCCGGTGGAGATCAGATCGAGACCGTGCTTGACGGCCAGTTCGGTATCGAACCACCGGCCGCCGTCGGAGAAGGAGTCCGGTGTGACGTTCACCACGCCCATCACCGCGCACCGGTCCCACTCCGGCAGTCCGGCCACCCGGCCCCGCCCTTGCAACGTGCTCATGTGCCCAGCCTAGGCGTAGGGGGTGGCTTCTGGATCAGGCCGCCTGCTGGAGCCCCCGCCCGTCGGCCAGCTCCCGATGGGCGCAGGGCCGGGGCTCGGGGCGCGGTCCGCGGCGCAGCAGCCGGGGCAGGGCCAGCGAGACGAAGCCCTCGGCCTGCATCGCGGCCAGGCCGATCCGGGGCAGGTCGCGGGTGTTGCGGAAGACCACGAAGCGCGGCTCCCAGCGCGGCTGGAACTTGGCGTTGAACTTGTACAGCGACTCGATCTGGAACCAGCGGGAGAGGAACACCAGCAGCGCCCGCCAGCCGCGCAGCACCGGGCCGGCGCCCAGCTTCTCGCCGCGCGCCAGCGCCGAGCGGAACATCGCGAAGTTCAGCGACACCCGCTCCACGCCCAGCTCGGGGGCGGCCTGGAGCGCGGCCACGATCAGCAGCTCGTTCATGCCCGGGTCGGCGCTCCGGTCGCGCCGCATCAGCTCCAGCGACATTCCGTCCGAGCCCCATGGCACGAAGTGCAGTACGGCCTTGAGATCCCCGTACGGGCCCTCCTCGGCGCCCTCGCCCGCGGCCTTGTGGGCGGTGGCGATGACCGCGTCCCCGTCCGCCGGGTCACCGATCCGGCCCAGCGCCATCGAGAAGCCGCGCTCGGTGTCGGTGCCCCGCCAGTCGGCGGCGGCGCGCCGGATGGCCTCCAGCTCCTCGGGGCCCAGGTCGGCGGCGCGCCGCACCCGGGTCTGGTAGCCGGCCCGCTCGATCCGCTTGACCATCTGGCGCACGTTGCGCATCGCGCGCCCGGACAGGGTGAAGTCCGCCACGTCGACGATGGCCTCGTCGCCCAGTTCGAGCGCGTCCAGGCCGGTCTCCCGGGTCCACACCTCGCCGCCGGTCTCGCTGCACCCCATCACCGCCGGGGTCCAGGAGTGGGCCCGCGCCTCCTCCATGAAGCGGGCGATCGCGCCGGGCCATGCCTCCACGTCGCCGACCGGGTCGCCGCTGGCGAGCATCACCCCGGAGACCACTCGGTAGCAGACGGCGGCCTTGCCGCTGGGGGAGAAGACCACGGCCTTGTCGCGGCGGAGCGCGAAGTGGCCGAGCGAGTCGCGGCGCCCGTGGGCGGCGAGCAGCTCCCGCAGCCGCTCCTCGTCCACGGGGGTGAGGCGGGCGGCGGGGTGCTCGGGGCGGAAGGCGAGATAGGCGGTGGTGGCGACGGTCAGCAGGCCGAGCGCGCCGAGCGAGTAGCCGACGGTGTAGTCCGCGCCGTGGCGGTAGGCCACCGGCCCCTCGAAGCCGAACAGGCCCCACAGGACGTGCTCGAGCTGCTCGCTGAGCGACGGGCTTCCCTCGATGGTGTCCGGATGCGAACGGACGATGAGCAGTCCCACGGTGACGCTGACCGCGCCGAGACCCACGAAGTTGGCCAGCGCCATCCAGCGGCTGCGCGGATCGGGCAGCGCCGCGAACTCGGCGCGGTAGCGGATCAGCACCCCCATCAGGACGAGGGAGAGAACCATGCCGATGACCGAATGCCGGTAGAGCAACTGGGCGGCCGCGCCGACGGGCAGCAGCGCCACGGCGGCGACCCAGGCCCGCCGCTTACGCCGTTTGAGGCCGTGGGCCAGCATCAGCAGCAGCAGACCGACCACGATCGAGGCGGCGGCGGCCAGCGAGCTCACGGCGCCGGGCAGCAGCTCGGCCAGCGCGTGCACCCTGCTGTGGCGCAGCCGGGGGAAGACGATGTCCATCAGTCCGATGAGCATGCAGGCGGTGCCGACGACCGTGGGCATGGCCTCCGGCCTGGGGCCGTGCAGCAGGCGCCGTATCCGGTTGGGAACCTCTCCGGACGTTTCGGCATCTTGACTGTCAGGCATCTGCATTCCCGTCGCTTCGGTCAAGAGGATCTTTGGTTCTGTTGCGTGGCATCCGCACGATTTGCGCCCTGGAAGACGCCATTTGAGGCGGTGGGGTTCCAACCGCGGCACGGGGGAGCCGGCCGCCCGGCAGAAAGATAGTGATGGGTCTCACGAGCAACAACCTCGTGATCGCGGCGGTCGTGGCGGCATTGCTGCTGTTCGCGGCCACGATATGGCTGTGGCCCCGGTTGTCCGGGCGCGGGGTGGCTCCCGTGCTCGGCCGGGTCGGCATGCTACTGGGGACGCAGCTCACGGTGTTCGCGGCGGTCGGATTGTTCGCCAATCAGTCGTTCGGCTTCTACGGTTCCTGGTCCGACCTCTTCGGTACGCAGGACGAGCCGGGTGTCGTGGTGGACCACGACACGCCGGGTACCCGGGTGCGGGTCACCGAGACCCGCCATCTGGCCGGGGACGGCGGCAGGTCGCCCAAGGTCGCCGGGCGGGTCGAGAAGGCGAACATCCAGGGGCCGGTCTCCGGGATCGCGAGCCCCGCGTACATCTACCTGCCTCCGGAATACTTCCGGCCCGAGTACGCCCGGCGGACCTTCCCCGCCGCGCTGGTGCTGACCGGATACCCGGGCACCACCGAATCCCTTATCAATGGTATGAAATATCCACAGAACTCGCACAAACTGGTCAAGGCGGGGAAAATGCAGCCCCTCGTCCTGGTGATGATGCGGCCGACGGTCGCCTCGCCGCGCGACACCGAGTGCGTGGACGTGCCGGACGGGCCGCGGACCGAGACGTTCTTCACCAAGGACGTGCCGAAGGCCGTGGCCGACCACTACCGGGTGGGTCAGCGGGCCCGTAACTGGGGCGTCATCGGAAATTCCACCGGCGGCTACTGCGCCCTGAAGATGGCGATGCGCCACCCCGACGCCTTCTCCGCGGCGGCCGGGCTCTCCCCGTCGTACAAGGCCCCGCTCGACTCGACCACGGGCGATCTCTTCGGCGGCAGCAAGCGGCTGGAGCGGGAGAACGACCTGATGTGGCGGCTGTCCCACAAGCCGGCGCCGCCGGTGTCGCTGCTGGTCTCCAGCAGCGAGCACGGTGAGGAGAACTACCAGGACACCGTGCGCTTCGTGAACAAGGTGAAGCGGCTGAACCGGCACGGGGCGCCGACCCGGATCTCGTCGATCATCCTGGGCACCGGCGGCCATAACTTCAACACCTGGAAGCGGGAGGTCCCCGCCGCGCTGGAGTGGCTCGGCGGCCGCCTCGGCGACCGCTGAGCCCCGGGGCTCCCCCGACGCCCCCGAAAGCCTTTGGAGGGCGTCAGCCTTTGGAGGGCGTCGGGGAAGGTCCGGGGAAGCCTGGGGCGTGCTACACGTCGGCGACGGTCTGGAGCTCGACGTCCCCGCGCGCGATGCCGCCCGCGTCGGCGTCGATCGAGCGGCGGAGGGCCTCATGGAGCCGGGCCGGGGTGAGGACGCCGAGGAAGCGGTCCTCGTCCAGGACCGCGATCCAGCCCGCGTCATGCTGGAGCATCGTGCTGAACGCCTGCTTGAGCGGCGCCCCGACCGGCAGCCACGCCTCCATCCGGCGCGCCTGGTCCCGTACGTTCCCCTTCGTGCCGTCGGCCGCGTCCGCCGGGATCCAGCCGTGCAGCCGCTCCGCGTCGTCCAGGACGACGGCCCAGCGCGCCCCCTCCGAGGCCAGCCGGGCGGCCGCCTTGGCGAGCGGGTCGTCCAGGTGGACGACGGGCGGCTGCTCCAGGTCCCCCGGCTCGATGGGGGTGACCGACAGCCGCTTCAGCCCGCGGTCCGCGCCCACGAAGTCGGCCACATACGGGGTGGCGGGCGCGCCCAGCACCGTGGCCGGGGTGTCGAACTGCTCGATCCGTCCCGAGCCGTAGACCGCGATGCGATCTCCGAGCCGGACCGCCTCCTCTATGTCATGGGTGACGAAGAGCACGGTCTTGCGCACCTGTGACTGAAGTCGCAGGAATTCGTTCTGTAGATGCTCGCGT
>NZ_JAHLEM010000712.1 GCF_018883605.1 Streptomyces niphimycinicus | reverse complement strand
TGCGATCTCCGAGCCGGACCGCCTCCTCTATGTCATGGGTGACGAAGAGCACGGTCTTGCGCACCTGTGACTGAAGTCGCAGGAATTCGTTCTGTAGATGCTCGCGTACGACCGGGTCGACCGCGCCGAACGGCTCGTCCATCAGCAGCACCGGCGGATCGGCGGCCAGCGCGCGGGCCACCCCGACGCGCTGCCGCTGGCCGCCGGAGAGCTGGTCGGGGTAGCGGTCGCCGTAGACGGACGGGTCGAGGCCGACCAGGTCGAGCAGCTCGGCGGCGCGTTCCCGCCCCTTCTTCCGCTGCCAGCCCAGGAGATGCGGCACGGTGGAGGTGTTCTCGAGCACGGTCTTGTGCGGGAACAGCCCGACCTGCTGGATGACATAGCCGATCCGGCGGCGCAGGGCGACCGGATCGGCCTCGGCGATGTCCTCGCCGTCCACCAGAATCCGCCCCGATGTCGGCTCGATGAGCCGGTTCACCATCTTCATCGTCGTCGTCTTGCCGCAGCCCGAGGGGCCCACCAGGGTGACCAGCTCACCCTTCGCCACCTCGAAGGAGAGGTCGTCCACGGCCGTCGTGCCATCGGGGTAGCGCTTGGTGACATGCTCGAAACGGATCATGGCTCCTCATTGTTGCCGCATTCGTGGCAGACATTGTTGCTGTTGTGTGGCGATCGGACGAGATTGTCATCTGCCGGGGTTAGGGTCACCAGGAATTGTGAAGAGCAACGGGCCGCGACCCGACGGGGGAGGTGAGCGTATGGCCGACGGAAACTGTCTGATCAGTAACGAGTGGATATGCGGTGAGTATGTACGCACACGTGGTCAGGAGCTGACGGACGCGACACTCCAGCATGTGTGGATCACGCTCGCCTCGGTCGCGATCGGTCTGTTGGTCGCCTTTCCGCTGGCGCTGCTGGCCCGCCGCTGGAAGGTGGTGTCGGGGCCGGTGCTGGGGCTGACCACGATCCTCTATACGGTGCCGTCGCTGGCGATGTTCTCGCTGCTGCTGCCCGTGTTCGGGGTCTCGGTCGCGGTGGTGATCACCGGGCTGGTGCTCTATTCGCTCACGATCCTGGTGCGCAACATCATGGCCGGTCTCGCCTCGGTGCCCGAAGAGGCGCGGGAGGCGGCCCGGGGCATGGGGTACGGCCCGCTGCGGCTGCTGTTCGGCGTGGAGCTGCCGCTCGCGCTGCCCGCGCTGATGGCCGGGCTGCGGATCACCACCGTCTCCACGGTCTCGCTCACCACAGTGGGCGCGATCATCGGATACGGCGGACTCGGCAACCTCATCTACGAAGGCATGCGCAGCTTCTTCAAGGCCGAGGTGCTCACCGCCTCGGTGCTGTGCGTGGCGCTGGCGGTCGTGGCGGATCTGCTGCTGCTCGCCCTCCAGCGGCTGCTGACGCCATGGGCGCGCAAGAGTCGGAAGGGCACCACCTGATGGACGTCGTCGCCAAGGCGTGGACCTGGCTGGCCACCGGGTCGCACTGGGCGGGCCCCGACGGGGTGTGGCACCGGCTCGGCCAGCATCTGTTCCTGACCTTCGCCTGCCTGGCCATCGCCTGCGCGGTGGCGCTGCCGATCGCCGTGGCCCTCGGCCATATCGGCAAGGGCGGCGCGCTCGCGGTCAACATCTCCAACGCGGGGCGCGCCGTGCCCACCTTCGCGGTGCTGGTGCTGCTGCTGCTCAGCCCGCTGGGGACGCACGGCGAGTGGCCCACGATCATCGCGCTGGTGCTGTTCGCCATCCCGCCGCTGCTCACCAACGCCTATGTCGGAGTGCACGAGGCCGACCGGGAGGTCGTGGAGGCGGCCCGCGGCATGGGGATGACCGGCGGCCAGTTGATCCGCAGGGTCGAGCTGCCGCTGGCGTTCCCGCTCATCATGACGGGCGTACGGACGGCCGCGGTGCAGGTCGTGGCCACCGCGACACTGGCCGCGCTGCCCGGCGGCGGCGGCCTCGGCCGGATCATCACGGCGGGCTTCCGGCTCACCGACACCCCGCAGGTGGTGGCCGGGGCGGTGCTGGTCGCGGCCCTCGCGCTGGTGGTCGAGGGCGTCTTCGTGGTGCTGGGGCTGCTGCTCGACCCCATGCGGCGCAGGACGGGGCGGCGCCTGGCCGGGGCCCGCCGCCCGCCCGCCGACCAGGCCCCGGCCGCACCGGCGCTGACGACGTAGCACCCGCGGGCCGAGCCCTCCGGCGACCGGACGCACGCCCATGCGGACACGCCAGTGCGGGCAGCGCGGGTGACGCGGATGGCACGGCCGACGCAGAGAGCGCGGACAGCGCATGCGGACAACCCACAGAGCGCCGACGACGCGGAAATCGCGGAAATCGCGGGAAACCCGGAAACGCAGAGAACGCAGAAAACGCGGCCGACGCACAAGACGCGACGACGCGGACAACTACGGATGGGGAACCATGAGCAAGATCTATCGGGCGGCGGCGGCCGTGGCGGGGGTCGCCGCGCTGACGGCCGGGCTGGCCGCGTGTGGCGGGGACAGCCTGGAGAAGTCGAGCGGCGGTGACAGCTCCGGGAAACCGGACAAGGGCTCGCTGGTGATCGGATCCGCCTCCTTCTCCGAGTCGAAGATCCTCGCGGAGCTGTACGCGGGGGTTCTGAAGGACGCCGGCTATTCCACTTCGATCAAGACCGTGGACGCCCGCGAGCTGTATGAACCGGCCCTGGAGAAGGGCCAGATGGATGTCGTACCGGAGTACGCGGCGACGCTGGCCGAATTCCTCAACCAGAAGAAGAACGGGTCGAATGCCGCCCCGGTGGCCTCCTCGGACATCGGCGAGACGGTCACGGCGCTGAAGAAGCTCGCCGAACCGCGCGGGCTGAAGGTGCTGGACCCCGGCAAGGCCGTGGACCAGAACGCCTTCGCGGTCAGCGGTGACTTCGCGAAGGAACATGATCTCAAGACGCTCTCCGACCTCGGGAAGTCGAAGCAGAAGGTCACCCTGGCGGCGGGCGACGAATGCCCCAAGCGGCCCTTCTGCCAGCCGGGTCTGGAGAAGAGGTACGGCATCGACATCGCCGGGATCGACCCGCTGGACATCGGCAGCGTCCAGGCCAAGCAGGCCGTCAAGGACGGTAAGGACCAGATGGTCCTGACCACGACCACGGACAGCACGCTGGATCAGTTCGGGCTCGTCCTGCTCGACGACGACAAAAATCTCCAGAATGCCGACAACGTGCTTCCCGTGGTGAATGCGAAGTCCGCCGGCGCGCAGAAGATCGCGGACTCGCTGAACAAGCTCACCAAGGTGCTGACCACCGCCGATCTGCGGGAACTCAACAAGAAAGTTGACGCCGAGCGGCTCAAGCCGACGGATGTCGCCGCCGACTACCTCCGGGACAAGGGGCTGGTGAAGTAGGATCAAAACCCCGCTCGGGAGGGCTTGGCAACGGATCACGGCCGCGCGACCGCCGCTATTTGCCAACGGATTGACAACAGATCTGGCCCGGCGGGCACCCAAGCGACCCCTTTGCACGGTAAGTTTCGGGCCATGCCACGTGGACGCCACCGCCAATCCCCACCCCTGCACAGGCTTCTTCCCTCCGCTTCGGTCGCAGTCGCGTCAATAACCTGCGCCGCCGGAGCCTGGCTGGTCGGCGATACGGTCGTGATCCGCGGGCTTGCCGCGACCGCGGCCGCCGCCGCGGTCGTCGGCGCCTTCCTGATGCGCCGTTGGGACCGCTCGGCCGGCCGACGGGTCGCGGAGGCCGCGAGCGAGGCCGCGCGCCAGGAGATGAAGTACGAGGAGCGGATCGCGGAGCTCGAGGCGGACGCCGAGAAGGCGAGCGAGCTCCGCACCGCGCTCAACACCCGGCTGCGCGTCAAGCGCGCCGAGCTCGCCCGGCTGCGCAATGAGCACGCCGAGCTGCTGCGCCGCTACGCCACGGCCGAGACCGAGCGGGCCACCGCCCTGGAGGGCCGCCGCCGGCTCGCGCTGGAGGCCGCGTCCCCGGCGAAGGCGCTGGAGGCGGCGACCAGGCCCGCCGAATCCACCGAACCTGCCGGGTCCACCGAACCTGCCGGGTCCACCGAACCTGCCGGGTCCACCGAATCCGCCGGGTCGCGCGTCGAGTCGAACGGGCCGGATGGCACCGCCGCCGGGCGCCTCATGCCGTCGGCCACCGCGTACGCCAAGGCCGACGAGGCGCTCAGCCGGCTCCGGGAGAGCGCGCGACGGCAGAAGGAGCGCCGGGAGCAGGCCGCCGCGGGCGCCCGGGCCGACGCCCCCGCCCCCGCGGTGGACACCGAGAAGGACGCGGAGCGCGACGGGCGCGAGGGCCGGCGCGAGAGCCGCGACAAGGGTGGTGCCGCCACGCTGGGGAAGCCCCCGGCGGCCGGCGGGCAGGACGGCGACGGCCCCCAGGAGCCGCCCGTCCACGCCCGTACGGCCGCCTCGGCGGTGGTGCCGTATGCCGCGGCACGCCGGGCCGCCTCCCGTTCGGAGAGCGGCTTCGACTACTTCGGCACCCAGAAGAAGCACCCGAAGCAGCAGCGGGAGCCCGAACCCGCCGAGGAGGACCTCGCCGATGTGATCGGCGACGAGACCCTCGCGGAGACCAGGAAGGGCGCGGTGGGCGAGGTCATCGACCTGACCGCGCACGACGAGACGGAACAGATCGACCTCGGGGAGCTGCGCAGCGCGATCTCGTAACGGGATCGCCCGCGCGGCGTCCTGGCGTCGCCGGCTACTCGTCGATGCCGATTACTCGTCGGTGTCGATTACTCGTCGGTGTCGCCTACTTGTCGATGTCGCCGACGACGAAGAAGAGCGACCCCAGGATCGCCACCATGTCGGCGACGAGAGTGCCCGGCAGCAGCTCGGTGAGCGCCTGGATGTTGTTGTACGAGGCCGAGCGGAGCTTGAGCCGGTACGGCGTCTTCTCGCCCTTGGAGACGAGGTAGTAGCCGTTGAGGCCGAGCGGGTTCTCGGTCCAGGCGTAGGTGTGGCCCTCGGGCGCCTTGAGCACCTTCGGCAGCCGCTGGTTGATCGGCCCCGCCGGGAGTTCGTCGAGCCGGTCCAGGCAGGCGTCCGCCAGCGCCAGGGAGTTGTGCGCCTGCTCCAGCAGGCATTCGAACCGGGCGAGGCAGTCGCCCTCCTGGCGGGTGACGACCTTGAGGACGTCCTGGAGCTCCGGGTAGGCCAGATACGGCTCGTCGCGCCGCAGGTCGAAGTCGACGCCCGAGGCCCGGGCGATGGGGCCGCTGACCCCGTACCCGTGCACCGTCTCGCGGGCCAGTACGCCGACGTCGCGGGTGCGGCCCCGGAAGATCTCGTTGCCGAGCACCAGGTCGTCGTACACGTCCATTCGCGAGCGCACCTCGGCCACGGCCTGCCGGGCCCGGCCCAGCCAGCCCGCCGGGAGATCCTCCTTGAGGCCGCCGACCCGGTTGAACATGTAGTGCATCCGGCCGCCGGAGATCTCCTCCATGACGTGCTGGAGGTCCTCGCGCTCCCGGAACGCGTAGAAGATCGGTGTGATGCCGCCCAGCTCCAGGGGGTAGGAGCCGAGGAACATCAGATGGTTCAGGATCCGGTTGAGCTCGGCGAGCAGCGTACGGGTCCACACCGCCCGCTCCGGGACCTCCATGCCCAGCATCCGCTCGACGGCGAGCACGACGCCCAGTTCGTTGGAGAAGGCGGAGAGCCAGTCGTGGCGGTTGGCCAGCATGATGATCTGGCGGTAGTCGCGCGCCTCGAAGAGCTTCTCCGCGCCCCGGTGCATATAGCCGATGACCGGTTCCGCGCTCTGGATCCGCTCCCCGTCGAGGACCAGCCGCAGTCGTAGCACTCCGTGAGTGGAGGGGTGCTGTGGGCCGATGTTGAGCACCATGTCGGTGCTCTCCGCGGCGCCGCCGATGCCGACTGTCGTCTCCGTCATGCGTCCCAGTCTCTCAGCTCCCCAGCAGGCCCCCGCCGGGCGCTCCCCGCCGCGCGAGCCCTGCGGGGCGTCCGGCGGGCCACGCGGCGGAGCCGCATATCGATGCGCCGCGTGGCAGGGCCGTCCGACACCCGCTACGGCCGGAGCACATCGTGTGGCAGCTCCACCGGGTGGTGGAGCCAGGTGAAGGCGCCGAGACCGGCGGGGTCGGTCAGCTCCGCGGCCTCGCCCGCCGCGCCGAGGGCGCGGACGTAGCCGGCGGGGTCGGTGGAGGCCAGGGCGAGCGGGGGGCGGCGG
>NZ_JAHLEM010000711.1 GCF_018883605.1 Streptomyces niphimycinicus | reverse complement strand
GCACGGCGGGCGGGCCGCCGGGCGGCGACCTGCTGGCCGCGGGCGCGGTCACCGTCGCCCCGGCCCGGCGCGAGGTGTGGGCGCATGGGGAGAGAATCTCCTGCACCCCGGGGGAGTTCCGGCTGCTGGAGGTGCTCGCGGGCCGGCCGGGGCAGGTGTTCACCCGGTCACAGATCCTGGAGCGGCTGCACGGCTTCGACCGGTACATCACCACCCGGACGGTCGATGTGCACATCATGAACCTGCGGAAGAAGATCGAGGAGAACTCGCGTCGGCCGATGTGCCTGGTGACCGTGTACGGGGTGGGCTACAAGCTCTCCGACGGCGGACGTCCGTCCCGGCCCGGGGGCGTGCGCCATGAGCCGTGAGGCATCCGCGGGCTCGGGTTTCGCCGTGCTGGTGCGGCGCAGCCTGCTTCTGCGGCTGCTTGCCGTGACGGCCCTGGTGTCGGTGTGCTCGATCGCGGCCACCACGTGGGCGGTCGTGCGGACGACGGCGGTGGCGATCCGTCAGGAGCAGGGCAAGGCCCTCGCCGACGACACGAAGACGGACGTACGACGTGCTGGTCGGCTACGCGGCGCAGCACCGGAACTGGGACGCGGTGGGACCTACCGTGGCCGAGCTCGGGCGGAAGACCGGGCACCGGATCCTCCTGCGCGATGGCGAGCGAACGCTGGTGGACTCCGCACCGGTGTCCGGCCACCGGTACGTGCCCCCGCCCCAGCCGACCGCGGTCATCGACCCGCTGGCGGTCGATCCGCAGATGCTGCCCGCCGTGGCGCGCGACGGGGGGATCGACCCGCGCGTGGTCGGCCCGTACCGGGTGTCGGACGCGGAGAGCGCACGGCTGCAGGACGCGGCTCGGGGTGTCGTCGAGTGCTTGCGGACCGCGGGGGCCGCGGCGCGGATGGTGGTCGGCCCCAGCGGCCGGCCCACGGTTCGCACGCCGGACGGAGCGCCCATCGAGGGCCGGTGCGGGGCGGCGGCGCTGAACAACCCGATACCGTCGGAGCGGAAGGCACTGAACACCCTCGACGGCTTGGTCGGCAGTTGCCTGGCGCGGCGGGGACGCGGCGGGGTAACCGTGCGACTCGACGGGTCCTGGCAGCCGCTGCGCGCGGAATCCCGCACGCCCGCGCCTGACAAGGACGTGCGGGACTGCCTCGCTAGCGGGCGTGCGGAGCAACTGGAGCCGTACGTGGCGCCCGCCGCTCAGCTCTACGTCAGCAGCCCTGGCGACCGGACCGCCACCACCTTCCTCGACCTGTCGGCGCCCAACAAGCTGCGGATCGCGTGGGGCACGGCGCTCGTGCTGCTGGTGACGGTCGCGGTCACGGCCTTCGCGGGCATCCGGCTCATCCGCCCGCTGCGCAGGCTCACGCTGGCCGCACAGCGGATGGAGGCCGGGGACGTCTCGGCGCGGGTCGAGGTATCGGGCGGCGACGAGATCGCCCGGCTGTCGGCCGCGTTCAACGCGATGTCACGGCGGCGCGAGCATCTGGAGGCGGCCCGCACGGCGATGGTGAGCGATGTGTCGCACGAACTGCGCACGCCGCTGACCAACATCCGCGGCTGGCTGGAGGCGGTCGAGGACGGTGTCGTCCCACCGGACGAGAAGCTGGTGGCCTCTGTGCTGGAAGAGGCGATGCTGCTCCAGCACGTCATCGACGACCTGCGGGACCTCTCGGCGGCCGACGCGGGAGAACTGCGGCTCACCACCGAGCGGCTGAGTGTGGCCGACGTCCTCGCCCAGACGGCTCAGGGCCACGGCCCTGGGGCCGAGGCCGCAAAGGTGCGGCTCGTGGTGGCGGCGGACCCGGAACTGATGGTGCCGGCGGACCCGGTACGGCTGCGGCAGACGGTCGGCAACCTCGTGTCGAACGCCATCCGCCACACCCCGCCCGGCGGCACCGTGCTCCTGAAGGCAGCCGGTGACCTGCCCGTCCCTGCCCAGGCCGGGAGGGCAGCCGCGGCCGCCACCATGGCGGGCGTCCGGATCGAGGTTTCCGACACGGGCCCAGGGATAGCGCCCGAGGACCTGCGTTACGTCTTCGACCGTTTCTGGCGGGCCGAGAAGTCCCGCTCGCGCCAGACCGGTGGCAGCGGGCTCGGCCTGTCGATCGTGCGCAAGCTGATCGAGGCGCACGGTGGCACGGTCGAGGCCCGCAGCGCCCCGGGCGCCGGCTCGACCTTCATCCTGCGACTGCCGCTGATCCCGCCCCGACCACGGTGAAGGAGTTCTCCGCCGAGGAGAACGCGAACCTCGTCAGGGAAACACCATCGCCTACTGCCGGCCGTATCGCCTGCTGCCGTATCGGCGAGCGCTCGGCCCTGGCCTGGTTCGTCCTGCACGAGTTGCCCGGTGTCGAGAACGTCAAGAACTACGACGGCTCGTGGACCGAGTACAGCAGCCTCGTCGGCGTCCCGATCGAACTCGGCGCCGGCAAGTGACCCGTCCGGGTCCCGGGGCACCCACTGGCCATCCGCACATGTGTGGGGTGGCCAGTTTTGCACTCACGACATGTGCTTGAACGTGTGTAAGGATCTGCTGCCGGCCGCATTCGACCGAACCACTCCTGCCGACGTCTTCCCCACGTCGTCACACACCGGAAAGGGCGGGTTGTATGTTCACCCCCAGCACAAAACTCCGCAGCACAGCCGCCGCCGTGACCATGGCCGCGGCCCTGGTCGGCCTCGGGGCCAGGGCGGCGAACGCCGCTGACTGGCCCACGCTGAAGGAAGGCGCGTACCTCTACTCGGATATCACGGGTGCGGGCACAGTGACCAAGGTCGATCTCGGCGAGTTCGGCACTTGCCACACGTTGTCCAAGTCGGCCCTCTCGGTCCAGATCGTCACTGGCTCTGCGTCGCTGGAGCTGTACTCGGGGGCCGACTGCACCGGCGGTACGTGGGCTTCCGGCACGCTGGCGCAGGCCAACCTTCCGCGGGCGGCGCTGAGCTACCGGGTGGTCCCGGCGTAACGTAACGGCACGCCGCGTGCTCCGTCCTGACCGGGTCCGAGGTGACCGCGGCCGTCTTGACACCCCGGTCGATCCCTACCGACGTGTTCGGCATGGTGTGCCTTTCGGGTGTGGTCGTGCCGTCGTCCACGAGGAAGGAGACGTACCAGCGTCCGGCCCTCCGGCTGACGGTCGCGGACCGGACCTCACCGCCGAGGGCGCGCGACCAGCGGAAACAGACCCAGCCCAGCTTGGGCGACTTCACCCAGCACGCCACTGACAACACAGCGAACTCAGCCGCTGCGCGGCTCCGGTGCGAGGATCGGCTATCCCCGGCCTATAGGCCGGGGTTCGCACCGAAAAGTTACCCGAACACCTTCCCCGCGACCTGCTTGCCATCCGGCGCGCGGGCACTTTTGCCCACCCCCGTCTCTCCCCTGAGAACGAGGGCCTGCCCTTCGTCAGCCGTCACGAACGCGGCCAGCTGCCGCTGCTCGTCATCCCGGCCGATCATCGTGATGGGCGACTCCACGGCGCGTCACTCCCTTCAAACTAAGTGTGCATCGGGCGATTCGTCACCCGGAATGGTTGAGCACGCCGAGGTGGAGCGGTCGTTCTCGCAACGGGGAAGCGTGCGAGGACGACCGCTCCGTTCCTGCGGCCAGGCCAGCCAATGAACACCCTGGCCGCAGGAGTTCTTCTCCACGTCGGAGAAGACGAGGTGGGAAGCGGAACGGGTTCACCGGCCGGACGAGAAGATCGCGCCGGGTGTCCGGTCCGCGGCCAGAGGAAGATTCAGTCATTCGACTGTCGTCGCCCGCCCGTGCCTGATCGATCCTGGAACAGTCGCCCGCGTGCCGGCGCCGGGCAGTCGTCACGCTCGGAGGAACCAGCCGTGAACCGTACTCCCGTCGTCTTCATCCATGGCGCGTGGCTTCACGCGCTTTCCTGGGACTCGTGGGCGGAGCGCTTCGCCAGCCGGGGTTTCCGCGCTTTCGCCCCCGGCTGGCCGGGGGAGGCCGCTGCCGCGCGAGACGTGCGCAAGTTTCCCGAGCCGCTCGGCGGTATCGGACTGGGCGCACTGACGGACCACTACGCCGGCATCGTGCGCTCGTTCGACATCTCGCCGGTGATCGTCGGCCACTCGATCGGCGGGCTCATCGCGCAGCATCTCATCGGCGCCAATGTGGGACGGGCCGCGGTCGCCATCGCACCGGTTCCGACCAACGACGTTCCGCTGCCGGCCTACCCGGCCCGGCTACGGCCCCTCGCGCGGGCCGAGGACATGGACCGGATGGTGTCCCTGTCACCGGAGCAGTTCCGCCACGTTGTCGCGAACACCGTCGGAACGGAGGAGTCCGACAGGCTCTTCGCGCGCTACGCGGTGCCGACACCGCGCCGTCTGCTCGCCGACCTCGGATGCGCGGGTGCGGTTCGCAGCCCGCACGCCGTGGCGGACATCGCCAACACCGGCCGTGGCCCGCTTCTGCTCCTTTCC
>NZ_JAHLEM010000710.1 GCF_018883605.1 Streptomyces niphimycinicus | reverse complement strand
GCGGTGCCGACACCGCGCCGTCTGCTCGCCGACCTCGGATGCGCGGGTGCGGTTCGCAGCCCGCACGCCGTGGCGGACATCGCCAACACCGGCCGTGGCCCGCTTCTGCTCCTTTCCGGGCAGGAGGACCGACTGATACCCGACTCCGTCACGCGCACGGTGTACAAGCAGTACGGTGACTCGACGGCTGTGACCGACCTCAAGCAGTTCGCGGACCGAGGCCACTCACTGGTCATCGACAACGGATGGCGATTCGTCGCCGACTACGTGCTTGGCTGGCTGGACGAACGCGGCATTCGTGCCCTTCCGGGAGAGGGGTGAACGCACCGCGGCGGGTTCGACGAGCTGTCCGGGGTATGCCGCACCGCGCCTCGGGCGACATCCCCGCCTTGTGTCACCGCATCCGGTACGAGGGCCGACACCACGGCCCTCTGCTCACGCGGGACCGTTCGGCACCACGGTGAACCGGCCGAGGGCGACGATGTCGCCATTAGTGGGCGAATGCCGCACGTATCTATTCTATATGTGTGTAAGGGCGCTACGGGCGGGGCCCGGCACACCACAGAGGATCGCGGCAGACATGGACTGGGCTGACCGAGGGCTGTGCCGGACGCAGGCGGACCGGATGTTCGCCGAAGGCGCCGCGCAGAACGAGGCCAAGGCCGTGTGCGTCCACTGCCCGGTGCAGGTCGAGTGCCTGGCCTACGCGCTGGACCACCGTGTGGAGCACGGTGTCTGGGGTGCGATGACTGAGCGGGAGCGCCGTGTGTGCTGTTGCACCGCCGTCCGGACGTCACGTCCTGGGCGGAGATCCTCCAGACGGCTCGTGCGACGTACGAGGCGGCTTCGCTCAGCGGTTCTCAACAGGCGCGCCGGGCCGCGGTGGTGCCGGTGCCGCGCGTCGGGCGCGCGCTGCCTGTGCCCGGCGACGATGTTGAGGCCCCCCGGTGGGGCAGGGCCTGAACACCGCGTTCGCGACCAGCGGTTCACTGGGCGTGAGCGTGCCATGGTGGGTGGCCACGGCGGGCGTGCCGCACACCCTGCCGTGGCCCTGTCGGCACCAGAGCGGTGGTGCCGGGTTGTCAGTGAGCCGATGCCCAGAGGCCCCCTGAGACACGTGTTCAGACGAGGATGGAGATGTCGCTGCGGCTTGCCCACACCTGGTCTCATCCTGCCCATAGACTCCGGGCATCGACTATGACCCGTGCGCCGTCTGCACATGTGCCCTTCGCGCGCCTTCAGTTACCGGCTCCCGGTGCCACGTGAGCCAGGTGCTACAACCGTGAGCAATTTTCCCCGCCGCCACGGTACGGACGTCGACCTGCCGGTCATCGGCGGACAGGGCGTCCAGCCGAGGCCGGGCCTCCCGCAGCTCGCGCACCGCCAGCCTGAGGGGAACATCCGGGGACGCGCTCAGCTGCGCGCCGACGATCGCGACCGCCAGCGGCAGGAACCCGCACAACTCGACCAGTTCGGCCGCGGCCTGCGGCTCCGCCAGGCACCGGTCCTCGCCGATCCGCGCGGCCAGTCCCGCCAGCGCTTCCTGGCGCGTCCACACGTCCAGGCCCACCAGACGGGCTCCGTCGGTGACGGCCAGACCCGACAACTGGCTGCGGGAGGTGATGATGGTCAGACACCCCGCAGAAGCCGGCAGCAGCGGCCTGACCTGCTCCTCGTCGCGCGCGTTGTCGAGTACGACGATCAGATGCCGGGACGCTGTCCGCTCCTGGAACAGAGCGCGGCGTTCCTCGGTGCCGCGCGGCACGTCGCTGTTGGGCACCCCCCAGCGCGGCGAGAAACCCGCTGAGGGCCTCGCCGGGGTCCAGGGGCCGGCCGGTGTCCTGGAAGCCGCGCAGGTTCACATAGAGCTGGTCGTCGGGGAATTGCTCCGCCACCTGGTGCGCCCAGTGCACCGCGAGCGTGGTCTTGCCGACCCCGCCATGCCCCCGATCACGGAGACGACGACGTGCCCGCCCCGCCCGGCGACGTGGGAGGTGAGGTGGTGGGCGGCCTCCAGCGCCTCCTTCCAGCCGCGGAATGCCGCAAGGTCGGGCGGCAGCTGCCGCGGCACCTGCCCCGTGCGCCGCATCGACGCCTCGACGAACCGGCGCCGCTCGTCCTCGTTCAGGCCCAGGGCGTTCATCAACCCGGTCAGCGTCGCCTGACGGGGCAGGCTCTGCCCGCGCTCCATGTCGCTGATGGCCCGGACACTCACCCCGGACGCCTCGGCGAGGCCATCCAGTGTCAGCAGCGTGCGCTGCCGCGCCTCACGCAACAGCCGGCCGAAGGCCGTCCTGTCCATCCCCACTCCCCGAGGCCGCGTTCCCGGCGTTTCCATGGGCCGGGCACCGCCGCGGAGGAACGCACTGAACGTACCAGTTCTGGAATGGTCATTAAAGCAAGGGATGTCTCACATGTATCCGGGGCGTCGACCGTTGCCGCAGGCTGGCCCCGGGGCACATCGTCGCCGGTCTGGCCGCGGGCCTGCGGGCCGGGGCGATGACCGGTGCCGCAGCCGCCCTCGAGGCACGCAACACCCGTGGAATGGTGCATCAACCGTCTGAAGCAGTGGCGCGGCATAGCCACCCGCTACGGGAAGGCCGCAACCGTCTACCTGGCCGGACTCCACATAGCCGGAATCTTTCTCTGGTCCGCCCGCTGATCCAACTGCCCCAGGCCGTCACGGAAACCCGCCGAACTTGGCACCCAAACAGGCTGGTTGAACATAGACGGTCTTCCACGGCCCGAACCGCTCAGGCAGATCACGCCACTGCACCCC
>NZ_JAHLEM010000071.1 GCF_018883605.1 Streptomyces niphimycinicus | reverse complement strand
GGGGGCCAACGTGCCCGGTTCACCGGACGACGCCCGGCGCGGCGGCGCGTCGTCCGGGGCGTGCTCGTCGGGAGCCACCTCGGCCCAGGCACCTTCCGGGGTCGCGGTGCCCTGTGCGGGCACGGATGGGCCAGGCGATGCCGTCGGGGCAGCGGGGGTGCGCTGGTAGGGGATGTCCGGGGGCGTCGCGAGGGCCGTGGCCGCCAGGCCGGGTTCGGCGGTGAGGCGGGCGCGGGCCTGGCGTTCGGTGGCTTCGGCAGCGCGGTGGTCGCGGGCGGCGGCGGTGCGCAGGTCGAGCGCGGGGACCACCGCGTCGGCCGCGCGGGCTCGTTCCAGCAGCTCGCGCAGCCGGTCGTGGTCGGGCCGCTGCCGTTCGAGGTCGTCCGCCCGGCGGCGGGCCTCGGTGTGGCGGCGCTGTAGCTCGGCCCGTTCGCGTGTCGCGTCGGCGGCCCGCTGGGCGGCGTCGTGGGCCGACTCGGCGGCGCGTACGGCGGAGAGCGCGATGTCCCGCCGTTCGCGCGCGCCGGTGCGGGCGACGGCGGCCCACTCCAGGACGGCGTCGGCGAGCCCCGGTTCACCGGGGGTCGGCTCGGGCAGCGGATGCCCGTCGAGATCCGTGGTGCGGCCCGCCGCCTGCGCCATCCGGTGGGCGAGCGCGAGCAGCCGCTCGTCCCCGGTCGCGACCCGCTTCTCCGCCGCCCGCCGCCGCTCCGCCAGCCGTTCCTCGACGGCGGCGAAGCGGCCGGTGTCGAACAGTTTGCCCAGCAGCTTGCCGCGCGCCATTTCGTCCGCGCGCAGAAAGCGGGCGAAGTCGCCCTGCGGCAACAGCACCACCTGGCAGAACTGCTCCCGGCTCATGCCGAGCAACTGCCCCATCTCCTCGCCGATCTCCTGGTGGGAGCGGCTGAGTGCCTTCCACTGCCCCGGCCCGGAGGCCGAGCCTGATGCCGAGCCGGATGCCGAAGCGGGCGCCGCCGGGGCGTACTCGCGCAGCAGGGTCTGCGCCTTCTCCCGCGTCATCCCCGTGCCCCGCTTCTTGGGGCGCGGCTGCTCGGGGCGACGGGTGATCTCCAGGCGCCGCTCGCCGACGGTGAATTCGAGAACGACCTCGGTCGGGGTCAGCGGTTGGGCGTGGTCGCTGCGCAGCGAGAGCCCGTTGCCCTGGCGGGCGCCGGGCACCTGGCCGTACAGCGCGTAGCAGACCGCGTCCAGGACGGACGTCTTACCGGCGCCGGTCGGCCCGTGCAGCAGGAAGAGCCCGGCGGCGGACAGCTCATCGAAGTCGATCTTCTGGGTGGCGCCGAACGGGCCGAAGGCCGTGACGGCGAGCCGGTGCAGCCTCATCGCGCCGCCTCCCCCACAGCCGCCCCCGCCGCCGTCCCCACAGCCGCCCCCGCCGCCGTCCCCACGGCCGCCGCCGTGGCGCCGTCCGCCTCACCGGCCACAACGCCCTCGTCCGCCTCACCGGCCACAACGCCCTCGTGCGCCTCGCTCCGTACGGCCTCCAGCGCGTCGCCGAGCAGCGCGCGCTCCGCCTCGTCCGGGCCGCGCCCGCCCCGCACATGGGCCACGAAGTCCTCGGCGATCTGCCGGTCCGAGCGGCCGCGCAGCCGCTGTGCGTACGAGGCGAGCGGATCCTCGGGGGGCCGCTCGGGGTCGAAGACCAGCGTGAGTACATGGGGGAAGCGCCGCGCCAGCCGGGCCATCGGCTCATGCGGCCGCACCGCGTCGGTCAGCGTGGCCTCGACCCACGCCTCCTCGTGGCGGTCGAGGTCCGGGTCGGCCAGCAACTCCTCGATCGGGCCGCGGATGCGGGCCAGCGGGCGCGGCACCGGGCAGTCCACCCGTTCGCACGACGGCGCCTCGCCCGCCGCCCCCAGCTCCACCACCCACAGGGACTTGCGGTGGGCTGCCTCGGAGAAGGAGTACGCCAGCGGGGAGCCCGAGTAGCGGATGCGCTCGGTGATGGTCTGGCAGCCGTGCAGATGGCCGAGGGCTGCGTAGTCGACGCCGTCGAAGACATCGGCGGGTACGGAGGCGACTCCGCCGACCGTGATGTCCCGCTCGCTGTCGCTGACCGCGCCACCGGTGACGAAGGCGTGCGCGAGGACGACGGAGCGGGTGCCGGACGGCCGGGTGGCGAGGTCGGCGCGCACCCGGTCCATGGCAGCGCCCAGCACCGCCGTATGACCGGCCGCGGAGGCACCCAACTCCTCGCGCACCAGGCCGGGTTCGAGATACGGCAGACCGTAGAAGGCCACCTCGCCATGGTCATCGGAGAGGACGACGGGGGTGGCGCATCCGGCGGGGTCGGTGCGCAGATGGATCCCGGCCCGGTCGATCAGCCCGGCGCCGACGCCGAGGCGGCGGGCCGAGTCATGGTTGCCGGAGATCATGACCGTGGGCACGCCGAGGTCCGCCAGCCGGTGCAGGGCGTCGTCGAACAGCTCGACGGCGGCGAGCGGCGGCACGGCCCGGTCGTAGACATCACCCGAGACGACCACCGCGTCGATATGCCGCTCGCGCACGGCGGTGACGAGGTGGTCGATGAACTCCCGCTGCGCGGCAAGGAGGCTGACCCGGTGAAAGGACCGTCCGAGGTGCCAGTCGGAGGTGTGCAGCAGTCTCACAAGCGGTCTCCGACCTGCACTTCTGTCCTTCCTCCCACCCCAATGGCCAGCATCACACCCGCGGCGTACGCACGGCGCGGGCACCGACCACGTTAGCCGCGGTCGGTGCCCGGTCTCTCACGGACCTCGTATTTTCCGCTCGTGTCCCGGCCGTGTCCCGGCCGTGTCCCGGCCGGTGACCCGGCCCCTGCTAGCCGTGGTAGCCCCTCCACCGCGCCTCCTCGGAGTCCTGGAGTCCCTCGAAGGGGCGAGTGTCCAGGTAGTACCACTCCGCGGACGGGCCCGGCCGGGAAGGTGCGTAGAACACGTCGTACAGCGCACCGGACGACGATCGCTCGTACGACCGCTCGTGGGGCTGTGGCGGCGGCCACGACAGGGACACGGGCCGCCGCCGGAGTCCGGACCGGGACTCGGGCGAGGGCGCGGGGGCGGGCCTGGACTCCGGCCGCGATTCGGGCGAGGACTCCGGCCGCGGCTTCTGCTTCGGCTTCTGCTTCGGCTTCTTTTTCGCCGCCGGGAGGTCGGGCAGCAGCAGTTCCACGCGTACGGTCTGCGACGCCCGCTTCTGCTCCACGAACTCCTCGATCTGGCTGCGGCACGCATGGCCCAGATGGGTCACCCCCATCAGGTCCAGCCGGATCCGCGGAGTCCCGGCCGACCCCACGGCCTCCAGTGCGTCGATGACCTTGGGCAGCCGCAGGAAGGTGGCGTTGCCGGTCATGACCAACTCGGCGGTGTCGCCCTCCACTCGGTGCTCGACGGAGGTCCGCGACATCCGCAGCGCCGCCAGGACGATCCCAGCCGCGAGCCCAGCACCCCCTCCAGCAGCGCGGTGGCGACGACCAGGCCCGTGGTGATGGTCATCACGACGAACTCGCCTCCGCCACGTTCAATCAGACCGATGCCCGGCTGGAACATCTGCTGGCCTCCCAGCGCGCCTTCGCCGCCGAGGCGTCCCACCAGCTCAAGACGCCGCCGGCGGCGCTGCGACTGCGGCCGGACAACCTGGAGGCGGAGATGACCGGACACGCCCGGGACAGCCTCAACGCCGCGATGACCGAGACCGACCGGCTGGCCCGGATGATCGAGGGGCTGCTGGCGATGGCGCGGATGGAGGAGAGCGCCGTCACCCCCGAACCGGTCGGCCTGGACCAGGTGTGCGCCGAGCGCCTGCACACCTGGACCCCGTTCTTCGAACGGCACAGGGCCCATCTCGCCCTGCTCGGCGACCCGGTCGGCCATGCGCTCGCGGTGCCCGGAGCCATGGAGCAGATCCTGGACAATCTGCTCTCCAACGCACTGCGTGCCACGCCCCTGGGCTCCACCGTCACCACCGTGCTGCGCTGTACGGCCCCCGACCGCCGCCGTCTCCCCGCGCGGCCTGCCTGGATCCAACTGCATGTCATCGACGAGGGGCCCGGCATGACCGCCGATCAGCGCCGCCGCGCCTTCGACCGCTTCTGGCGCGCGCCGGACGC
The DNA here is from genome assembly GCF_018883605.1 of Streptomyces niphimycinicus. Classification (GTDB taxonomy): domain Bacteria; phylum Actinomycetota; class Actinomycetes; order Streptomycetales; family Streptomycetaceae; genus Streptomyces; species Streptomyces niphimycinicus. The sequence continues at coordinate 7,439 of NZ_JAHLEM010000071.1, read as the reverse complement.
CCCGAAGGGCGGCACCGGCCTGGGGCTGTCGCTGGTGCAGCGGCTCGCCCATGCGAGCGGAGGGGAGGCCGCCTTGGCCCGAGCACCCGGCGGCGGCCTCGACGCCGTGATCCGGCTGCGGCCCGCGCCTCGCGCGTCCCACGGCCGCCCAGCCCAGGGCCGCCCGTCCAGAATCGGCCTGCCCCGGAGAGTGCGGAGCGACCGGAGTACACCGGAGGCAGCTCCGCCGTCCGCCCGCTCACCGGTCCAGGGCCCAGGCCACCAACCGGTCCAGGGATCAGGCGGTGCGGGGACCAGGCGGCCAAGCGGCCCTCAGGTGTCCTGGTACGCCTCGCCGCCCAGCTCCAGTGCGGCGGTGCCTGCGGTGGCATCCGCCAGCCAGCCGCGGAAGGCGTCCACATCGGCCTCGGGCAGGCCCAGTTCGATGGTCACGGCCTCGGCGTAGCGCACCTCCCGGACCGCCCGCCCCGTGGCCCGCAGGTCGTTCTCCAGCTTTCCGGCCCGCTGGTGGTCGACGGTGACGGTCACCAGCCGGAACCGCTGCCGGGTGACGGTGCCCAGCGCGTCGAGCGCCTCGCCGACCGCGCCGCCGTATGCCCGGATCAGACCGCCCGCGCCGAGCTTCACGCCCCCGTAGTAGCGGGTGACGACGGCCACCGCGTACCGGATCTCGCGGCGCAGCAGCATCTGGAGCATCGGCACCCCGGCCGTACCGCCCGGCTCCCCGTCGTCGCTCGCCTTCTGCACCCCGCCGTCCGCGCCGATGACGTAGGCGAAGCAGTTGTGGGTGGCGGTGGGGTGCTCCTTCCTGATGCGCTGGATGACGTCCTGCGCCTCCTGCTCGGTCGCGGCGGGCGCGAGCGTGCAGAGGAAGCGCGATCTGTTGATCTCGATCTCGTGCACGCCCTCGCGCGCGACCGTCCGGTACCGCTCCTGCATCGGGCCAGCTTATGTCCCGGCCCGGGTGCGCTGGTCATCCGTATGTCCCGCCCGGCCCCGCTGCCCCGCTGCCCCGCTGCCCCGCTGTCCCGCTGTTTCGCGGGGAGGGCGGCGCACCGCGGGAGGGGGCGGCGTATCCGGGTCAGCGGCCCAGGGCCTTGGCCAGCTCATCCTTGGTCATGTTCGAGCGGCCCTCGATGCCGCGCTGCTTCGCCTCGTTGTAGAGCTGGTCGCGCGTCGGGCCCTTCGGGCCCGTCCGGCTGCCGGAGCGCTGGCCGCCACGCTGCGGCGCGGACTTCGGGTCCTTTGTCGAGGTCTTGCCGGCGGACTTGGACTCGCCCGCGCGGGCGCGCTCCTTGTTCACCGTACGGGCGGCCATTTCCTTCGCCCGGCCGGTGGAGGCGCCGCGCTGCTCGGCGCTTTCCTTGATGTGCTCGTACTGCCGCTCACGCTTACGGCTGGATCCTGCGGGCATGGTCTTTCCCTCTCCTTCCGCCCCCTTCCGCCCCCTCGGTCGGTCGCGGTCGGCGGTTCATGACTGCCGAGCGCATGAGTCGGGTTCCCCTCGCTCCCGCCCCTATAACCAGCATGCGCCTCCTGGGCGTCGGCCGGATGCCGTGCGGGGTGCGCAGATGGGGATTGGTCTTTCGGCAGTGTCCGCCGGTCCACGGTTTCCCTAAGGTCACCTCTGCGAGTCGGCTGACCACGCAGGTGGGGGACATGACGACACACAGAATCGGAATCATCGGCCGCCGCCCGGGGGCCTTCTTGAGCCGACCGAGACGCTTGCGCGCAGTAGGTCAGATGACCACGCAGTGGCTCAACGAACTGGTACAGGGAAGGGGAGGCAGTCGAACAGGTCGGCTGCGCGGTCTTCGGGGACGCGTGCGGCGAGGTAGCCGTCCGGGCGGATGAGGATGAGCTCGCCTCGGCGCGGCGCGAATATCCGCTGAAATTCGCCGTCACCGTCGATGATCCCGTGGTCGGTGTTGATCCGGTGCACGTGCAGGACGGTCGGTATGGTTCGGTTGATGAGGGCCGGGTCGTCGTTGTCGAAGGCGATCAGGGTCCACTGCGGGCCACGGGTGAGATCGAACAAGGCGCCGGTGAAACCGGGGCCGTGCAGGCCGGTGGCGTTCGGCGCCCGGTCTCCGGCAACCGGTCCCTCGGCGAGGTCACCGGAGCATCTGCCGTAGTGGATGCCGAGCCCGGTCGTCACGGCGTCATCGGCGAGCTCGCCGAGGGCGGCGCCCAGTGTGTCCGGGTCGCCGCCAATCCGGGGGGTCGTCCGGTCCAATTTCTCTGTGCTCAATGCGAGCACGGTCCGCGCGACGGGTGCCCGCTCGGCGGAGTAGGTGTCCAGCAGGTCGGGGGATGCGCCGCCGACGACCGCGCCCAGCTTCCAACCGAGGTTGTATGCGTCCTGAATGCCGGTGTTCATGCCCTGCCCGCCAGCGGGCGTGTGCACATGCGCGGCGTCACCCGCGAACAGCACCCGCCCACTGCGGTAGTCGGTCAGCATACGGATGTTGACGCGGTAGACCGAGAGCCAGCTCGCGCTCGTAAGCGTGATCCCGGCGTTTCGCTCGTCGAGCAGTCGCTGGTAGAGCTCACGTGTCGGGCTGTCCGGTTCCACGCCTGCCGGGACGGGAGCCTGCAACTGCCACAGGTCGCTGTGCGGCAGCGGCGTGAGGACGAGCATCCCGTCGTCGGAAGTCCAGAGGTGCATGTGGTCGCGGTCGAGGCCGTCGACGGTGACATCGCCTATGTACCAGCGCTCCCACTCGCGGGTCTCACCCTCCAGCGGGAGACCGAGGAGCCTGCGGACCGTGCTCTTACCGCCGTCGGTTCCCACGACATAGCGAGCCCGGACCGCGCGGTCGCCGTCCGGCGCGCGCAGGCTCGCCGTGACCCCGTCCTCGTCCTGCACGAGACCGACCGCCTCCACCCGGTGCTCCACCGAACCGCCCAGTTGGTGCAGTCGCTCGCGCAGTGCGTGCTCGACGTCGAACTGGCCGATCCAGAGCGGGTCGGGGTAGGGGGTGCGGAAGGAGTCCCTGGCGCGGACCGTGATCGACGGCCGGTCGACGACGCCGCCGGACGAGTCGTGGAACCGCAGCGGCAGATCGGCGACGCCATGGCGCACGACGTGCTCGACGGCGCCGAGGTCATCGAGCACCTCCAGGGAGCGGGGCTGGATCGTCTTGGCCTTGGACGCGCGGTTGGCGGTCGCGTCCCGCTCGATGATCTGGCAGGTGACACCTCGCCGGGCGAGATCGCAAGCCAGCGTCAGACCCACCGGTCCGGCTCCGACGATGAGGACGTCGGTCTGGAACACGTCGTGCTCGTTCATGTCGAGTCTCCCTGAACAGCCGATGCAGGGCATCGGGCGGCACATTACTTTAGATGCGGTTCCGCATCTTCCGAGATGTGAGCCTATGCGGGACTGTTAGGATGCGCAAGTGCATCCTAAAGAGAATCGGTCAGCGCAACGCCGTCGTGGCACGGAGTTGGAGGAGGCGCTGCTCACCGCGGCGTGGGCGGTGCTGCGTGAACACGGCTACGCCGGATTCACCCTCGAAGCCGTGGCCAGCCGGGCAGCCACCAGTCGACCGGTCATCGCCCGCCGGTGGGCGACCCGGAACGACCTGCTGCACGCCACCATCACGCACGCCAGCGCGACCCGACCCACCCCGATGCCGGACACCGGAAGCCTGCGCGGCGACCTCATCGCCCTGCTGCACGAGATCAACAGCTCCCGCCTGGACTTCGCGACCGTGCTGGGCGTGCAGCTCGGCGGCTACTACCAGGAGACCGGCGAGAGCCTGTCCGACCTGCGCGACGTCTTGCTCAGGGGGCAGGACCCGGTGCTGGACCAGATCCTCGCGGCGGCCGTCGAGCGCGGCGAAGTCGACCCCGGCCGACTGACTCCGCGCATCCGATCCCTGCCGATGGACCTACTGCGCCACCACGTCTTCATGACCTTCCAGGCGATGCCGGACGACGGCATCGAAGACATCGTCGACACAATCTTCCTGCCCCTCGTTCGACCCGTTCGGCCTGAGCGGAAAACCTGAGTCCGGGTCGGCGCAAGCCGCCCCGCAGCGAAACATGATCACGTATGTACGGCAGATGTCCTGCCGAGACGACAGTGAGCGCCCGTGTCCGTCCGTCTCGTTCGTCATCACGCTGCTGGCGGTTCATCAGATAGCGCGAACTTGCGCTTGTCACTCTGTGGGGTCGGATGGTGCTCCCATACGCTCTGTCGCGTCGCCCCAAAGGGGGCGGCATCCGTCGCGCGCTGCCCGCGCCCCGACCGCTCCGGCGGTCCATGCGCTGGTGCGGATCGTGTTCTGGCAGTTCACATGTGGAGGGGACATTGAACATCTAGGCTGGCGCGGTGACTGATGAGCAGGAGCGGGTGCGGCCGTCGGGAGTGTGGGCCACGGCGGTGGGGGTGGCCAGGGTGCGGGCGCTGGAGACCGAGCGGGAGAACGCGCTGTTCCGCGACCCACTGGCACAGGCATTCGCCACCGCCGGCGGCCTGTGGCCCTCCTCGCCGCCGCTGCCCGATGACGAAGCAGCGCGACGGCGCCGACTGGCCGTGTCGTACTCCATCGTCATCAGGACGAAGTTCCTCGACGACCTGTTGCGGCAGGCCACCGCGTCCGGAGTCCGGCAGGTCGTACTGCTCGGCGCCGGCATGGACAGCCGGGCCTTCCGAATCGACTGGCCCGAGGGCACCCGGCTGTTCGAGGTCGACACTGCCGCGCCACTGGACTTCAAGGCTTCGGTACTGCGCCAGGAGCGGGCCGTCGCACGCTGCGAGCGGATCACCGTCGCGGTGGATCTGCGTGAGGACTGGCCAGGCGCACTCGCCGCCGCAGGGCACGACCCGACCGTACCGACCGCGTGGATCGCCGAAGGACTACTGATCTATCTGCCCGACGACGCGGTGGAGCTACTGCTGGCCCGGATCAGCACGCAGTCGGCGGCAGGCAGTCGGATGGGGCTGACATTGGGCTCGCGCGGCGTGATCGAGCGCTTCGGCGCGGACGCCGCGCCGGGATCGGCGGCGTCCATGTGGGTCTCGGAGATGCCCGACGACCCGGTGGGCTGGCTGGCCGGGCACGGCTGGGAGGCCGACAGCCACACCCTGCGCGAGCGCGCCGCCGCCTACGGCCGTCCGATCAGCACCCCGCCTCGGCGCGAGGAGGGGCCCGGCGGACTGATCTCGGCGGTCCGCCGGTAGAGCGCCTCCCGGTTCCGTTTCGGTTGACCGGTTCCTGATGTGGCCGGTCACGTACAGGTGGACGCGATCGGACGCCGGCCAGGTCGGTACCGGGCACAGCCGATCAACTGTCTGCGTCAGGCGTCCTGGCCGACGAGTTGTGCCACGCGCTCCATGCAGCGCATCCGGGCAGGAGAGAAGTCGTAGGGCATCTTGGTGATCGCCTCCAAGGCGCCCATCCGCGTGTCCTCCTCCCCTGTCAGGTCGGCGTCGTAGGTCTCGAAGAGCTCGTCATCGGCCGTGTCCAGCCCGGCTGCCGTGCTGGCCTGCAAGAGGGCCATGTGGTGGGTGTATCGCTGTACGGCGATCTCCTCGACGCGCGGGTCATCGGGGTCGACGCCGTCGTCGAGGGCGGCCTCGGCCTCGTCGAGACGGTCGTCCTCGGCCCGTAGGTCGGGATGGGTGGCCAGCACGATGTACACGCCGGCCTGTACTGCGGAACCGAGCGGACCGAAGATCCGTTCCGTGACCAGCAGGGCCTCCAGGTCGGAGGCGCGCAATGCGCCAGGGGGCAGGTGGCTGAGCCGGTCCGTCACCAGCTCGGAGAGCAGGCCCTGCGGGCTGCCCACAGCCCGCAGGCGCGCGACGGCCGCGCGCTGACGTTTGATTTCGGCCTCCTGGGCAGCCAGGGATTCCTCCAGCCGGCCCAGGGTCTCCTCCATGTCCCCGGATTCGTCGAAGGCAGCTCGCATGTCGTCCAGACCGATACCGACCTCCGCCATTCTGCGGATCCACAACAGGCGGATCATGTCGTCGTAGCCGTAGCGGCGGCGGCCGTCTCCACCGCGCTCGGGTTCCGGCAGCAGACCGATCTGGTGGTAGTGGCGGATGGCGCGTGGGGTGGTCCCGGCGAAGGCGGCAGCAGCGCCGATCTTGACCTGGCGGGGCGGTGTGATGGAGGGGTACATCGCAGACGGAGCCTTTCGTGCTGTGGTGCCTCGACAACACCACATGCCGCTACGGCAGGTGCAACAACACACCATCCGGGTTCCACCGACCGCGAGGCCCTGGCCACCGCCGGAACCGATCACTGTGACGAGGCATCCCGCATCCCACGATCGCGACCGGTCGGAAGCGGTTGTGGGCGACAGTGCGTCCCTGGAACACGCCGTCGTTCCGCGTGCTCGAAAAGCTTGGGTTCGAGCGTGACCACCTCTCGACAGATGACCGTGGCGGACTGGTGTGGCTCACGCGCTCGCTACCTGTTCAGTTTGTGTTCGACCCAGGCAGTGGCGAAGTCGATGACTTCCGCGGCCTCGAACAGATAGCTTTCGGCAGCGCCGACCCTGCCCTGCCGGCCGATTCCCGCGGCGAGCATGTCCCGGGCGATCGCTTCGAACGGCTCTTGCCCTTCGGGCACCACTGCCGAGTAGTCGAAGGCCCCGTCCTCCGAGTCGATGTCGTGGAAGCGGCGCCAGACCCGCTGACCTTGCACGAGGATGGGCTGTTCGTAATCCACGAACCGCTTGCCGCGGGCCTTGGCGAGCGCCTCAGCGTGGTGCAGCAGCGTCATGGTGTCCAAAGGAGCGCCGATCAGAGGGACCCGCCCGCTGTGGGCGACCAACCGCGCAAGGGGGCTGTCCGGGCCATGGGGGTCGTCCCAGGGGTGGTCAGCCATCAGCTCGGATGCCGCCGCTCCCAAGGCCGCGAAACTGGCGTCCGGATGACGGCTGCGAACGGCTCCGGGCCAGCGGCGCAGTGCTTCGGGGAGGCGGCCGTTGTTGTGGTCTGCCTCGCTGAGGCCGGGGTCGTAAGCAGGATGTTCCGTACGCAGGGCGGACTGCCAACCCTGTGGCCAGGTGACGAAGTCATAGGGGGGCGCGTCATTCCAGCCGCAGGTCACCATGAGGGTTCCCTGCGTTCCGACCACGTCGTGGAGGGCGCCGATGATGGTCCGCGGTCCTCCGGCAACGTAGCCGATGGCGGACATGCGGGTGTGGAACATGACGATGTCGCCGTCTGCGAGGCCGAGCGCGGTCAGATCACGGCTGATCCGGCTCCGGACCACGGGACCCCCGGAACGCTTGAGTAAGTCCATTTCGTCCATGATCGCGAACCTATCCCTGAGCCACGTATCCTGAGCAACTGAATTGATGCCATTTGGTCAGCGGTTCTCGATGTCGTCAGGGGCTGGCGCGCAGACCAATGTGCTGCCTGTTGAGCTGAAAACAGGTCCTCTCTCCCGCCCGCAGGAGGCAAGCATGTATGG
>NZ_JAHLEM010000709.1 GCF_018883605.1 Streptomyces niphimycinicus | reverse complement strand
TCATAGACGGTCTTCCACGGCCCGAACCGCTCAGGCAGATCACGCCACTGCACCCCGGTTCGCACCCGGTGCAAGATCCCGTCGATCACCTGCCGATGATCCCGCCACCTGCCACAACGCCCGTTGCTGACCGGCAGGAACGGCCGCAGTCGTTCCCACTCCGCATCGCTCAGATCACCCCGCCCCATGCCACATCAACGACCCAGACACGAGACAGTCACATGATCGGCCGGACAAGTCCTAGTCGCCGCCTGCGAGCGGGAGCCACCCCGGCCCTCAGGAGCAGAGCATCATCCAGAATCGGGGCATGGACGTTCCCAGGCTGCTGGAAGCAGCTTCACTGCTGGTCCCGGAAGAGATCGCCACCGAGAACGACATCACGGTGAACAACGTCTGGGAGTACCTCATCCACGATGAGTGGGAAGTAGCTCTCGATCTGCTGGAAGAACTCGGTGACCAGCCGCCAGATCGCCTAGCCTGCCCGCGAGTACCGGCGCCTTGGGAAGTTACCAAAACTACTCACACGTGTGTAGTCTGTTCGCGAGTAGATATGTTTCTCATGCCGGTGGCTTCGGGGCCCGGTGGCACCCCCGACAGGGCACCTCCGCCCATGGGAGGCGGAACAGGTTGACTCCTTGGTGGGTTGGGGCCGTTGAGGATGCCGAGGTGCTGAGCTTCCTGTCGGCCTGCGGTACGCCTGCCGGATCTGGCCCCGGCCCCAGGCTCAGTCGCCAGGAGGCGCGTTGTGGCGGCGTCAGCCGCCCTCCGGCGATGCCGACCGGGCGATTGAGCCGATCGCGGGATACATGCACGTGATACCCGCCGGAAACACTCACACGTGTCTCTCCGGGGTGATCAGTTGGCGACAGGCCGGGACCGACAGACGGATGAATGATCGGCCGTTCAATACGTGTGAATACCAGGTATGGTTCTGTCCGAGACGCCCTAGGTGTGTACTTACGGACACTCCGCACCGTTGTGGTGTTTGCCTGTTGAGGTGGCCCATTGGCGTGCTACGTACAACAGCGCCATGGGTGCGACAGCGAATCATCCGACATTCCTACTTCATGACAGACAGAAGGAGTCTTCGATGGCAGAGAACGAGCGCTCGGGTCGGCTCGGCACCGGTCGTCGCCGTTTCCTGGGTCTCGCGGCGGCTGGTGTCGTCGCGAGCCAGGTTGGCCTGGCCGGCCAGGCTCAAGCGGCGTCGACGGGTGCCGGTACCGCGGCCGGGTGGGCGCCGCGGCCCGGCTCGGGCATCCGTCCTTTCCGTATCGAGGTCCAGCAGAAGGAGCTCAACGAGCTGCGGCGGCGCATCGGGGAGACCCGCTGGCCGGACCGGGAGAGCGTCGGGGACCGGTCTCAGGGCGCACAACTGGCCAAGATGAGGCCGTTGGTGGACTACTGGGGTACCAAGTACAACTGGCGCAACATCGAGACGCGCCTCAATGCCCTGCCGCAGTACATCACGGAGATCGACGGGCTGGACATCCAGTTCGCGCACATCCGCTCGCCGCATGCCGACGCCATGCCGATGCTGATGACGCACGGCTGGCCCGGGTCGATCGTCGAGTTGCTGAAGATAATCGACCCGCTGACCAACCCCACGGCGCACGGCGGGCGTGCCTCCGACGCCTTCCACCTGGTGCTGCCGACCTTGCCCGGCTACGGCTTCTCGGGCAACCCGACCAACGGCGGGTGGAATCCCGCCCGCACGGCGCGCGCGTTCCACGAGCTGATGCTGCGGCTCGGCTACCCGGAGTACGTCTCCCAGGGCGGTGACTGGGGCGCGATCATCTCGGAGGTGCTGGCGGTCCAGCAGCCGAAGGGGCTGCTGGGTATCCATGTCAACATGCCCGGTACCGTGCCGGACGACATCCTGCGGCGTCTGCGCAACTTCGATCCGGCTCCGGCGAACCTGCCGGCGGACGAGACGAGGGCGTACAACCGGCTGCTTCACTTCTACCGCGACGGCTTCGGGTACGCGGCGATGATGAACCAGAGCCCGCAGACGATCGGCTACGCCCTGGCGGACTCCCCGGTCGCCATGGCGGCGTACTACTACGACAAGATCGCGGAGTGGACGGACTCCGACGGAGAGCCCGAGAAGCTCTTCACGTACGACGAGATGCTCGACGCCATCTCGCTGTACTGGCTGACCAACACCGGGGCGTCGTCGTCGCGGCTGTACTGGGAAGGCGCACAGGCCGGCGGCGGACCGTTCAACGCCGTTCCCATTCCGAAGCTTCCGGTCGCGGTGACGGTCTTCCCCGGCGAGATCTACCCCGCGCCGCGTAGCTGGGGTGAGCGGACCTTCGGCAACATCATCCACTGGAACGAGGTGGGCAAGGGCGGTCACTTCGCCGCCTGGGAACAGCCGAAGATCCTTACCGACGAACTCCGCACCGCGTTCCGGGTGCTGCGGTAGAACGGCACGGGTGTGTGGGGCGGCGAGCACATCGCCGCCCCGTACTCGGTCGCCGAAGACCTTTCGCCCCCACCGCGACAGCCGGTTCCGTCTGCGGGGAACACCCGGGCCACGCGTGGCCCGAAAGACCGTCAGTCCGGATTCTCCGGACGTAGCGCGTCCCGCAGCGCCACCTTGGACGCCATCCGAGCTTCGGGTAGATCTGGTGCGCGGGCCCGTACCACGTGTCTCGCCCATGCCGGGCCTGCCGGCCGGCGAGGGCATGGTGCGGGCAGGGTAGCTCACGAACGCCCGCCCACGGACGCCGCCCGGCCGTCGGTGCCAGCCTCACCGCGTTCTTCGACGCGACCCCCTCCTACGACCCCGAGGAGATGAACGCCGTCGCCTGGTCCTTCGGCGCCAAGGGCGGAACCTACCTCAAGGCCGAGCGGAGCTACTGCGGCGACGTCGTATCCCTCATCAAGGGGTGGAACACCTTCTTCAGCCAGTCCGACACCACCGACCCGGTGTTGTCCCAGCGAGGTGCGAATCGATGACACATATGAGTACTCACCCGGACTCCGCGTACCTGCTGGGTCACTCACCCACGGAGACGGACCGCCTCATGCTGCAGGCCCGCCTGTACGACCCGATCACCGAGCAGGCCCTGCGCGGTGCGGGGCTCCGCCCTGGCATGCGGGTCCTCGACGTCGGCTGCGGTGCCGGGGACGTGACGTTCCTGGCGGCGCGTATCGTCGGGCCCACGGGCTCGGTCACCGGAGTCGACGCGGCACCGCGCGCCCTGGAGATCGCGCGTGCCCGTGCCGCGACCAGGAGTACCGGACCGGGCGAGGAGGCCCCGATCTCGTTCCGGCGCATGACCCTGCCCGACGTCGACCTCGACGGACCGGTGGACGCCGTGATCGGTCGCCTGGTCCTGGGACACCTGCCCGACCCCGTCACGGCGCTGCGCCACCTGTCGGAACTGGTGCGCCCCGGTGGGCTCGTCGTCTTTCAGGACTTCGACAACTTCCCGCTGCGAGTGGCCCCCCCCATTACCGTTTTCGTGGCCCCGCAACGGGGCTCCCGGCCTTCGGAGCTGGCATGACTTTCTCCCCCTGTCGAACGCATGGCCTGGGGGGTGGTGTCACCGGCTCCGGAGGCACTGACAGACCGCTAATTAGGGGCATGACCACCGGCTTCTCCGGA
>NZ_JAHLEM010000708.1 GCF_018883605.1 Streptomyces niphimycinicus | reverse complement strand
GGCGGCCCGTGACCAGGCCGTGGGCGACCGGGCGGCGGGTGGTGACCAGGCCGTGGGCGACCGGGTCGCGGAGCCGGTGTGGGTCGCCGCCTCCGTCGGGCCCTATGGGGCGATGCTGGCGGACGGCAGCGAGTACCGCGGGCGGTACGGACTGAGCGTGGCCGAGCTGGCGCGGTTCCACCGGCCGAGGATCGAGGCGCTGGCCGCGGCCGGGCCCGATGTACTGGCGCTGGAGACGGTGCCGGACGCCGATGAGGCCGCGGCGCTGCTGAGCGCCGTCGAGGGATGCGGGGTGCCGGTATGGCTCTCCTACAGCATCGCGGGGGAGGCCACCCGGGCCGGGCAGCCCCTGGGGGAGGCGTTCGCCCTGGCCGCGGGGGTCGACCAGGTGATCGCCGTGGGCGTCAACTGCTGTGCGCCGGGTGACGCCGACCGGGCCGTGGAGATCGCGGCCGACGCCACCGGCAAGCCGGTGGTGGTCTATCCGAACAGTGGAGAGGAGTGGGATGCCACGGCACGGAGCTGGCGCGGCCGGGCGACCTTCGACCCGGGGCGGGTGAAGGCATGGCGGGACGCGGGGGCGCGGCTCATCGGCGGCTGCTGCCGGGTGGGGCCGGAGCGGATCGCGGAGCTGGCGGTGGTGGTGAGAGGCGATGAGGGGGTGTCCGGCGGATCTTGACGCCTGCGGCGGGCTGCCTTCCCCTGCCCGACCCTTCCCGCAACCGGGGCTCCGCCCCAGACCCCGCAACTGGGGCTCCGCCCCTTCCCGCAGCATCGATACGCCGCTCCGCCGCGTGGCAGGCCCCGGGGCCCGGGTCCCGAGGCCCGGGCCCCGGGGTCCAGGGGCGGAGCTCCTGGTTACGGGAAGGGGCGGGGAGGGGAAAGTCCCGCCGGACATCGCGTAGGCGTCGAGTCGGTCGCCGTGGTGAGAAACCATTAGGCGAGGAAGGGGCACCGGGCGATACTCGGACGGGTGTTCTTGACGATAACCACCACCGGCACCGCCGAGCGCCCCGCGACCGACCTCGGGTTTCTGCTGCACAAGCACCCCGACAAGGCGCAGCGGTTCTCGACCTCCTACGGCACCGCGCATGTCCTCTACCCCGAGGCGACCGCCGAACGCTGCACCGCGGCACTGCTGTTGGAAGTGGATCCCGTGGCGTTGGTGCGGCGGGGCCGCGGCAAGGGCCGGGGCGGCGCCCCCGACTCCGCGCTCGCGCAGTACGTCAACGACCGCCCGTATGCCGCCTCCTCACTGCTGGCCGTCGCGCTGAGCGCGGTCTTCTCCAGTGCGCTCAGGGGTCAGTGCAAGGCCCGGCCCGAGCTGCCGGAGCGGGCGCTGCCGCTGCGGATCGAGGTGCCCGCGCTGCCCGCCCGCGGCGGCGCCGCCCTGGTCGAGCGGCTCTTCGCACCCCTGGGCTGGGTGGTGACGGCCGAGCCGGTGGCGCTGGACGAGGAGTTCCCGGGCTGGGGCGACTCGCGGTACGTACGGCTGGTGCTGGAGGGCGAGCCGCGGCTGGCGGACGCCCTGCGCCATCTGTATGTGCTGCTGCCCGTGCTCGACGACGCCAAGCACTACTGGGTCGCTCCGGACGAGGTGGACAAGCTGCTGCGCTCCGGCGAGGGCTGGCTGGAGTGCCACCCCGAGCAGCGGCTGATCACCAACCGCTATCTGGCCCGGCGCTGGTCGCTGACCCGCAGCGCGCTGGAGCGGCTGGAGCTGGCGCGGCTCGCCGAGGCCGACGACACCGAGGCGGAGGAGATCGACAACGCCATCGACAACGCCATCGATAACGTCATCGGCGACGCCGTCGACAGTGCCACCGGCGAACCGGCGGCCGAGTCGCCGGCGGAGGACGACGGCGAAGAGGGGTCCGGGCAGCGGCCGGTCCCGCTGGCGGTACGGCGGCGGGAGGCGATACTCGACGCCCTGCGCGGGGCCGGGGCGGCCCGGGTGCTCGATCTGGGCTGCGGCCAGGGCCAGTTGCTGGGCGCGCTGCTGAAGGAGGCGCGGTTCACCGAGATCGTGGGCGTCGATGTGTCGATGCGCGCGCTCAACGAGGCGGCACGGAGGCTGCGGCTGGACCGTCCGGGACAGGACCGCCCGGGACAGGACCGCCCGGGACAGGACCGCCCGGGGCAGGACCGTCCGGGGTTGGACACCGGCTCGGTCGAGCGGAAGTCGTCGTCGGCCCGGCTGAGGCTGATCCAGGGCGCGCTCACCTACACCGACTCCCGGCTCGCCGGATATGACGCGGCGGTGCTCAGTGAGGTGATCGAGCATGTGGATCCGCCCCGGCTGCCCGCCCTGGAGCACGCGGTGTTCGGCGCCGCGCGGCCCAAGGCCGTCGTGGTGACCACGCCCAACGTGGAGTACAACGTGCGCTGGGAGACCCTGCCCGCCGGGCGGATGCGCCACGGCGACCACCGCTTCGAGTGGACGCGTGAGGAGTTCCGGGCCTGGGCGGAGCGGGTCGCCGAACGGCACGGCTACGCGGTGGAGTTCCGCCCCGTCGGCCCCCAGGACCCCGAGGTCGGTCCGCCCACCCAGCTCGCGCTCTTCCGCATGGCCGCCGAGGGCGGCGACGGCGGCACGGACAGCCGAAGCGGCGACCGCACCGCGATCACGACGAAGGAGGCGGCGGCATGACCGAGGAGAGGCGCCCGATCGGCGTGCCCGACCTGTCCCTCGTGGTGCTCGTCGGCACCACAGGATCCGGCAAGTCCACCTTCGCCCGGCACCACTTCCTGCCCACCCAGATCGTCTCCTCCGATGTCTGCCGGGGGCTGGTCGCCGATGACGAGAACGACCAGAGCGCCACCCCCGACGCCTTCGACGTGCTGCACTACATCGTGGACAAGCGGCTGGCCGCCGGGCGGCTGACCGTCGTCGACGCCACCAACGTCCGCGGCGAGTCCCGCCGCAGCCTGATCGGGCTCGCCCGCGAGCATGACGTCCTGCCCGTGGCGATCGTCCTCGACGTCCCCGAGGGCGAGTGCGCCCGGCGCAACGCCCAGCGCCCCGACCGCGCCGGGATGCCCGGCCATGTCATCCCCCGCCAGCGCCGTGAGCTGCGCCGCTCCCTGAAAGCCCTGGAGCGCGAGGGGTTCCGCAAGGTGCACATCCTGCGCGGCGTCGAGGAGGTCGAGGCCGCGGAGGTCGTCACCGAGCGCCGCTACAACGATCTGCGCCGGCTCACCGGCCCGTTCGACATCATCGGCGACATCCACGGCTGCCGCTCCGAGCTGGAGACCCTGCTGGGCAAGCTGGGCTACGCCCTGCGCCGCGACGAGTCCGGCCGCCCGGTCGACGCCGTCCACCCCGAGGGCCGTACGGCGGTCTTCGTCGGCGACCTCGTCGACCGCGGCCCCGACAGTCCCGGGGTGCTGCGCCTGGTGATGGGCATGGTCGCCTCCGGCGCGGCCCTGTGCGTGCCCGGCAACCACGAGAACAAGCTCGGCCGCTATCTCAAGGGCCGCAAGGTGCGGGTCACCCATGGCCTCGCCGAGACCGTGGAGCAGTTGGACCGGGAGCACACCGCGGACCCGGACTTCGTCGAGCGGGTGCGGGCCTTCATCGAGTCGCTGGTCAGCCACTACGTACTGGACGGCGGGGCGCTGGTGGTGTGTCACGCCGGGCTGCCCGAGAAGTACCACGGCCGCACCTCCGGCCGGGTCCGTTCGCACGCCCTGTACGGGGAGACGACCGGGGAGACCGATGAGTTCGGGCTGCCGGTGCGCTATCCGTGGGCCGAGGACTACCGCGGCCGGGCCGCCGTCGTCTACGGCCACACCCCCACCGTCCGCGCCTCCTGGCTCAACAACACCATCTGCCTCGACACCGGCTGTGTCTTCGGCGGCCGGATGACCGCGCTGCGCTGGCCGGAGCGTGAGCTGGTGGACGTCCCGGCCGAGCGGGTCTGGTACGAACCGGTCAAACCGCTGACCACCGAGGCCCCCGGAGGCGCCGACGGCCGCCCGCTCGACCTGGCCGATGTGCGGGGCCGCCGGATCGTCGAGACCCGTCATATGGGCCGGATCGCGGTCAAGGAGGAGAACGCGGCGGCGGCGCTGGAGGTCATGAGCCGGTTCGCGGTCGACCCCCGGCTGCTCGGCTATCTCCCGCCCACCATGGCGCCGACCGCCACCTCCAAGGAGGGGATGGGCGGCGGAACCGCCGACGGTGGTTTCCTCGAACATCCGGCGGAGGCGTTCGCCGCCTACCGCGCGGACGGGGTGCGCCAGGTGATCTGCGAGGAGAAGCACATGGGCTCCCGCGCGGTGGCGCTGGTCTGCCGTGACGCGGACCTCGCGCGGGAGCGCTTCGGCGCGCCGGACGGCGCCTCCGGCACGATCCACACCCGTACCGGACGGCCGTTCTTCGACGACGTCCAGCTCACCGAGACCGTACTGCGCGTACTGAGCCGCTCCATCGACGGCGCCGGGCTGTGGCAGGAGCTGGACACCGCCTGGCTGCTGCTGGACGCCGAGTTGATGCCGTGGTCGCTCAAGGCCGAGGGGCTGCTGCGCAACCAGTACGCGGCGGTGGGCGCCGCCTCCCGCGCCGTCTTCCCCGGTGTTCTCGCGGCGCTGGAGGGGGCGGAGGCGCGCGGTGTCGAGGTGTCCGCCCTCCTCGGCAAGCAGCGCGAACGGGCGTCGGACGCGACCGCGTTCACCGACGCCTACCGGCGCTATTGCTGGCCGGTCGACGGGCCGGACGGCATCCGGATGGCGCCGTTCCAGATCCTGGCCGCCCAGGGCCGTAACCTCGCCACCGCACTGCCCCATGATCAGCAACTCGCCCTGATCGACCGGATGATCGAGGCCGAGAAGTCCGCCGCCGACGGCCACGGCGCCCGGCTGCTGGCCCCCACCCGGCGGCTGATCGTCGACACCGAGGACGAGGCGTCGGTCGCCGAGGGCGTGCGGTGGTGGCTGGACCTGACGGCGGCCGGCGGCGAGGGCATGGTGGTCAAGCCCCTCCAGGGCTTTGTCCGCAAGGGCGACGGCCGACTGGTCCAGCCGGGCGTGAAGTGCCGGGGCCGCGAGTATCTGCGGATCATCTACGGCCCGGAGTACACCCGCCCGGAGAACCTGGACCGGCTGCGGGTGCGCCATCTCGGCCACAAGCGCTCCCTCGCCCTGCGGGAGTACGCACTCGGGCTGGAGGCGCTGGACCGGCTGGCGGAGGGCGAGCCGCTGTGGCGCGTCCACGAGGCGGTGTTCGCGGTGCTCGCGCTGGAGTCGGAGCCGGTGGACCCGCGGTTGTAGGGGCGACGGTCCAGGGGCGAAGCCCCGCGCGGTCCCCCGCACACCCCGTAGGGCCTGGCGGCCCAGGCTCTGGGGCCCCGGCCGCCTGGGCTCAGACGGCCGCGGGCGTCCGCGCCTCCCGGGCCCGGAACGCACGGCGGTAGTCGTGTGGCGGCACCCCCACCGCCCGGGTGAAGTGGCGGCGCAGATTGGCCGCCGTGCCAAGACCGCATAGCTCCGCGATCCGGTCCACGGGCAGATCGCCGCCCTCCAGCAGCTCCCGGGCGCGCGCGATCCGCTGGCCCTGGAGCCAGCGCAGCGGCGTCGTGCCCGTGGCGGCGTGGAAGCGGCGGGCCAGGGTGCGCGGGCTGGTGTGGGCGCGGCGGGCGAGGTCGGCGACGGTCAGCGGTTCGTGCAGCCGCTCGGCGGCCCAGTGCAGCAGCGGGGCGAGCGAGTCGTCGGTGCGCTCCGGCAGCGGCGCCTCGATGTACTGGGCCTGGCCGCCGGGCCGGTGGGCGGGGGCGACGAGCTGCCGGGCCAGGGTGTTGGCCGCCTCGGTGCCGTAGTCCTCGCGCACCAGATGCAGACAGACGTCGATGCATGCCGTGGACCCCGCCCCGGTCAGCACATCGCCGTGGTCGACGTAGAGCACGGACGGATCGAGCCGTACGGCCGGATAGCGCTCGGCGAACAGCGCCGCGTACATCCAGTGGGTGGCCGCCGTGCGGCCGTCGAGAAGTCCGGTCGCGGCGAGGGTGAACGCGCCCGAGCACAGGGACACGATGCGGGCGCCGCGCCGATGGGCCTCGCGCAGGGCTGCGATCAGCGCCTCGGGCGGATCGCCGCGCACATCGGCCGAGGCCGGGACGATCACCGTGTCGGCGGCGATCAGCTCCTCGGCGCCGTACGGGGTGTGGGCGGCGAACCACGAACGGGTGGCGACCGGGTCACTGGCCTCCGCACCGCCCAGTCCGATCGCACAGACCCGCAGCTCGTACCAGGGGTCGGGGAGTCCGGGGCGATCGGTGCCGAAGACATGGCAGGGCACCGCCAGGTCGAAGATCGGCATGCCCGGGGTGACGGCGAGGGCTATGGATCGCATGGCAGGAATGTAGCGCATGCTGTCACTCCTGCCACTCGTTCCGTCGTGGCTCGGGGCCGATGCTGGACGGGCATGACGACCCCTTCTTCGAAGGCCCAGGGGAGCGGTGTGCCCGCGGCCACCCCCGACACGGCCCCCGATCCGGCCCCCGATCCGGCCCCCACCTCCAGCCGTCGGCGCTGGCTGATCCTCGCCGTGGCGTCGGCGGCCCAGTTCCTCGCCGTGCTCGACATGATCGCGGTCAATATCGCCTTCCCCGCGATCGGCGCGGACTTCCGCTCCGCGTCCACCGCCGAGCTGTCCTGGGTGCTCAACGCCTACACCATCGTGCTCGCGGCACTGCTGGTCCCGGCCGGCCGGCTGGCCGACGCGATCGGCGGGCGGCGTTCGTTCCTGACCGGCATCGCGCTGTTCGGGCTCGCCTCGGTCGCCTGCGGCGCCGCCCCCGGGCTCGGCACGCTGATCGCGGCGCGTGTGGTGCAGGGGGTGGCGGCGGCCGTCCTGGTGCCCACCTCCCTCTCGCTCGCCCTGCCCGCCTTCCCGCCGCGCGAACGGGCCACGGCGGTCGGCGTCTGGACGGCGGTGAGCGCGGTCGCGGCGAGTGCGGGGCCGGTGGCGGGCGGTCTGCTGGCCGCCCTCGACTGGCGCTGGATCTTCCTCGTCAATCCGCCCGTGGTGCTGCTGGCATGGGTGGCCGGGCTGCGGCTGCTGCCGTGCACCGGGCCAGTCCGCAC
>NZ_JAHLEM010000707.1 GCF_018883605.1 Streptomyces niphimycinicus | reverse complement strand
GTGCGGGGCCGGTGGCGGGCGGTCTGCTGGCCGCCCTCGACTGGCGCTGGATCTTCCTCGTCAATCCGCCCGTGGTGCTGCTGGCATGGGTGGCCGGGCTGCGGCTGCTGCCGTGCACCGGGCCAGTCCGCACCGGGCCAGTCCGCATCGGGCCAGTCCGCATCGGGCCAGTCCGCATCGGGCCAGTGCGCACCGGGCCTGTCCGCATCGGCCCCGTCCCCAGTGAGCGCCGCCGCCTCGATCCGCTGGGCACGCTGCTCGTCCTCCTCGGCACCGGGGCCCTCACCACCGCCTGTGTCGAGGCCGCGGACTGGGGTTACGGCGCCCCGGCCACCCTCGGTTTCCTCGCCGTCGGCCTGATCGCGGGTGCCCTGGCCGTGGCGCACGTACGCCGCCATCCGGATCCGGTGGTGGACCCCGCGCTGTTCCGGACCCGTGCCTTCACCGCCGCCACGCTCGGGCTGCTCAGCTACTTCCTCGCCTACGCCGCCTCGATCCTCGCCGCGACCCTGCTGTTCACCGGGGCGTGGGGCTGGTCCTCGGCCCGGGCGGGCCTTTCCGTCACGCCCTGGCCGCTCACCGTCCTGGTGGTGTCGATGCTGTCGGGGCGGATCGTCCGGGCGCTGGGGGAGCGGACCACGGCCGTCGTGGGCGGGCTGTGCTTCGCCGCGGGGCCGGTGTGGTGGCTGCTCCTCGCGGGCGGCGACGGTGCGCACTACGCCGTGGAGTTCATGCCCGGGCTGGTGCTCACCGGGGTCGGCGCGGGGCTCTATCAGCCGGTGATGTTCTCGGCCGCCGGACTGCTTCCGGCCCGTCAGTTGTCGCTCGGCTCCGGGGTGCTCATGATGTCCCGGCAGGGCGGCTCGGCCCTGGGCGTCGCGGCGCTGGTCATGATCACCGGGGGCGCCGCGCGGCCGGGGCTGGACGCGTTGCGCGCCGGGTGGGTCTTCACGGCGGTGACGGCAGCGCTCGCTGCCGTCGCGGGCGCCGCTTTGCGTACGGGAGTTCGGGTCGATCCCGGGGAGAACGGCGGATCCGGTACGGACTCGCTACGGCACCATTGACGTGCCCGTGCCAGCTCCCTAGCGTGCTGACCGTCCCTGGGTTCTCCGCAGGCATGACGACGACGAGCTGAGCGGGGAGGGCGGATGAGTCTTTTCGAGGACGGACGGCCCTTTCTGTACGCCCTTCCCGCCGATGACCGGCGCGCACTGCTCGCCCTCGGCACACCCCGGGCCTACGCCCCCGGCGAGGTCGTGCTGCGCGAGCACGACCGTACGACCTTCGTCGTCGCGATCACCTCCGGCTGGGCCACCGTCTCGGTGGAGACCGAGCGCGGGGTGCGGCTGATCCTGGCGCTGCGCGGGGCGGGCGAGGTCGTGGGCGACCAGGCCGCGGTGGACCACGGCTCGCGCAGCGCCACCGTCACCGCGCTCGGCCGGATGGAGGCGGTGGTGGTCTCCGGCGACCGGTTCCGGGCCTATCTGGCGGCGCGTCCCGTCGCGACCGTGCTGATCATGCGTCAGTTCAGCTCCCGGCTGCGCAGCTCGGACGGGGAGCGGCGGTCACTCGCCTCGGAGAAGGTGCTCCAGCGGCTGGCGGCCCGGCTCGTCGAACTGGCCGAGCGCACCGGCCACCCCGCCGCCGACGGGGCGATCACCGTCGATCTGCCGCTGCCCCAGCACGACATCGCGGCCGCGGTGGGCTCGACCCGGGAGGCCGTCGCCAAGGCGCTGCGGCTGCTGCGCGGCCAGGGCGTCGTCCGGACCGCCTCGCGCCGCTTCGTGGTGATGGACATCGGACTGCTGCGGCTGCTGGCCGAGGGACGCGCGACGGGGGAGCACATCCCGGCGCGCCCCGCGACCGAACCCCGCGACTGCCCTCGCGACTGAGCGCGGGCGCGCCGTCTCACGCGTTCTCCGCGACTGTGTAAACGGCTACAGCCGCCCCGCCGTTCCCCGGCGACCCTGGAGTGGCACAAAGGGCGCGGGACCGTGCGCGACGGGGGTGCGCACGGCCCAGTGCCCCGCACCGGAGAAGGGCGGCGGGGCGGGCAGGGGGAGAAACCCCGCCGCCCGCTTCGGGCATTCACCGACACCCCACCACCACCATCACCACAGCGGGAATCGGGGGCCACGGCATGAAGGACGGCGGGCGATGAGCGCATCGGAAGACGTCGACGCCCCGGCGGAGTCGCGGGTACGACGGCTGGACATCCCCAAGAGCGGCCCGCTGGACGGGGCGGGCCAGCCGGGCGGCGCCCGCACGGCGCGCGAGGCGCGCGCCCATCTGCATATCGCCGTCGGCCCGGCCCGGCTCTGCGCCGAACCGGCGCCGTACCCCCTCCCCGAAGGCCCGGTGCCCCGCGAGGAGTTGGACCGGCTGCGCCGGCTCTACCGGACCGTCCCCGGCTATGCCGCGATGCGCGACCATCTGCGGCGCACCGGCCTGCTGGCGCTGTGCGGCGAACCCGGCACCGGCCGCGCCTGGACCGGGCTCGCCCTCCTCGCGGAGCTGTCGGAGCTGGCCGACGGCGGGGTCTCCCGGCTGGGGGCTGGCATCCCGCAGGGGTTCGGCGTCCCGCAAGGGTTCGGCGTCCCGCAAGGGTTCG
Source organism: Streptomyces niphimycinicus (assembly GCF_018883605.1). Taxonomy (GTDB): domain Bacteria; phylum Actinomycetota; class Actinomycetes; order Streptomycetales; family Streptomycetaceae; genus Streptomyces; species Streptomyces niphimycinicus. Next base: position 1,273 of record NZ_JAHLEM010000707.1, on the reverse strand, counting down.
GCATCGCGTACGAGCCCGGTATCTCGTATGGGCTCGGCACCACGTATGAGTCCGGCACCCCGCTCGGGCCCGGCACCCCGCTCGGGCCCGGCACCCCGCTCGGTTCCGGCGCCACGCTCGGTTCCGGCACCACGCGTGGGCCCGGTACCCCGCTTGGCCCCGGTATCCCGTACGGGCTAGGCACCCCGCATGACCCCGTCCTCCCGCTCGGGCCCGGCCTCCCCCACGGGGCCTCCGGCGTGGAGAAGACCGAGCGGGGCCACGGCTATCTCATCGAACTCCGCGCCGATCAGCCGGACTTCGCCGTCGAGCCCCTGCTGGACCGGCTGCGCGCCCACTTCGCCGACCACGAGGCGTTCTGCGTCGTCCTGGTCGCGGGCGGCCCGGCCGCCGACCGGCTGCTGCGCGGCCGCCGTCACGCCGTGCCGTACGAGCCCCCGGCCGCCGCCGACGTTCTCGACCGCCACCTCATCGAGCTGCTCGCCGACCGCCCCACCGGGCTGCTGGAGACAGCCCGCGTCACCGCGCGGCGCCCCGAACTGGCCGATGCGCTCGGCCTGGACGAGCCGCGCCCCGGTGAGGCCGCCCGGCTCGCGGGCCTGCTGGCCGCGCACGCCGAGGGCAGGCTGTCCGAGGAGCGGCTGCTGGAGCACTGCCGGTCGTTCGCGCCGGACCAGGCCCGTGCGTGGTTCCTGGAGGCCGGGCGCCCGGGCACCCTGCCCGCCGCGCTGCCCGCGCTGCGCGCCGCCGCGCTGCGGATCGCGCTCGCCGTCTTCAACGGCTCGGCGCACAGCCTCATGGCGGAGGCCGCCGAACTGCTGGCCTGGGAACTGGCCGTCACGCTCGATCCGCAGTACGCGCCAGGGCGTCCGCTGTTCGCCGCCCGCCCCGGGGCCTCGCTCGCCACGGCGCGCGCGGTCCACGGCGACGGGGTGGAGGACCTGGGGGACGCGTCGGTGCCGGTGCGCGCGGTGTGGTTCGAGGGGCGGCGGCTGGCGCCCGCCGTGCTCCACGAGTCCTGGGACGCCCACCACAACCTCCGCGGCCCGATGGCCCGTTGGCTGCGCGGGCTGTGCGACGATCCGCGCCCCCAGGTGTGGGTGCGCGCGGCGGTCGCCGCGGGTGTGCTGTGTGCCCGCGACTACCTCTACGGCCTGGCCGAGCTGGCGCTGCCGCTGGCCCGTACCGACAGTCCGGTGCAGCGGATGGCGGCGGCCACCGCACTCGCCGAGGCGGCCCGCGCCCCGGAGGTGCGCCCCGCCGTGCACGGGCT
>NZ_JAHLEM010000706.1 GCF_018883605.1 Streptomyces niphimycinicus | reverse complement strand
TACGTCATCCCCCACTTCAAAAACCCCCGCAACGTCGTCCGCCCCGCCGACGACGTACTCGCCGACATCCGAGCCGCACGCCCCGCCCACCAAGAAGCACTTCACCAGTTCCACTCCCAGCACAACCCCACACACCACAAGGAGACCAGCCGATGACCGACCTCTACAACCACGGCACCGGCGATATCCTCACCGAACACCACGACAACGGCATCCTCCTGATCACGATCAATCGACCCGACCGGTACAACGCGCTCACTATGCCGATGTTCGAGGAGATGAACCGGATCTGGGCCGACGTCGAGCGCGATGAACAGACCCGGGTCGTCGTCATCACCGGGGCCGGCAAAGCCTTCTGTACCGGGATGGACGTCGCTCAGCCCGACCCCACGCCCGAGGAAGCGCTCGCGATGCTGGAGACCGAACGCAAGCGGGTTGCGACGATGTTGCGCATCGAGAAGCCGATCATCTCTGCGATCAACGGCCCCGCGGTCGGCTACGGGCTGTCGACCGCGCTTCTCGCCGACATCAGCATCGCCGCGGACGACGCGGTGCTGATGGAAGGCCACACCAAGGTCGGCGTGACCGCCGGCGACCACGCCGCACTCATCTGGCCGTTGCTTGTCGGTATGGCCAAGACCAAGTACTACGTGCTCACCTCCGAGAAGCTGACGGGCACCGAGGCCGAGCGGATCGGGCTCGTGAGCCTGTCCGTTCCCCGCGAGCAGGTGCTGCCCCGCGCCCTTGAGGTCGCATCCCAGCTGGCCCGCGGTTCCCAGCAGGCGCTCCGTTTCACCAAGCGTGCGCTCAACGCCTGGCTCACTAACGCGGTGCCTCAGCACGAGCTGTCCTCGGCACTTGAGATCCTCGACTTCGCCGGTGCCGACTACGCCGAAGCACGCCAGGCTTTCCGGGAGAAGCGCCCCGTGGACTTCCCCTCCGCTCGCGCCGCTGGCGGACCGGCGAACTAAGGGAAGGCGAGCATGAGCATTGCCTCGCACAACACAGCGCCCAGCGCTGTGCACGCGTCCGACGAAGTGGACGGCGTGGTTGTACTCACTCTGAACCACCCGCCGGCGAACGCGCTCAGCAATTCGCTCGTCAGCGAGCTGTCAAAGACGCTGGAAACCCTTGCCAGCGGCCCCGGCACCCCCGCAGTGGTCCTGACGGGAGCTGGTGAGCGCTTCTTCTGCGCGGGTGGCGACATCAAGGAAGCCATCGGCTTCGGCGCCGATTCGATGGTCGAGCGGATGGCGTCGTTTCACGCGCTGCTCTGCGCGCTGGAGGACTTTGCCCGGCCGCTGGTGTGTGCGGTCAACGGCTGGTGCGTCGGTGGTGGCATCGAAATGGCACTGTTCGCTGACATGGTGTACGCGTCGACTGAGGCGCGTTTCGTCTTCCCGGAGATCAACCACGGGATGCTGCCGGCCGTGAAGGGGATCACTCGAGTGCGCGGGGTCCTGGGTGACCGCGCGGCCCGGCGCCTCCTGCTGGGCGGAGAGCCCGTCGACGCGTTCGACGCGGAGAGGATGGGCATCGTCGACCAGGTGGTCGAGCAGGACGACCTGCTCGCGATCGCGATGGCGGACGCGCGGGCGGCAGCGGCGAAACCATCTGCCGTGTTCGCGGCGCTGAAACGGGCCCTTCACTCAGGGACTTCCAGTTGGCCGGTCGAAGAGCAACTCCGCGTCACGGTTGCCGACGCGCGCACGGTCTTCAACGACCCTGCCGCCCGAGCTGCCCGCGAGGGATATCATGGTTGATCAATTTCAAGGGCTGGACCCGGCCGCCTTCCGCTCGGCGTTGGCCCGCTTCCCTTCAGGCGTGACGATCGTGACGACGCGAAGCGCGTCAGACACGCTGCACGGGTTCACCGCGAGTTCCTTCGCGGCGCTGTCGCTCGATCCGCCGCTCGTCCTGGTGTGCCTGGACCGAGGAGCGGACTGCTCTCCCGTCTTCATGGCGGCTGAGCGGTTCATCGTCAACATCGTGACACACGCACACGCCGAGTTGGCGATCAAGTTCGCGACAAAAGGTGAAAACAAGTTCGCGTACGGAGCCTTCGAATTCGATGAGAGGGGTCACCCGCTACTGCCCGATGCGGCGGCAGTCATCCGTTGCGAACTGGAGCAAGCCGTACCCGGCGGAGATCACGTGATCCTCATCGGCCGTGTACACGACGCGCGGACAGGTAGCGGCAAGCCGGTGACGTGGTACCGGGGTGACTTCCTGCACCTCGGGGAGAGTGCCGCATGAATCTCATCGGGCCCGGGCTTGTCCGCTCTGGAAGAGAGGCCGTGTCATGGATCTGACCAATTTCGAGCCAACCCGGACGCTACCGGGGCTGCTGCTCGATCGCGCGAACAGGGAACCCGACGCCGTCGCGCTGCGCTACTGGCGTGATGGGGACATGCAGGCGATCACGTGGCGGACGTACCGGGATCGCGTGCAAGATCTCGCGCTCGGCCTTGTCGCGCAAGGTGTGCAGCACGGCGATCGCGTCGCGGTGATGAGCAGCGCACGCCCGGAGTGGGTGTTCGCCGCGATGGCCGTGCAGAGTGCCGGCGGCGTCGTGATCGGCGTCTACCCGACCAACTCACCTGCCGAGATCGAGCAACTCCTCACACACAGCGAGGCCGTCGCCTTCATCGGCGAGACGACGACGGAGCTCATCAAGGTGGCGGAGGTCGCCGCACACACACCGAAGCTGCGGCTCGTGGTCGGAATCGACGCCACTCCGCCGGAGCTACCCGAGGTGATCAAGAGGACAACGTGGGAAGCGCTGTGCGAAGAAGGAACACAGTACGCCGACGACAGCGCCGATCCTCTGTCCGAGTTGGTCGCCGGCGGATCCCTCGACGATGCCGCCGTGCTGTTTTACACGTCGGGATCCACGGGAGTTCCGAAAGGCGTCACACACTCGCACCGCACGCTTCAGCACTCGGTTCAGACCTTCGTCGGCCTCTACCCGCAGATCCTCCGCCACGAGCACGATGTCGTGGGCTTCCTGCCGTTGGCCCACGTCGCGCCGGCGGTGGTGTCGGTGTTCGCGCCGCTGCTCTCACGGCTGGTGGTCACATACTGCCGCATTGGTGACTACGAAGATGTGTTGCGCTCGGTGCGGCCGACGGCAGTGCTCTGGCCGCCGCGGTTCTACGAGAAGATCGCCGGCGAACTGATCGCACGGACGGAGGTCTGGCCGCGACTTCGTCGCTACGCCTATGACGCCGCCATGTGGGTCGGCCGCAGGGTAGCCGAACGCCGCTGGTCCCATCGCCGACCCCCGGTACTGCTGCGAATCGCGTACGCTGCCGCACTTCGCGGAGTGTTCTTGCCACTGCGGGCGACCGTCGGAATGGATCGCATCCGCGTTGCCTACACCGCATCTGCCGCGATGCCCGAAAGCGTCATCGCGATATGGCAGATCTGGGGGCTCGATCTCCGCGAAAACTACGGTCTCACCGAGACGGCCGGGTGTCCCATCGCTCATTTCGACCAGCCGTTCCCTCGTCCGGGCTTCATCGGCAGGGAATTCCCGGACCCACGGTTCCAGGTGAAAGTCGCAGACGATGGCGAAATGCTGATCCGCGCGCCCCTGCTCTTCGACGGATACTGGCGCAACCCGGCGGAGACCGAGGCTGTTTTCCAGGATGGCTGGTTCCGCACCGGTGACCTGATGGAGCGCACACCCCACGGCGACATCCGGCTCATCGGCCGGAAGAAGGACGTGATCATCACCCGAGGCGGCAAAACGATCAATCCTCAGCCCATCGAAACCCGGTTGAAGGAGAGCTCGCTGATCAACGAAGCGATCGTCGTCGGCGATGCTCGCAAATACCTCACCGTCCTGCTCGAACCGAGCACAACCGCAGACGCCCGGTCGGCGGAGGTGCTGGCCGAACGCCTGCGAGCGGAGGTCGCTCGGGTCAACGCGGACCTCGCGCGCGTAGAGCAGTTGAAGGACTTTCGCGTTCTGCCTCGGTCCCTGGAAGCCGAGCGCGGCGAGCGGACCGCGAACGGCAAGATCAAGCGCAATGCCGTCGTGAACTCGTTCGCAACGTTGATCGACGACATGTACGGCGCGAACGACGATGCGGCGATCGCAAACCATGTGCGCTCGAGGCCGAACTAGGTGGTTGATCACGTGAAGATCGCGTGAAGTGAGATCGGTCCGCAGGCGTGGGAGGAGGGCGTTCAGCTTGATGTGTGAGCGAAGAACTGAACACTCGTCTGATGGCACTCTACATGTTGATCAACGATCAGGTGGTCGTATCCCGTGCCTGCCGTGGCCGTCAGCCGTTGTTGTCCGCCACCCCTGTGCCCTGCGGCATGCCGCAGGAAACGGTCCAGCGCTCGGAGCTGGCCGGGCACGCCGACAACGGTTACTACGCCGCCGGGCCGCAGGTTCAGTCATGATTGCCACGTCCACCCGAGTATGCGGCAAGAGGTGGAGCCATGCCGGTCCCTGACCTGACGTTGCAGCAGCTTCGCGCAGTCCGGACACTCGCCGCATCCGGCAGTTTCACGAAAGCAGCCGCAGCAGAGCACATCTCTCAGTCAGTCCTCAGCAGGAGGATCAAGGAAGTCGAGCGTCTCCTGCGGGTGCGGTTGTTCGACCGCACCACTCGGCAGCTCGACCTCACGGCCGAGGGGCATGCCTTTCTCCTCATGACGGGCGCCGTCCTCGACGACATGGACATGCGACTGAGCCGCTTCATGTCGTACGTAGCGGCCCAGTCCGGAACCATCGCCGTAGCCGCGCTTCCATCGCTCGCGGCGGCTGTGCTGCCGCGCGTGATGCGCGGCTTCATGCTGGATCACCCCGAGGTGGAGTTCGAGATCATCGACGGGGCCGCGGATGAAGTTGTCGAACGCCTCGAAGGTGGGACTGTCGAACTCGGCTTGACCGCCCACGGTGACCTGCCGGACGGCTTCTGCTTCACACCACTGCTGCGGGAACAGTTCTACGGCGTCGCGCACCACAGCCATCCTTGGTCGGCGCAGAATTCCATCTCGTGGGCGGACTTCAATGGTGAGACCGTGGTCGCAACGCGGCACGGAACCAGCATCCGAGCGATCACCGACGCCGCGTTCAGCAAGCACTCGATCTCGGTGAGCCACCACTTCAATGCCTGTAGCGCGGTGACGATCCGCGGGCTGCTACGGGCCGGCGTGGGCGTGGCAGCTCTGCCGGCCCTGGAGTTGCAGGGTTTCGGTCTGGATGATCTGATCGCGGTACCCGTGGATTCTCCGGGAGCAACCAGGGTCACCGGCGTGATGTACCGCTGCTCTCAGGACCTCTCGCCCGCCGCGGCTCGTTTTTTGGATTTCATGCACGCGACCGAGATCGATCCCCCGCGAGGAGTCTCCCGCGTTCACGAGGGTCACACCGGCGAACCAGACACATTGAGCCACGCGGGGGTGCAGCTCGCAGAATGAGGTCGGCGATCGTCTCGGGCCGGGCGGTGCTGCCGAGTGGCCTTCGCCAGGCCGCCGGGTTTCTTCATTCCGGCGGTCTCGTGGGGAATGCCGGCCTGGCCGTGCAACGAGATGGCGACGCCGGTGCGAGCCGTCCCGTCGGGGAAGGTCACCCGCACCAGGGGACCCGCACCAGAGTACCCGCACCAGGGTGCGGTGATCCTGGAGCGGGGCGGTGTGGTCGGGAGACGGGGGCTGGGTAACGGCGATGATGCCGCCTTCGCCGCCTCCGGCGCGGCGCGTGGCCTTGTGGGGTGAACAAGCAGCGGTCCACCGCTGTCAGCAGATGGTCGGTGAAGACGTGCTTCCAGCCGCCGAGGGCCACGTTCGGCCGGCAGATGCTCGGCGGAGGCGAAGGCCAATGCGAAGGAGACACGGACCGGCAGCTCGTCGGCGAGCCGGTCCCGGAGGCGGGCGACGGCCCGGCGGAAAGCGGCATACACGCCCACGTGCCTGGTCACGCACGGGACCTGTACGGATGTCGAGTGCGGGTCAATGTTCTCGCCCACGTCCGGCCTATGCACCCAGACGCGGCTCGTGACGTCGAAGTAGGAGCGGTCGGCGTCCAGGGTTGCGACGAGTTCACCGGGTTCGGAGCTGAGTGCGAAGGAGTGCAAGCCGTGCTGACGTCCGAGCTGGTGGATGGTCGCGGCATTGGCGCGGAGCTTCGCGGCGGTGGCCGGCCCTCACGGTTCATCCTCCTCCGTGATCTCTGGCACCTGGGTCGACAGGGGTGAGGATATAGGAGTGTGCTGGCCATGTGAGTGTTCTCCGGGGCGGCGACTGATGAGGTCGTTCTCCTGTCTTCGTACGGCGGTTTACGGAGCCCCGACGGTCGGCTACAGCGTGATACGGATCGGTGCGGAGAATTTCCGCGCCGCTGGGGGTCAAGGGGTCGCAGGTTCAAATCCTGTCGTCCCGACGGTGTGACCAGCGGGTTTGCCAGTGATGGCAGACCCGCTGATTGCGTTCGTGTGACACGTGATGGCGACGTGATGACACCCGGTGAACGCTGAGGCGCCACCGCCACGGCACCCCTGGCCAGGGGCACCGCATCAGAGAGAATCCCAAGCGGAAGCGAGGCGGACGAAAGGTTCAGGCCGCCCGCTGTTCTGACGCTCCGCCAGGATCGCCGGTGGCGTGTTTGCGGTCGGCGCGTTCCAGGGCTGTGCCGATGGCGGCGACGGCGTCGCGGGCGGCGTGGGGGAGCAGGTGGCCGTAGAGGTTGGCGGTGGTGGCCAGCGTCGAGTGGCGCAGAGTCTTGGAGACCACGGCCAGCGGCACCCGTGAGCTGATCATGATGGTGGCCGCGGTGTGTCGCAGGTCGTGCACGCCGATCCGTGGCAGGCCGAGCTCGGCGGCGCGCCGCCGCACCTGCGCACGGTCCTCGACCAGTACGCCGAGCACTACAACGCAAGACGGGCCCACCGCGGCCTCGACCTACGAGCGCCCGACGACGACCCGAACGTCATCCCCCTGCCTGCTGCCGCGGTCAGGCGCCGACAGGTACTTGATGGACTGCTCAACGAGTACCACACCAGGCCACCCCGACCGCCTCACCATCCACAGGAAACGCCCAGCTCAGCAGCCTGATCGGGATATTGACACCCTTCAGGCATCCTCGCCCGGCAGGCTCGGCGCGGTCTGCGCCGTGGTCAGCAAACGCGTCCTCCTGAGCTAACACTCAGTCATCACACCACAAGGCAACGCGAAAGAACCAGAGTTCGACCGACGCCGAGAGGCGCTCTGCCGCGCCTACTCGACCGCGTACTCGTTGAGCTCGGAGAGCAAACCGTCCGCGGCATCCCGTTCGATGGTCACACGGCAGGTCGCCGGTTCATCGACTGACGGTGACGCCGAGGGGAGCCCGGAAGGACAGCAGACCCAGCATCGGGGACTCGGTCCCGCCTTCCTCCAGCCGTACTCCGGACAGGCGACCGGCCGCTATGCGCAAGGCCACCGCCGCTTCTGTGCGCGCCAGGGACGCGCCCGGGCAGCGATGACGGCCGACGCCGAATGCGAGGTGATGACGGACGTTCGTCCGATACGGGCGCATCAGCTCCGGGTCGGGGAAGACCGTCGGGTCGGATCCGCTGCCCAACAGCATCAGCAGCAACGGCGCGCCGTCAGGGATGCTCACCCCGCCCAGTTCGGCGGAGCGGACGGTGACCCGGCGCCACGTGGTGACCGGGGGTTCGTGGCGTAGCACCTCCTCCACCCATGCCTCGGCCAGGCCCGTCCGCCCCGGCACGTGCTGCCACAGGCCCGGCTCGGTGAGCGCTCGCCGCAGCACCGTGGCGATGAGCTGCCCGGTGGTGGACTGTCCCGCGATGAACACGAAGAAGCACGCGGCCACCGCTGTCCCGATGTCCAGCGGCTCGCCGTCGGGCAGACGGTGAGAAGCCAACGCACCGACGAGTGAGGTGGGCGGGGCGGCATCGTCGCGCACTGTGTCGGTCAGCCACTGATGGAACTCGCCGACGAGCTGCGCCAGTTCCAGTTGCCGGTCGAAAGTGGGCCTGCCCCAGAACAGCTCCAGCGAGGCATCGCTCCAGCGAATCAAGGTGGCCGGAGTGACTCCCTGGATGCCGAGAAGCTCCATCAGTACCCGGCAGGGCAGCACCTGCGCGAAAGAGCTGAACAGCTCGCACCGACCGGTGGCGTCGATCTGCGACCGCACGGCGTCGAGCAAGTCCTCGGCGACGCGCTGGATGACCGGTACGGTCGCGGCGACGCGCTCGGCGTTGAAGAATCGGGTCACCACGCGGCGCAGTCCCAGGTGGCTGGGAGTGCCGTTGTTGGCGAGCGCGGGTGGGAGGGTGAAGCCGGCCCGGGCGAGGATCCGCAGCGCCGCGACCGGTAGTGGGGTAACTGCCCGAAGGGCGTTGTCGGGACGGAACAGGGCCGGGTCAAGCAGTACGCGGCGCACATCGTCGTACCGGCTGACCAGCCACAGCCCGGTGCCGGGGTGGTAGTGCACGGGGGCCTCGGCCCGGAGCCGGTCCAGCCAGGGGTACGGGTCACGGACGAAGCCGTCGCTGAAGAGATCGAGCGGGTCGAGCGGGGCACGGGTGCCGAGCGCCGCCGGGCAGCCTCCTGGGCTGGTCCCGGCGGTTCCGCCAGGGGGGAATGTGTTCGGGACCGGGGAAGCCACGGCCGGAAGCTAACACGCCACAGCACGCCCCGGTTTCCGTTGTGCGCGGCATCACTCGTTCAAGCGGAGCCGGCTTCAGTGCTCGGCGCCATCCTCGACCAGACGTCGCAACGAGGGAAGCAGGGTGTCGATGTCCTGCGCGGTCCTGAACGCGACGACGGTGGTGCCGCCGGGCTCCGGTGAGGAGCCGGGCGCCGGAAAGAGGGCGAGCACCTCACGCATCGCCTCGTCCACCTCGGCGACGGGGTCGGACGACTCGCCCCGAAGCCAGCGACGCAGCACGTGGTTGTGGGCGGCGACCACCGCGGCGGCCATGAGTTCGGCCCTCAGCGACGCCGATTCCGTCGGACCCCCCATCCAGTCCGCGATGAACTCCCGGAACAGGCGCTGATAGCGGCCCACACTGGCGATCTCCCGGTCACGCAGGGCAGCCACCTTGCTGGTGAGGGCGTATCGCCGCCTCGCCAGGTCGCCCTCATCCACGTAGTGCAGCAGTACGAGTCGGACCGCGTCCGACACGGCGACCAGCGCGGTGCTGTGGCTCGAGGTCGCCAGCCGATCTCTGATCAACGCCAGGAGCCGGTCGTGGTCCGGAAAGATGACGTCTTCCTTGGTGCGGTAGTTCCGGAAGAACGTCGTGCGCCCGAGCCCCGCTCGCTCAGCGATGTCGTCGACGGTCGTCTGCTCGTATCCGCGCTCGTCGAAGAGCGCGAAGGCGGCGTCCGCCAGTCGGATCCGTGCCGGTAGCTTGCTCATGACCCCCCATCCTTCCCCGCCTCACCGCGCAGACGCCACTTGCCTCGTCTTGACGGGACCGGATACCGAATTTCCCGGGCATCGGGCATCGGGCGCCGAGCGGCGCGGTGTGGCTTCCCCGCAAGGAGCGAGCCCGCCACCTCCACCCCAACCGCCCCTTGCACCCGACCAGGGACACCTTCGCCTGCCACCACAAGGAACCGGCGCGTCGGCACACCATCATCACGCCCGGCACCCACACCCTTTTGGAACTGAGTACTTTACTTGCGGCACTCAGTGCCATAGCTTGGCTCGTGTGCACGCCACTACAGCGGTGCGCCGTGCCACAGCCGTGATCGGCGGGGCCTCGCCTCCCATCACGGGTCGTTTTCGGCCGGGGACGGAGAGGGACACCGTGCTCCATGCAGCGATCGAAACCATGGATAGCGCCCCCATCGAACGGGAGGCCGACGCGAGCGCGAACCCGCCCCCAGGGGCGGACCTCCCCAGGCAGGTGCCGCTGGGCGGAGTGGGAGGTGGAGAGCTGTATTTCCAGCGCTGCCACTGGTGCCGGACCGCAGTCTTCCGCCGTCTGCTGTGCCCCGTCTGCGCCTCCACCGATCTCGCCTGGGAGCTCAGTTGCGGCATCGGGGCCATTCGTCATGTCATGGCCGTGAGCCAGCGCCCCGGGAGGCAATGCGCACTCGCCACCATCAACATGTCCGAGGGATTCTGGCTGTTCTCCAGGGTCATCGGCGTGCCGCCGCTCACCGTGCGGGCCGGGGCCTCGGTGTGTCTGACAGAAGGCATCGAGTCCGGCCCCCAGGCACTCCTCTTCCGCCTCTGCGAGACTCCGCCGCGATGAACGCTGAGGCACCGACGCCTACGTGCCCCAGCCAGACGACGGCGCCGGCGATCTCTCGGTTCCGCAGGGCGACCGACCACCCTCCCCGCGCCCAGCGACCACTTGCCTTCGATGGAGGTACTGAGTACGAAGTGGCGGTCCTACAGAACGTCCTGACCCCGATGCGTGAGGCCCTACGGCTTCGCGCCACAGTCGGCGAGGTCTCCCACGCCCTGCGCGACGTCTGGGGCGCGTGTACGTCCCCCACGACACCATCTGACCTTGAGTGCGGCCCCACAGGCCATTGCCCATCACCTCTGGAGTGCCTCCGATGATCCCTGCCCGCCACCTGCCACGCCGGCCCCCACTGCCGACCGATTCGTTCCTGCCAAGAATGCTGAGACGCAATGACGTAACGGTGCCTCCGGGCGCCGGTCTGACGGCCCCGCTTCATCAGCCGACCACCCTCATTCCGAGTTCCCCGGTGCGGATGGTCGTGCCATTCCCGCTCGGAAGCTCCTTCACGGCTGCCCCGGCAACCGGACTCCTGCTGACCGCCCAGCACGTCATCAGCACCCACCCTCGGAAGGGAGGCGAGAGGTGAGCACCGAGCCCGCGCAGCCGGCCGACGTCGACATCCACACCACCGCGGGGAAGCTCGCGGATCTGAAGCGCCGTATCGAAGAGGCGACCCATGCGGGGTCCGCGCGCGCGGTGGAGAAGCAGCACGCCAAGGGCAAGCTGACCGCGCGCGAGCGCATCGACCTCCTCCTGGACGAGGGGTC
>NZ_JAHLEM010000705.1 GCF_018883605.1 Streptomyces niphimycinicus | reverse complement strand
GTGGCCAGTCCCGCCGCCCGCGCCGTCGGCCGGGCTGCCGTCGGCCGGGGCGAGCAGCACCTGGATGTCGGCGGCCGCACCCGCCTCGTCGATGTCGTCGTACTCGGGGACCCGTCCGGGCTCGGCGGCCTCCTGCCGCCAGTGCGCGTACCGCACGGCCTCGGCGAGCGCGCGCACGGCCCGCTCGGCGGCGGGGTAGGCGGGGATCCGGCGGGTGCCGGGGGCGGGCTCGCCGCCGGTGCCGGCCAGCGCCTCCGCAAGCTCCTGGATCTCCAGGTGGACCACGGCCACCGGTTTGGCCGGACCGGGCCCGGAAGCCTGGGCCGCCTCCCTTACGGCCGTCGCGAGGGCCTCCGCGCCGCCGTCGCCGTCCCCGGGGCCCGCGTTTCCGTCGCCGACCGAGGGGATGGCGGTGACGACGACGGCGTCGCAGGCGTCGTCGGTAAGGGCCTCGCTCAGGGCGCGCCGGAAGTCGTCCGGGGCGGCGGCCGTGGTCAGGTCGCGGGGCGGCAGCGGGCGGAGCCCCTCGGTGAGGCAGGCGTCGTAGGTGATCAGGCCGAGCGATTCGGAGTTGCCGAGGATGGCGACGCGCGGACCGGCGGGCAGCGGCTGGGAGGCGAGCAGCACCCCGGTGTCGGCGAGTTCGGTGACGGTGTCGACCCGGATGACGCCCGCCTGCCGCAGCAGATCGGAGACGGTGGCGTCCGGGATCTGGGTGGTGGGCACGGCATGGCCGGTGGGGGCGCTGCCGGTGTGGCGGGCGCCCTTGACGACGACCACCGGTTTGACGGCGGCGGTGCGCCGGGCGAGCCGGGTGAACTTGCGGGGGTTGCCGATCGACTCCAGGTACATCAGGACGACGTCGGTGTGCGGATCGTCGTACCAGTACTGGAGGAGGTCGTTGCCCGAGACGTCGGCGCGGTTCCCGGCGGACACGAAGGTCGATATCCCCGCGATCCCGGCGAGGCTCGCCAGCCCGGCGCCGCGCCGGTGCAGCCCGGACAGCAGCGCGATGCCGATCGCCCCGGACTGGGTGAACAGGCCCAGCCGGCCGGGGTTGGGCAACTGCGGGGACAGGGAGGCGTTGAGCCGGACGCCCTCGGCGGTGTTGCTGACGCCGAAGGCGTTGGGGCCGATGACGCGCATACCGTACGACCGGGCCTGGCGGACGAGGTCGCGCTGCCGGTCGCGGCCCTCGCTCCCGCTCTCGGCGTATCCGGCGGAGAGCACGACGAGGCCCTGGACGCCGTGCTCGCCGCATTCGGCCACGACGGCGGGCACCCGCTCGGCGGGGACGGCGACGACGGCGAGGTCCACGGGCTCCTCTATGGCGCGCAGCGAGCGGTGGGCCGGGACGCCCTCGGGCTCCAGGCGCGCCATGTCGTCGGGGAAGGCGTGGTTGACGGCGTGGACGCGGCCCGTGAAGCCGCCGTCCAGGAGGTTGCGCAGTACGGTGCGGCCGACGCCGCCGGGCGTGCGGCTGGTGCCGATGACGGCGACGGAGCCGGGCGCCAGCAGCCGCTGGACGGAGCGGGCCTCGGCCCGCTGCTCGCGGGCGCGCATGACGGCCAGGGAGCGGTCGGTGGGTTCGAGGTCGAATTCGAGGCGGACGACGCCGTCCTCGAAGCTGCGCTTCTGGGTGTAGCCCGCGTCCGTGAACACCTTGATCATCTTGGTGTTGGCGGGCAGCACCTCGGCGGCGAACCTGCGGATGTCCCGCTCGCGCGCTACGGCGGCGATGTGTTCGAGGAGCGCGGAGGCCACCCCGCGGCCCTGGTGGGCGTCCTGGACGAGAAAGGCGACCTCGGCCTCGTCGGCGGGGGCGGCGGCCGGCATCCCCTGTCCGTCGATGCGGTCGTACCGCACGGTGGCGATGAACTCATCCCCCACTATGGCCGCCAGGCCCACCCGGTCGACGTAGTCGTGGTGGGTGAAGCGGTGGACGTCGCGGTCGGAGAGGCGGGGGTAGGGCGCGAAGAAGCGGTAGTACTTCGACTCGTCCGAGACCCGCTCGTAGAAGCTGACCAGCCGCTGGGCGTCATCGGGGGTGATGGGACGGATCTGTGCCGTGCCGCCGTCCCGCAGCACCACATCGGCTTCCCAGTGGGTCGGGTAGGCGTGATGGTCCGACGGGCTCCGCATGGGGCCCAGGGTACGGGCCCGCCCGGTCCGGATGGTGGACACCCTTGCGTCGGGGCCGAGTGTCGGGGGAAGGTCCGTATCGGGCCAGCCCGGGCATGCCCGGGCTCACTCGGACATCGTCCGGGTGAATCCGGACACCGTATGATTTTGGTCTAGACAACCGCACCCGTCACACCTGAAGGGCAACACCATGGCTGAGCGCCGCGTCACCATCGGCTGGGCCGAGGGCCTGCACGCCCGCCCTGCGTCGATCTTCGTCCGGGCGGCCACCGCCGCCGGCGTCCCCATCACGATCGCCAAGGGCGACGGCACCCCGGTCAACGCCGCCTCCATGCTGGCCGTGCTGAGCCTCGGCGCCCAGGGCGGCGAGGAGGTCGTCCTCGCCTCCGACGCGGACGATGCCGAGGTCGCGCTCGACCGGCTGGCGAAGCTGGTGGCGGAGGGCCTCGAGGAGCTTCCCGAGACCGTCTGACCCCCGCTGACTCGCAGGCGAGTCACACGCGTTTCCGGTGTGACTCCCGTGCGGCTCGAGGATTCGGCACGACGGGGCCGCGGTGACCATTACGGCCACCGCGGCCCCGCTGTTTTTCCGTTTCCACCCCGACTCGGAGGACCGGGAGACGGGCGCCGCGAATCCACGCAGAGAATTCCCGGGAATTGTATACGGGATATCTGTTAATTCCGGCCGCTCGCCGTGTTTACGGAATGTTTCGAAGCCCTCACCGGGTTGGGACGGCGCTGCCGGTATTCCGCCAGCGCGCGCTCGGTGTGCGCGGCGGCGAGCGCCCGCGCCCGGTCGGCGTCGCCGCGCGCCACCGCGTCCACCAATGCGCCGTGCTCCGCCCAGGACTCCACGGCCCGCGCGGCCGGGTCGGGGCGCCGGGCACCCCCGGGCGATGTGGCGTGCGGTACGGGCTGCGGCGCGGGAGCGACCGCGTACACCCAGGCGGTCTTGCGGCGCAGTTGGACGAGCATCGCGGCCAGGCTCGGGCTGCCGGACGCCTGGGCGAGCGTCTCGTGGAACCAGTCGTCCAGCGGCGGCAGTTCGCCGAGCCGGCCGTGCTGGGCCCGCTCCCGGCCGAGCCGGACCAGCCCGCGCAGCACCTTCAGATGGGCCTCGGTGCGGCGCTGTGCGGCCCGTGCGGCGCCCAGCGGCTCCAGCAGCGCCCGGATGTCCAGCAGATCGGCCGCCTCGCGCTCGGAGGGCTGGGCGACGCAGGCCCCCGCGTGCCGCCGGGTCGTCACGAAGCCCTCGGACTCCAGGGTGCGCAGGGCCTCGCGGACCGGCACCCGCGAGACGCCGTAGCGCCGGGCGAGAAGTTCCTCGGTGAGCCGGCTGCCGGGCCGATATGTGCCGGAGACGATGTCGTCGCGAATCGCCGTGCACACCGCATGCGCCGAAATCCGGCGACCGCCCTGGACCGCGGTCGTATCCCCGCTCACTTCCGGTCCCACATTGTCGAACCTCCGCCTTAACGCCCGCGAAACGCATCCATGGAACGCGCGTTGAACGACTCTATTCCAATCGGACGTCTTTTCCGATGGCGGAGTGCATTTCATGGATATTTTTTGGTCAGCGGGCGGCGGCACGCCGAAGGCCCCGTCCGGTGGACGGGGCCTTCTCGGATTCTCGCCGGACCGCGGGCGTGCGCGGAGTCCCGCGGGGCCGGACGTTCGCGGAGTGCCGCGAGGTCAGACGTTGACGCCGTGCGAGCGCAGGTACGCCAGGGGGTCGATGTCCGAGCCGTAGTCCGGGCTGGTGCGGGCCTCGAAGTGCAGATGCGGTCCGGTGACGTTGCCGGTGGCGCCCGACAGGCCGATCTGCTGGCCGGGGGTGACCTTCTGGCCGACCGAGACGCTGATCGACGACAGGTGGCCGTACTGGGTGTAGGTGCCGTCGTTCATCTTGATGACGACGTTGTTGCCGTAGGAGCCGCCCCAGCCCGCCTCGACGATCTCGCCCATGCCCACGGAGTGCACCGAGGTGCCGGAGGAGGCGTGGAAGTCGATGCCGGTGTGGCTGCCGGAGGACCACAGTCCGCTGGCCGCGTGGTAGCCGGTGGAGACGTAGGAGCCGCTGATCGGCGTCTCGAAGGTGTTGAGGCGCTTGCGCTCGGCCTCGCGCGCCGCGCGCTCCTTGGCCTCGCGCTCGGCCTTGGCCCTCTTCTCCGCGGCCTCCGCCTTTCTGGCGGCCTCCTGGCGGGCGATCGCCTCCGCCTTGGCCTTGGCGGCGGCCTGAGCGGCGGCGGTCTCCTGGGTCTGCGCCTGGGCCTCGATCTGGTCCGCGATCCCGTCGCCGATCACGATCGCCTGGGTCAGACCGGTCTGCTGGGAGCTGGGGCCCGTGTCGGCCGCGAACGCCTGCCCGGTGATCCCGGCGACGACGCCCGAGGCGACGGTGGTGATGCCCACGACGTTCGCGCCGGTGCGGACGTTGACCTTGGTGGTCCGGCGGTGTTTCCCGGTGGCAGTGCGGGTGGACGCCATACTGAGGCGCACTCCTTTCCTTCCTTCTCGCCTACCGGGTTAGCTGACGGGTTCGGAGCAGGAAGGTCTCCTACGGACTCCTCCCCCGGCCGGGGAAGGCGCCCGATTCACCCCTGGGGACGTGTGGGTCCCCGGCTCCCCTGGCTCGCGCCGTACGGGGACTCGGCGATGACTGTCCGTGCCGCGGATGCGGCGGGTTGCTGGCGAACAGCCGGACTGACGCTAAACGGGCCCGCTTTCGATCACCAAACGGTTCCGGTTTTTTGTTGCTCTCCCCACAAACCAAACAAGCTGTCACTCCCGCAAATCGGACATGAAGGAAGGACCCCGGCACCCTTACGGGGGGGCCGGGGTCCTTCCGCCGTGAGCTCGTCGACCGGACCGGCTGCCGGACCGTCAGCGAACCCGGATCGTCGGTGAGCCGGCCGGATCGCAGGTTCTTGGACCGGATCCGGCCAACCGGCCAACTCCGGGCGGCTCAGCCGGAGATGACGCTCACCTCGCCGATGCCCAGCGCCCGGACCGGCTCCTCGATCGCCGAGGCGTCCCCGACCAGCACCGTGACCAGCCGGTCCGCCGGGAAGGCGGACACCACCGCGGCGGTCGCCTCCACCGTGCCGGTCTCCGCGAGGCGGGCGTACAACTGTGCCTGGAAATCGTCCGGAAGGTGCTGCTCGACCTGGTCGGCGAGGGTGCCCGCGACGGCCGCCGCCGTCTCGTACTTCAGCGGGGCGACGCCCACCAGGTTCTGCACCGCGACATCGCGCTCCTCGTCGGTGAGCCCCTCCTCCTTCAGCGTGCGCAGCACCTTCCAGAGGTCCTCCAGCGCGGGCCCGGTGACCTCGGTGGCCACCGAGCCGCTGATCGCCAGCATGGCGGCGCCCGCCGAGCCGCCCGAGGGCGCCGGGGGCGCGGAGCGCAGCACCTGGCCGAAGGCGCGCACCCCGTAGGTGTAGCCCTTCTCCTCGCGCAGCACGCGGTCGAGGCGGGAGGTGAGAGTGCCGCCCAGGCAGTACGTGCCGAGCACCTGCGCGGGCCAGACCCGGTCATGGCGGTCGGCGCCGACGCGCCCGATGAGCAACTGGGTCTGCACCGCGCCCGGCCGGTCGACGATCACCACCCGGCCGAGGTCGTCGGCGACGACCGGGGGAACCGCGCGCGGCACGCCCGCGCCGCCCGTCCAGGCTCCCAGAGTGTCGGCGAGCGCCCCGTCGAGGTCGACCCCGGTGAGGTCGCCCACGATGACTGCGGTGGCCGTGGAGGGGCGGACATGCGCCTCGTAGAAGGCGCGCACGGCAGCGGCGTCGATGCCCTCGATGGTCTCCTGGGTGCCCTGGCGCGGCCGGGACATCCGCGACTCGGCCGGGAAGAGGGCCGCGGAGAGGGCCATCGAGGCGCGGCGGGCCGGGTTGGCCAGCTCATGGGGGATCTCGTCCAGCCGGTTGCGCACCAGCCGCTCGACCTCGCCGTCCGGGAAGGCGGGGGCGCGCAGGGCGTCGGCCAGCAGCCCGAGCGCCTTGGGCAGCCGGGAGACCGGGACCTCCAGGGAGACCCGGAGGCCGGGGTGGTCGGCATGCGCGTCCAGCGTGGCGCCGCAGCGCTCGAGCTCGGCGGCGAACTCCTCGGCGTCGTGCTTGTCGGTGCCCTCCGACAGCGCGCGCGCCATGATCGTGGCGACGCCTTCGAGCCCGGCCGGCTCGGCGTCCAGCGGCGCCGCCAGATTGATCTCGACGGCGACGACCTGCTGGCCGGGGCGGTGGCAGCGCAGCACCGTAAGGCCGTTGGGCAGCTCACCGCGCTCGGGGGCCGGGAACGCCCACGGCTTGGGCGCGCCGCCCTTGGGCTGCGGGTGAAAGGTCATGGTCGCGGTGACGGCGTCGCTCACTGGGCCGCCTCCCCTTCTGCGTCGGTCTCGGCGGCTTCGGCGGTGTCGGCTGCGTCCTCGGCGCCCTCGACGGGCTCGTAGACCAGCACGGCGCGGTTGTCGGGGCGCAGCCGCGCCGCGGCCACGGCCCGCACCTCCTCGGCGGTGATGTCGAGCACCCGCTCCACGGCGGTCAGCGCGAGCTGCGGGTCGCCGAAGAGCACCGCGTACCGGCAGAGCTCGTCGGCCCGGCCGCCGACCGTGGCCAGCCGGTCCAGCCATTCGCGCTCGATCTGCGCCTGCGCCCGCTCCATCTCCTGCGGGGTCGGCCCCTCCTCGGCGAAGCGGGCCAGCTCCTCGTCGACGGCGGTCTCGATGGCGGGCACCTCGACGCCGCCGGAGGTCTTCACGTCCAGCCAGCCCAGCGAGGGGGCGCCGGACAGCCGCAGCAGGCCGAATCCGGCGGCCACGGCGGTGCGGTCGCGGCGCACCAGGCGGTTGTGGAGCCGGGAGGACTCCCCGCCGCCGAGTACGGTCAGCGCCAGATCGGCGGCGTCGGACTCACGGGTGCCGTCGTGGGGCAGCCGGTAGGCGGCCATCAGGGCGCGGGCCGGGACCTCCTCCTCCACGACCTCGCGCAACTGGTCGCCGATCACCTCCGGGAGCGTGCCGTCGCGGGGCGGGCGCTTGCCGTCGTGGGAGGGGATGGAGCCGAAGTACTTCTCGATCCAGGCGAGCGTCTGCTCGGGGTCGATGTCGCCGACGATCGACAGCACGGCGTTGTTCGGGGCGTAGTAGGTGCGGAAGAACTCCCGCGCGTCCTCCAGGGAGGCCGCGTCCAGGTCGGCCATGGAGCCGATCGGGGTGTGGTGGTACGGATGGCCCTCGGGGTACGCCATGGAGACGAGCTTCTCGAAGGCGGTGCCGTACGGCACGTTGTCGTACCGCTGGCGGCGCTCGTTCTTGACGACGTCGCGCTGGTTCTCCAGGCTCTCCTCGTCCAGCGCGGTCAGGAGGGACCCCATTCGGTCGGCCTCCAGCCACAGGGCGAGCTCGACCTGGTGGGCGGGCATGGTCTCGAAGTAGTTGGTGCGCTCGAAGCTGGTCGTGCCGTTGAGCGAGCCGCCGGCCCCCTGCACCAGCTCGAAGTGGCCGTTGCCGGTCACCTGCGCCGAGCCCTGGAACATCAGGTGCTCGAAGAGGTGGGCCAGGCCGGTGCGCCCCTTGACCTCATGGCGCGAGCCGACGTCGTACCACAGACAGACCGCGGCGACCGGGGTCAGATGGTCCTCGGAGAGCACCACGCGCAGGCCATTGGCCAGGCGGTGCTCGGTCGCTTTCAGGCCGCCGGAGCCGGCCTGCTGCGTGGCCGTGTGACCCATGGGCATGTACGTCCCTTCGATCGCGTGATGGAGCGCGTGCCAGCCGCATGCGCAGCGCTTCTGTCACTGTATGCAAGGGGACGGACATCTGGCGAAGTTCCGGTCCGTTCCCGTCCTCCCGAGCTGCCCCGAACCGTTTCCGCGGCCTCTCGGGCGCCGGACCTCGCCCTTCGAGAGGCCGTCATACGGGGCCGCCGAACCCGGTTTCGGAGCCCGCTCCGGCCCTTGCCACCCCGGCCCGTTCCACACTTGTCGGCGGCCCGGGCCACAATGGTCGGCGTCAGATCCCGTATCGGCAGTTGAAGGAGCCGCAAGCGCGATGGCCCGCCGCCGCACGAAGACCCCGCCGCCGGACGACTTCGAGGAGCGCATCCTCGACATCGACGTCGTCGACGAGATGCAGGGCTCCTACCTCGAGTACGCCTACTCGGTCATCTACTCGCGCGCGCTGCCCGACGCCCGAGACGGGCTGAAGCCCGTGCACCGCCGCATCCTCTACCAGATGAACGAGATGGGGCTGCGCCCCGAGCGCGGCTTCGTCAAGTGCGCCCGTGTCGTCGGTGAGGTGATGGGAAAGCTCCATCCGCACGGCGACGCGTCGATCTATGACGCGCTGGTGCGCATGGCGCAGCCGTTCTCCATGCGCCTGCCGATGGTCGACGGCCATGGGAACTTCGGCTCCCTGGGCAACGACGACCCGCCCGCCGCGATGCGGTACACCGAGTGCCGGATGGCGTCGGCGACCTCGCTGATGACGGAGTCGATCGACGAGGAAACGGTCGACTTCTCACCGAATTACGACGGCAGTGAGCAGGAGCCGGTCACCCTCCCCGCCGCCTATCCGAACCTGCTGGTCAACGGCACGTCCGGAATCGCGGTCGGCATGGCGACCAATATGCCGCCGCACAACCTGGGCGAGGTCATCGCCGCCGCCCGCCATCTGATCAGGCACCCGGGCGCCGACCTCGAGACCCTGATGCGCCATGTGCCGGGCCCCGACCTGCCCACCGGCGGCCGGATCGTCGGCATGAGCGGCATCCGGGACGCGTACGAGACCGGGCGCGGCACCTTCAAGATCCGCGCCACGGTGGCCGTGGAGGACGTGACGGCCCGCCGTAAGGGCCTCGTCGTCACCGAGCTGCCCTTCGCCGTGGGGCCCGAGAAGGTCATCTCCAAGATCAAGGACATGGTCGGCGCGAAGAAGCTCCAGGGCATCGCGGACGTCAAGGACCTCACCGACCGCGAGCACGGGCTGCGGCTGGTCATCGAGATCAAGAACGGCTTCAACCCCGAGGCCGTGCTGGAGCAGCTCTACAAGCTCACGCCGATGGAGGAGTCCTTCGGCATCAACAATGTGGCGCTGGTGGACGGCCAGCCGCTCACGCTGGGGCTCAAGGAGCTGCTGGAGGTCTATCTCGACCACCGCTTCAATGTGGTCCGGCGGCGCAGCGAGTTCCGCCGCACCAAGCGGCGCAACCGGCTGCACCTGGTCGAGGGTCTGCTGGTGGCCCTCCTCGACATCGACGAGGTCATCCGCCTCATCCGGCAGAGCGACAACGCGGCGGAGGCCAAGCGGTCCCTCATCGAGCGCTTCGGTCTCTCCGAGGTCCAGACGCAGTACATCCTGGACACTCCGCTGCGCCGGCTGACCAAGTTCGACCGGCTGGAGCTGGAGTCGGAGCGCGACCGGCTCAACACCGAGATCGAGGAGCTGACCCGGATCCTCGACTCCGACGCCGAGCTGCGCAAGCTGGTCTCCGGCGAACTGGCCGCGGTGGCCAAGAAGTTCGGCACCCCGCGCCGCACGGTACTGCTGGAGTCGTCGAACGCACCGGTGACCGCGGTGCCGCTGGAGGTCGCGGACGACCCCTGCCGGGTGCTGCTGTCCTCCACCGGGCTGCTGGCCCGCACCGCCGACGGCGAGCCGTTCCCGGTCGAGGGGAAGGCCAAGCGCGCCAAGCACGATGTGATCCTCTCGGCGGTCCCGGCGACGGCCCGGGGCTCCGTGGGGGCGGTGACCTCGACCGGGCGGCTGCTGCGGCTCACGGTGATCGACCTCCCGATGCTCCCGGAGTCGGCCGGGCCCCCCAATCTGGCGGGCGGCGCGCCCATCGCCGAGTTCCTCTCCCTGGAGGAGGACGAGGAGCTGATCTGCCTCACCACCCTGGACGAGTCCTCACCGGGGCTCGCGATCGGCACGGAGCAGGGCGTTGTCAAGCGCGTGGTCCCCGACTACCCGGCCAACAAGGACGAGTTGGAGGTCATCG
Source organism: Streptomyces niphimycinicus (assembly GCF_018883605.1). Taxonomy (GTDB): domain Bacteria; phylum Actinomycetota; class Actinomycetes; order Streptomycetales; family Streptomycetaceae; genus Streptomyces; species Streptomyces niphimycinicus. The sequence continues at coordinate 855 of NZ_JAHLEM010000705.1, read as the reverse complement.
GCCTCAAGGAGGGCGACCGGATCGTGGGCGCGGTGGAGCTGCGCACCGGCGAGGAGGATCTGGTCTTCATCACCGACGACGCCCAGTTGCTGCGCTACGCGGCCAGCCAGGTGCGGCCGCAAGGGCGCGCCGCGGGCGGTATGGCGGGCGTCAAGCTCGCCTCCGGCGCCAAGGTGATCTCGTTCACGGCCGTCGACCCGGCGAGCGACGCGGTGGTCTTCACGGTCGCGGGCTCGAGCGGCACGCTCGATGACTCGGTACAGCAGTCGGCCAAGCTCACCCCCTTCGACCAGTACCCGCGCAAGGGCCGGGCCACGGGTGGAGTGCGCTGCCAGCGGTTCCTGAAGGGCGAGGACATCCTGGTCCTGGCCTGGGCGGGCGCGACCCCGGCCCGCGCGGCGGGGGCGAACGGCACCCCGGCGGCACTGCCGGACATCGACCCGCGCCGGGACGGCTCGGGTGAACCGCTCGCCAAGCCGGTGACGGTGGTGGCCGGGCCGGTGTAGCCCGGCACGAGCAGGAGGAGCGCGCGGCAGGGGCGCGGCACCGAGAGGGTGCCGCGCCCCTCGCCGTTTGGGGGCGCCCTCGCCGTTTGCGGACGCCCTCGCCGTTTGGGGGTGCCCTCGCCGTTTGCGGGCGCCCTCGGCATTAACGGGCGCCACGGCGTTGACAGGCACGCTCGCCGTTCACGGGCACCCGCAGCGTTCACGGGCCACACCGTGCCGTTCACAGGCACCCTCGCGGCTCACGGGCGCCCGCGGCGTACACAGGCCCCACAGGCCCCCGCGCCGTCCAGTCCCCCGGCCCCGGCGCCCTGGGACGGCGGAAGGCCGGCGGCGGGCCCCGACCCTCGCG
>NZ_JAHLEM010000704.1 GCF_018883605.1 Streptomyces niphimycinicus | reverse complement strand
CGTCCAGCTCGGGAGCGGCCCCGGCGGCGACCTCGGGCACCAGCAGCGGCGGACACGGGCAGACGGCGGCGGCGATCAGCATGATCGTCAGCCTAGCCGTGCGCTCAGTCGCAGCCGCAGCCCGCGGCGGGCGCGGCCGGCAGCGGCGGCGGGGCGCCCACCGTCGGCAGGCCCAGCATCACACCCGCGGGCTTCTTCTCCCCGGCCGCGTTCCGCCGCTCCCAGGCGTCGCCGGCGCGGGTGCGCCGCACACCCCGGGCCGGGCCCTCGGCCAGCAGATGGTGCGGGGCGGCGTAGGTGATGTCGACGGTGACGACGTCGCCGGGGCGCACCGGCTCCTGGGGACGCGCGAAGTGCACCAGGCGGTTGTCGGCGGCGCGGCCGGACAGCCGCCGCGTGGCGTCGTCCTTACGGCCTTCGCCCTCGGCGACCAGCACCTCCAGCGTGCGGCCGACCTGCTTCTTGTTCTCCTCCCAGGAGATCTCCTCCTGGAGGGCGACCAGCCGCTCGTAGCGCTCCTGGACGACCGCCTTGGGCACCTGCCCGTCCATCTCGGCGGCGGGCGTCCCGGGCCGCTTGGAGTACTGGAAGGTGAACGCCTGGGCGAAGCGCGCCTCGCGCACCACGTGCAGCGTCTGCTCGAAGTCCTCCTCCGTCTCACCGGGGAAGCCGACGATGATGTCGGTCGAGATGGCGGCGTCCGGCATCGCGGCGCGCACCTTCTCGATGATGCCGAGGTAGCGCTCCTGCCGGTACGAGCGGCGCATCGCCTTGAGCACGGTGTCCGAACCGGACTGCAACGGCATGTGCAACTGCGGCATCACGTTCTCCGTCTCCGCCATGGCGGAGATGACGTCGTCGGTGAAGTCGCGCGGATGCGGCGAGGTGAACCGGACCCGCTCCAGGCCCTCGACCTTCCCGCAGGCGCGCAGCAGCTTGCTGAACGCCTCGCGGTCGCCGATGTCGGAGCCGTACGCGTTCACGTTCTGGCCGAGCAGGGTGATCTCGGTGACGCCCTCGGCGACCAGGGTCTCCACCTCGGCGAGGATGTCGCCGGGGCGGCGGTCCTTCTCCTTGCCGCGCAGCGCCGGGACGATGCAGAAGGTGCAGGTGTTGTTGCAGCCGACCGAGATGGAGACCCACGCGGCGTACGCGGACTCGCGCCGCGTCGGAAGGGTGGAGGGGAAGGCTTCCAGGGACTCGGCGATCTCGACCTGGGCTTCCTCCTGGACCCGGGCGCGCTCCAGCAGCACCGGCAGACTGCCGATGTTGTGGGTTCCGAAGACCACATCGACCCAGGGGGCCTTCTTGACGATGGTGTCGCGGTCCTTCTGGGCCAGACAGCCGCCGACGGCGATCTGCATGCCCGGCCGCCGCGCCTTGATCGGTGCGAGCCGGCCGAGGTTGCCGTAGAGGCGGTTGTCGGCGTTCTCCCGCACCGCGCAGGTGTTGAAGACGACGATGTCGGCCTCGCCCTCACCGGTGCCGTCCGGTGCACGGACGAAGCCCGCCTCTTCCAGCAGGCCCGAGAGCCGCTCGGAGTCGTGGACATTCATCTGGCACCCGTAGGTGCGGATCTCGTAGCTCTTGGTCGCTTGAACGTCCACTGCCGGGCTCCGGTCGCTGCTGATGGTCACGCATCAAGGGTAGGCGCTCACAGAAGCCCCCCTGCCTGGCGGTGGGCCGGACCCCCCTCGGCACACTGTGTTCCATGACACGGAACAGCTCCCAGGGCAATATGCTCGACAAGGCAGTGGCGATTCTCGGCTGCTTCCGGCCCGACGGCGGCGCGTTCCGTCTCACGGAACTGTCCGCACGTACGGGACTGGCCAAGACCACCGTATTCCGGCTCTGCGCCGATCTGGTCCGGCTCGGTCTGCTCGAACGCGACGCCGAGACCTATCGGCTCGGCGGCGCCCTGTTCGAGCTGGGCTCGCTCGTCCCGCGCCGACGCGACCTCAGGGAGGCCGCGCTGCCGTTTCTCCAGGACCTCTTCGAGGCCACCCACGAGACCGTGCACCTCGGCGTGCGCGAGGGCCGCGAGGTGGTCTATGTCGAGCGCATCCACGGCCACGACGCCCTGCGGCTGCCGTCCCGCATCGGCGGCCGACTGCCCCTGACCTGCACCGGCGTCGGCAAGGCGCTTCTGGCGTTCTCGGGCTCCGAGCTGGTCGAGGACGTCCTGGCCGCGGCTCTGCCGCGACTCACCCCCCACTCGATCACCGATCCGGACCGGCTGCGCACGGCCATCGAGCAGGCCCAGGTCGCGGGTCTGGCCTATGAGGAGGAAGAGGCGGCTTCGGGGGTTAGCTGTATCGCGGCTCCCGTCTTCGACGGTCCTACGGCGGTGGCGGCGCTGTCGGTGGCCGTACCCCGCAGCCGCTTCCGGCCCGCGCAGCTCGCACCGGCGGTCCGGACCGCGGCCCTGGGGCTGTCGAGGGCCCTGCGGTCCGGCACATGACCGGGTGCCCGGCGGTCCGGCACATGACCGGGTGCCCGGCGGGATCCGCGGCTCGCCCCTCCCCTCCCGGGAGCGGGGCTGGCAGGATCCTCGCCATGGCCGTCACCCTTCCGCGCCTGGACCGGCGCCGTGCCCTTCAGTCCGCCGCCGCGGGCCTCGTCGCCCTGGGGCTGCTGCTGTGGTGGCTGCTGGCGGTGGGCGGCGGCCCCTCCCCCAGTGGTCGGGTGACCTTCGCGACCGGGGTCTCCACCGGGGTCTACGACACCTATGGCCGGATGCTCGAGCGGGACCTCGCCCGGGACCTCCCCGACGTCGATGTGCGGCTGGAACGGACCAGGGGGTCCCCGGACAACGTCCAACGGCTGGCCCGGGGCGGGGCCACCTTCGCCATCGCCGCCACCGACGCCGTCGCCGCCTACCAGGGGGAGGGCGCCGGGCGGCTGCGGGCCTGCGCCCGGCTGTACGACGACTACATGCAACTCGTCGTGCCGAGGGGCTCGTCCGTGCGATCAGCCCGCGACCTGAAGCATCTGCGGGTGGGCGTGGGCGACGACGGCTCGGGCGTACAGCTCATCACCCGGGCGCTGATGAAGGCCGCCGGGCTGGACTTCAATCGGGACATCCGGGCCGAGCGGGTCGGTATCGACGCCATGCCGAGGCTGCTGCGGCAGGGCAAGCTCGACGCCTTCTTCTGGTCGGGCGGGCTGCCGACCACCGCGGTGCGCACCCTGGCCCACGCCTACCCGATCCGGCTCGTCCAGCTCGGCGACCTCACCGGCCCGCTGCACCGGCAGGGCGGGGTGACGCGCTACTACCGGGCGGCCACCGTGCCCGCCGACGCGTACGAGGAGATACGCAGGCCGGAACCGGTCAAGACGATCGCCGTACCGAACCTCCTGGTCACCACGGACCGGGTGGACCCCGATCTGGCGGAGGGCGTCACCCGCACGGTGATAGAGAACCGGGACCGCATCGGGGCGAAGGTCCACGCCGCCCAGAAGGTGGACCTGCGGACCGCCGTCTTCACCGATCCGCTCGCCCTCCACAAGGGCGCGGCGCGCTATTACCGGTCGGTCAAGCCGTAGCCGGGCTACGTCCGAGGTCGGCCCAAACGGCCGAAGCCCCGCGGGAAGGTCCGGCAGGATCCTCACCGGCGTGACCCTCTCGCCGCACGTCCTTACGGTCTTCGACGCGTCCTTACGGTCTTCACGTTCTCACCGGGCCCGGCCCCTTCACCTGCTCACTCGGCCCGGTGCGCGGGACAGTAATGGTCACGCGCAGCCCGCGGGGCTCGTTGGGGGCGTAGTCGATCGTGCCCCCGCCCGCCGCGAGCAGAGCGCGGGTGATGGACAGGCCCAGGCCCGAGCCCGAGATGTTCTGGTGGCGGCTGCTGCGCCAGAAGCGGTCGCCGACCCGGGCGAGTTCGTCCTCGGTGAGGCCCGGGCCACCGTCGGCGACGACGATCGCGACGGTGTCGCCGTCCGTGCGCGCCGAGACCTCCACATGCGCCCCCTCGGGCGTGAACTTCAGGGCGTTGTCGACGACGGCGTCCAGCGCGCTGGACAGGGCCACCGGGTCGGCCCAGCCGGTGATGGCCGCGGGGCCGGTATAGGCGAGCCCGACCTCCCCCCGCTCGGCCACCAGAAGCCAGGCGTCCACCCGGTCGGCGGCCAGCTCCGCGATATCGGTGAGCCGCAGATCGGCGGCGGAGTGCTCGGCCAGGGCGAGGTCGAGCAGATCGTCCAGAACGCTGGCCAGGCGCTTGCCCTCCGCGCGCACCGAGGCGATCTCCTCATGGCCGTCCGGTAGTTCCAGCGCCAGCAGCTCGATGCGCAGCAGCAGCGCGGAGAGCGGATTGCGCAACTGGTGGGAGGCGTCAGCGACGAACGCCCGCTGCTGCTCCAGGACTTGTTCGACGTTGTCGGCCATCTCGTTGAACGAGCGGGCGAGCCGCCGCAGTTCCGGGGGCCCCGAGGCGGCCGCGACACGTGACTGCATCCGCCCGGTCGAGATGTCGTGGGTCGCGGTGTCCAGGACGCGCACGGGCCGCAGCACCCATCCGGTCAGCCGGACGGCGGCCCCCACGGCCAGCAGCATCGCGGCGCCTTCGCCCGCGCCGATGACCAGCCAGCCGTGCAGGGTCCGCGACCGCATCTGGCCGGTGGGCGAGTCGGTGACGACGACGGCCACCACGTCCCCGTCGCGCACGACGGGGGAGGCGACGGTGAGCCTGCCCCGCTGCCAGGGCCACACCTGGGGCGGATCGTGGCTGCGGCGCCCGGCGAGGGCCTCGTCGAAGGCCCGGGCGCTCTCGCCCGTGTCCGGCAGCCGCCAGTGGCCGGGCGCCTCGGCCATGGGCGGGGCGTCCCGGTCCCGGTAGAAGACCCCGGCCCGGATGCCGTACAGGTCGTGGTAGCGCTTCAGCTCGGCGCGCAGGGTGTCCAGCCGCTCGTCCCCCTCGGCGCCGGCCGCTCCCGTCGGCCCGGCGGTGACGAACTGGGCGAGCGCGGCGAACCGCGCGGTGTCGTCGATCCGGTCGACGACCACCCGCTGCTGCTCCCGGGCGGCCACGCTCCCGGCGAGCGGGAAGCCGAGCGCGAGCAGCACGCCCGCCATGAGGACGATGAGAAGCGGGAGAAGTCGGGTGCGCACCGTAAGGAGCCCCGGTCGCTCAGCCGGCCGGGGTGACGAGGCGGTAGCCCACCCCGCGCACCGTCTCGATCAGGGCGGGCATCCGCAGTTTGGAGCGCAGGGAGGCGACATGGACCTCCAGGGTGCGTCCGGTCCCCTCCCAACTGGTGCGCCAGACCTCGCTGATGATCTGCTCCCGGCGGAAGACGACACCGGGGCGCTGCGCGAGCAGCGCGAGCAGATCGAACTCCTTACGGGTGAGCGAGACGGTCGTGCCGTTGACCGAGACCTGGCGGGTGGGCAGTTCGATGGTCACCGGGCCGAGCCGCAGCGGCGGATGGGGGCCGTCCAGGCCCTCGTCGGCGCCATGGCCCGGGTCCTTTGCGGCGGTGCGGCGGCTGACGGCGTGGATGCGGGCGAGCAGCTCCATGGTGTCGTACGGCTTGACCACATAGTCGTCGGCGCCGAGGTTGAGCCCGTGTATGCGTGAGCGCACATCAGCGCGCGCGGTCACCATGATCACGGGGGTGGCGGTGCGCTTGCGGATCTTGCCGCACACCTCGAAACCGTCCTGGTCGGGCAGGCCGAGGTCGAGGAGTACGACGCCGAAGGGGGCGCCGGAGTCGGGCAGCAGCGCCTGTAGCGCCTCCTCGCCGCTGCGGGCGTGGGTGACCTCGAAACCGTGCCGGGAGAGGATCGCGGACAGGGCCGCGGCGACGTGGTTGTCGTCCTCGACGAGCAGCAGTCTCACCAGCCCCTCCGCCACCTTCCCGTACCAGCGGAGACGCGCCCTGTACGCGCCCCCGTCACCATGGCTTCGAATACGGCCATGAACATGGCCACAGGGCATCCACTCTGATCGAGGGGCACCCGTCAAGACGCATTCGGTCACACACCGGTTTCCGTTATGCAGCCGGTACAGCCCGCGTCGTCTCGTTCACGCAGCGTGTCATGCCGCAGCCATATCGTTATCCTCAATTTCAGCTCAGATGTAATGACGCTGGTCGCGGCCGCTCACTACTGTCCTCCCAACCGAGGAGGACGGAGCGAGACGCCGATGAGCGAAGTATCGGTGACCAAGGACGCCGCACCGGTGGCGGACGCGTTGGTTGCGCTGTCAGGGGTCAACAAGCACTTCGGCGCGCTGCATGTGCTCCAGGACATCGACCTGACCATCAGCCGGGGCGAAGTGGTCGTCGTCATCGGGCCGTCCGGGTCCGGGAAGTCGACGCTGTGCCGCACGGTCAACCGGCTGGAGACGATCGACGCCGGATCCATCACGATCGACGGCAAGCCGCTGCCCCAGGAGGGCAGGGAGCTCGCCCGGCTGCGCGCCGACGTCGGCATGGTCTTCCAGTCCTTCAACCTCTTCGCGCACAAGACGGTGCTCGAGAACGTGATGCTGGGCCAGGTCAAGGTCCGTAAGACGGACAAGAAGGCCGCCGAGGAGAAGGCCCGCACGCTGCTCGACCGGGTGGGCGTCGGCGCCCAGGCGGACAAGTACCCCGCCCAGCTCTCCGGTGGCCAGCAGCAGCGCGTGGCGATCGCGCGCGCCCTGGCCATGGACCCGAAGGTGATGCTCTTCGACGAGCCGACCTCGGCGCTGGACCCGGAGATGATCAACGAGGTGCTGGAGGTCATGCAGCAGCTCGCCAGGGACGGCATGACGATGGTCGTCGTCACCCACGAGATGGGCTTCGCCCGCTCCGCCGCGAACCGGGTGGTCTTCATGGCCGACGGCCGGATCGTCGAGGAGGCCGAGCCGGAGCAGTTCTTCAGCAACCCCCGCAGCGACCGGGCCAAGGACTTCCTGTCGAAGATCCTTCACCACTGAGTCCACGCCGGCCCGGCAGTCCGCCGGCACGTTTGCCACTGCGTATCTGGACCACTGGACCACGTACTGAACACAGAGGGATGGGCACCATGAGGATTCGTAAGACGGCCGCGGCGGCCACGGTGGTTCTCGCGCTGGCCGCGACGGCGACCGCCTGTGGCGGCGAGAAGGGCACCGCCGGGGACAAGCCGAAGGGCGGCGAGGTCTACAGCGGCGACTACACGGTCGCGAAGGACGTGAAGATCGACTCGCCGACCCTGAAGGCGGCGCAGAAGCGCGGCAAGATCGTCATCGGCGCCAAGGCCGACCAGCCCTTCCTCGGGTTCCAGGACACCGAGGGCAAGCGCTCCGGCTTCGATATCGAGATCGCCAAGATGGTCGCCGCCGACCTCGGCTTCTCCGCGGACAAGATCAGCTTCAAGACGGTGGACTCCAACGTCCGGGAGACCTCGATCTCCAAGGGCCAGGTCGACTACTACGTCGGCACCTACACCATCAACGACGAGCGCAAGAAGCAGGTCGGCTTCGCGGGCCCGTACTACCAGGCCGGTGCCGACCTCCTGGTCCGCATGGAGGACAAGGGCAAGATCACCGGCCCGGACAGCATCAAGGGCAAGAAGGTCTGCTCGATCGTCGGCTCCACCCCGCTCCAGGAGATCAAGAAGCCGAAGTACGGCGCCAAGACCACCGAGCTGAGCAAGTACTCGCTCTGCGTCAAGCAGCTCCTCGACGGCCAGGTCGACGCGGTCACCACCGACGACGCGATCCTCAAGGGTTACGCCGCCCAGCGCTCCACCAAGCTGCACGTGGTCGGCAAGCCGTTCACCGAGGAGCCGTACGGCATCGGCATGAACAAGAACGACAAGGCGCTCCGCGACGCGATCAGCGACTCGCTCGAGAAGCACATCAAGAACGGCGACTACAAGAAGGCGTACGAAGGCACGCTCGGCAAGTCCGGCTCCTCCTACGTCGCCCCGAAGACCCCCCTGCCCCGCTACTGAGCAGGATTCCCCGTTCGCCTGGAAGCCGGTGCGCTCCGCACGCCGCTGACCTGACCGCTACCGCGGAGAATCGATGAACGTACTCCTCGATCATTTGCCCCAGTTCCGTGAGGGGTTCCTGGGAACCCTCTCCATCACGGCGGCCAGTGCGGCGCTGGCTCTCGTCCTGGGCATTGTCATAGCCGGCTTCCGGGTGTCGCCCATACCGCCGCTGCGCGCCTTCGGGACGGCGTGGGTCACCCTGCTGCGCAACACCCCGCTGACCCTGCTGTTCCTGATCGCGTTCTTCGTGATCCCGCAGATCTTCTTCCCCGGAACGAGCCCGTTCGTTCTCGCCATGGGGGCGCTGGGCTGCTACACGTCGTCCTTCGTCTGCGAGGCCGTGCGGTCCGGTATCAACACCGTGCCGCTCGGCCAGGCGGAGGCCGCCCGCAGCCTGGGGATGACCTTCTTCCAGACCCTGCGGCTGATCGTGCTCCCCCAGGCCACCCGGTCCGTGATTCCCCCCATGAGCAGCATCTTCATCGCGCTCACCAAGAACTCGGCCATCGCCGGGGCGTTCAGCAATACCGAGCTGTTCAATGTCTCGAAGCTGCTGAGCGACAAGGGCTTCGCGATCGGCTGGATCTTCCTGTGGATCGCGCTGTGCTACCTGGTCATCACCTTCGCCATCAGCGGTCTCTTCCGACTGCTGGAGAGCCGCCTGGAGGTGGCCCGATGAGCTCGAGCGTCCTGTACGACGCCCCAGGCCCCAAGGCCCGCGTCCGGAACCGCATCTACTCCGTCGTCGGCGGCCTGGCCGTCCTCGGGCTGATCGTCTTCGCCGTGGTGCGGCTGAACGACAAGGGCCAGTTCGCGCCCGAGATGTGGGACATCTTCAACTACGCGGGCGTGCGGAACAGCATCCGCGACGGTGTGGTCACCACCCTGAAGGTGTTCGCGGTCGCGGCGGTCCTCTCACTGGCCCTCGGTGTCCTGCTCGCCGTCGGCCGGCTCTCGGACCACAAGGCCGTCCGCTGGTTCGCGACCGGCTTCATCGAGCTGTTCCGGGCCGTCCCGCTGCTGATCACCATCTACGTGCTGTGGGTGCTCTTCCTGACCTACCGGTCGGACCTGGGGCTCAGCGGTGACAACACCGGCTTCTGGGCGCTGGTCATCGGACTGACCGTCTACAACGGCTCGGTCCAGGCCGAGGTGCTGCGGGCGGGCATCAACTCGGTGCCCAGGGGCCAGGGCGAGGCCGCCTACGCCCTGGGCATGCGCAAGACCCAGGTCATGATGACGGTCCTGGTGCCGCAGGCCGTACGGGCGATGCTGCCGACCATCATCAGCCAGCTCGTGGTGACGCTGAAGGACACCTCCCTCGGCTATGTCATCACCTACCAGGAACTGCTGTTCCAGCTTCAGCAACTGGCCGGGAACATCGTCGTCAACGACGACAACCCCTACGTTCCGGTGATCATCGTCGGCGGCGCCATCTACATCGCGATGTGTCTGGCCCTCTCCGCCCTCGCCACCTGGATCGAGCGGCGCGGCCGGCGCGCCAAGACCGGCATCCGGATCGCGGACGCGGGCCAGCCGCTGGCGGCCGCCGACGTGCTCGACGTCGTCGACCAGTCCGCGGTCGCCGCCCCGGACGCGCCCACCGGCAAGGCGAACTGAGGGGCCGTCCGGGGGCCGGGCGGACGACCGTCCCGGGCGCCGGGCGGACGACCGTCCCAGGCGCTGGGCGGACGACCGTCCGGGGGCCGGGCGGATGAGCGAAACCCTTACCAGGGCGGTGGCGCACGCGCCACCGCCCTTCGTCGCTTGACGCGGGCAGCGGCAGTGGGTTGCATGCTTTCTGTGATCGCTCACCGGGTTTCAACTGCCAATTTCCGTACGTCACGTACGACCCGCAGGGCCACAGGAACCGCACCGTGGACCCGGTGATCGTCGCCGGGGCGGGCCCGGTCGGCCTCACCCTGGCCCTCGCCCTGGCGCGCCTCGAGGTGCCCGTCATCCTGCTGGACGAGTCCACGGGCGGTGAGGAGAGCCGGCTGGCCCGCACCGTCGTGCTGCGCCCGGACGCCGCCGCCCTGCTGGAGCGGCTGGGCTGCCGGGTCACCGCCCGGACGCGGCCATGGACCGGATGGCGCACCATGCGGCGGCGGCAGCTCGTACGGCAGGTGGCCCTCACGCCGGGCAGCCTCTTCGGCGGCGAGCGCGGCGCCGGCGGCTGGGACGGCGGCCTTACGGAGGCCATGGACTCCCCCGGCGCTGACGGGCCGGAGGGCGAGGCGGCACCGGGGCCGACGGCCTCACCGGTGCATCTGCCCCAGCATGAGCTCACCCGGGCGCTGCGGGGCTCGCTGGCCGCCATCGGCGACGAGGACCTCGTCCGCATCGTCTCCGGAAGCCGGATCGACAGCCTGGAGCAGGACGACCACGGGGTCGGGGTGCGCACCCGGGGCGCCCAGGCCACTTGGTGGCGCGGCAGCTATCTGGTGGGCTGCGACGGGCCACGGTCCACCGTCCGCAAGCTCCTGGGCGTGCGCTTCCCGGGCCGTACGGCGGTGGAGCGGCACGCCGTCGCGGCGCTGCGCGCCGAACTCCCCTGGCCCGGCGAGGCCGTGCTGCACCGCTCCCCGCCCTGGCGCAGCATCGACGCGGAGGTGACCGCCCGGCCGCTGCCGCACAGCCTGTGGCGGGTCGACTGGCTGCTGCCGCCCGGCCGCGATCTCGTCACCCCCGATGCCCTGCTGGTGCGGGTGCGCGACACCCTCACGGGGTGGTGCGGGGATTCCGAGCCCCCCTATGAGCTGCTGGACACCGGCGTGCACACCGTGCACCACCGGCTCGCGCTGCGCTGGCGCGTGGGGCGCGCCTTCCTGGCCGGGGACGCCGCCCATCTGCTGGGCGCGCTCGGCACCCAGGGGCTCGAAGAGGGGCTGCGGGACGTCGACAACCTCGCCTGGAAGCTGTCCCTGGCCTGGCACCACGGGGCCTCGGAGGCACTGCTGGACAGCTATCAGGCGGAGCGGCGCGGAGCCGTGGGGGCCCGGCTGCGCGCCGCGGACCAGGCGCTGCCGCTGGTACG
>NZ_JAHLEM010000703.1 GCF_018883605.1 Streptomyces niphimycinicus | reverse complement strand
CATCAAAAGCCTCCCGGAACACCGGGAACACCTCGTACAGGCCACGCCCCATCCCCACCCGCTGACACCCCTGACCAGCGAACAACACACCCAACCGACCACGCACCACCGAACCCGACACCACACCCCCCACCGACTCACCCCGCACCACCGCACCCAACCCCGCCAACGCCTCACCCCGATCCCCCGCCACCACCACCGCACGATCCGACAACCCCGCCCGACCACAACCCAACGCAAGAGCGAACTCACCAAGATCCTGCTCCGGTCGCCGACCCAGAAAAGACAGCAACCGCTGCGCCTGAGCACGCAGCGCGCCCTCGCCCCGCGCGGACACCGGAAGAAGCGCCAGACCACCCGGCAGCTCCGGTGGTGCGGAGGGGGCAAGGTCAGGCACGTCCGGAGCCTGCTCCAGAATCACGTGGGCGTTCGTCCCACTCACCCCGAACCCCGACACCCCGGCCCGACGCGGACGCCCCACCTCCGGCCACACCCGCTCCTCGACCAGCAACTCCACCGCACCCGCCGACCAATCCACCCGCGACGACGGCTCATCCACATGCAACGTCCGCGGCAACACCCCAAACCGCAGGGCCATCACCATCTTGATGACACCGGCCACGCCCGCCGCTCCCTGGGTGTGGCCGATGTTGGACTTGAGCGAGCCGAGCCACAGCGGACGGTCCTCCGGCCGCCCCTGGCCGTATGTGGCCAGCAGCGCCTGCGCCTCGATCGGGTCGCCCAGCGCCGTGCCCGTTCCATGGGCCTCCACCGCGTCCACCTCGGTGGCGGTGAGGCGTGCATGGGCCAGCGCCTGCCGGATGACACGCTGCTGCGAGGGGCCGTTCGGCGCCGTCAGACCATTTGACGCACCGTCCTGGTTCACCGCACTGCCCCGCACCACCGCCAGCACCCGATGGCCGTTCCGCTCCGCGTCCGACAGCCGCTCCAGCAGCAGCACTCCGGCGCCCTCGGAGAAGCCGGTGCCGTCCGCCGCCGTGGCGAATGCCTTGCAGCGCGCGTCGGCGGCGAGTCCGCGCTGGCGTGAGAAGCCGATGAACGCCCGGGGCGTGCCGAGGACGGTGACGCCACCGGCCAGCGCCATCGAGCAGTCTCCCGCTCGCAGGGCCCGCGCCGCCAGGTGGAGGGCCACCAGGGAGGCGGAGCACGCGGTGTCGACCGTGACGGCGGGGCCCTCGAACCCGAAGGTGTAGGAGATCCGGCCGGACAGCACACTTCCTGCGTCGGAGGTCATGAGATAGCTCTCCAGGGCCTCCGGCAGCTCCGGCAGCCCGGCGCCGTAGTCACTGCCCGCGAACCCGGAGAAGACACCGACGTCCCTGCCGCGCCACGCGGTCGGGTCGATTCCGGCCCGTTCGAACGCCTCCCAGGAGAGCTCGAGCATGATGCGCTGCTGCGGATCCATCGTGACCGCCTCGCGCGGGGAGATCCCGAAGAATCCCGCGTCGAACTCCCCGGCGTCGTGCAGAAAGCCGCCCTCGTGTACGTAGCTGGTGCCCCGGTGGTCTGGGTCCGGATGGAACAGGTGCGCCAGATCCCAGCCGCGGTTCACCGGGAAGCCGGTGATTCCGTCCCGCCCGTGCAGCACCTGGTCCCAGAGCTGCTCCGGGGAGGACACTCCGCCCGGCAGCCGGCAGGCCATCGCGACGATCGCGATCGGCTCCGTTTTCTCGGCCTCCAGCTCGCGGACCCGCTTCTGGGAACGGCGGGCGTCCGCCAGCACGCGCTTGAGGTATTCGCGCAGCTTCCCGTCATCTGCCATGAGTGTTCGCTCCTGAAGGAAACGGTGGCGTGTGCTGGGGGGTTGGCGGGGTGCGGTGGTCGGTCGCGCGGGGAGCGGTCACGATGTGCCGAATTCCCGGTCGATGAGCTCGAACATGGCTTCGTCGGTCGCGGTGTCCACGTCGAACTCCTCGTCCTCGTCGGCGGTTGTGGCGCCTTCCGTGGTCTCCCACTGTTCGACGAGGAGCTGGAGGCGGGCCAGCACCGTGGCGTGGGTCGTGGCGTCGGGGGTCACCTCGGCCAGGGTCGCGGCCACGGTGTCCAGCTCGGCCATCAGCACCTCGGAGGTGTCGACCTCCTGGCCCAGTTCGGCCAGCAGATGGTGGGCGAGTGACGCGGGGGCGGGGTGGTCGAAGATGAGCGTGGCGGGCAGCCGTACTCCGGCGCGGCGGGAGAGCCGGTTGCGCAGTTCCACGGCGGTGAGCGAGTCGAAGCCGATCTCCTTGAAGGGCTGGTTCGGTTCGATCAGGTCGGCCGAGGCGTGGCCGAGGACGGCGGCGGCCTCCTGCTGGACCAGGTCGAGCAGGATCTTCTCCTGCTGGCCGGCGGTTGCCCTGGTCAGCCTGCTCACCAGGTCGTCCGTGTCCGCCGCCGCGTTGTCGACGGCCCGGCGCGGGGCCCGGACGAGGGCGCGCAGCAGTGCGGGCAGCGAGCCGGATCCGGCCAGGGCGCGCAGTGCGGCGAAGTCCATATGGGCGGGGACCAGTACGGTGTCGGGGCCGCGCAGCGCGGTGTCGAACAGCTCCATGCCCTCGGGTACGGAGAGGCCGAGCATGCCGCCCTTGGCCATGCGCCGCTGGTCGGAGTCGTCCAGGTGTGCGCTCATCTCGGTGACCTGCCCCCACAGGCCCCAGGCGAGCGAGGTGGCGGGCAGCCCCCTGGCGAGGCGGTAGCGGGCCAGTGCGTCGAGGAAGGCGTTGGCGGCGGAGTAGTTGCCCTGGCCGGGAGAGTCGAAGGTGCCCGCGCCGGAGGAGAAGAGGAGGAACGTGGCGAGGTCGAGGTCGCGGGTCAGTTCGTGCAGGTTGAGCACCGCGTCCACCTTGGGGCGGAACACCGCGTCCAGCCGTTCCGGGGTCAAGGTGGTGATGACGCCGTCGTCCAGCAGGCCGGCGGTGTGCACCACGGCGGTCAGCGGGGCGTCCTGGGGGATCGAGCCGAGCAGTGCGGCCACCGCCTCCCGGTCGGCGAGGTCGCAGGCCACCGTGTGCACGGTGGCCCCCAGCGCGCTGAGCTCGTCCTCCAGCTCCGGCATCCCTTCGGCGGCTCTGCCGCGCCGTCCGGCCAGGACGACGTTGCGCATTCCGTGCTCGGTGACCATGCGCCGGGCCACCAGGCGGCCCAGGGAGCCGGTGCCGCCGGTGACCAGGACGGTGCCGGTGGCGTCGGGGGTGCGGGGCAGGGTGAACACGTTCTTGCCGATATGCCGTCCCTGGCTCATGTACCGGAAGGCGGCCGGGGCGTGCCGTACGTCCCAGGTGTTCAGCGGCAGCGGGTGCAGCGCTCCCCGGTCGAACAGCTCGGCCAGTTCGCGGAGCATCTCCCCGATGCGGTCGTTGCCCGCCTCGTAGAGGGAGAACGCCTGGTAGGAGACGCCGGGATGGGTGGCTGCCACCTCCTCGGGGCTCCGCAGGTCGGTCTTGCCCATCTCCAGGAACCGGCCCCCTCGGGGCAGCAGCCGCAGTGAGGCGTCCACGAACTCCCCGGCCAGGCTGTCCAGCACCACATCGACGCCCCGGCCCTGGGTGGCGTCCAGGAAGCGCGGTTCGAAGTCCACCGTGCGCGAGTTGCCGAGCCGGTGTTCGCCGATTCCGGTGGCGCGTACGGCGTCCCATTTGGCGGGGGCGGCGGTGGCGAACACCTCGGCGCCCCAGTGCCGGGCGAGCTGTACGGCGGCCATACCGACCCCGCCGGCGGCGGCGTGGATCAGTACGGACTCACCGGTTCGGAGACCTGCGAGGTCCCGGAGCCCGTAGTAGGCGGTGAGGAACGCCATCGGCACGGTGGCGGCCTGCTGGAAGGACCAGCCGTGCGGGATCCGGGCCACGGTGCGGTGGTCGGCCACGGCCAGCGGGCCGACGGCGTCGGGGAACAGCCCCATCACCCGGTCGCCGACGCCGATCCCGTCCACTCCGGGGCCGATCTCGGTGACCACTCCGGAGCCCTCGTTGCCGATGGTGGCATCGACCCTGTTCATGTCGAGGGCGACCAGTACGTCCAGGAAGTTCAGCCCCGCCGCCCGGACCTCGATCCGGACCTGACCGGCTGCCAGCGGCTCCAGCGCGGCGGGCGCGGTGCGCAGGGCCAGACCTTCGAGGGTGCCGTCGGTGCCGGGCTCCAGCCGCCAGGCCGCCGCGCCCGCGGGTACGGTCAGCGCGCCGGTGGTGTCCGCGCGGGTCAGTCGGCGGGCGTAGCGGATGCCGTCGCGCAGGGCCAGTTGCGGCTCTTCCACGGTGAACACGCTGGACAGCAGGGCCAGGGACGCCTGGGCCCGGTCGGTGTCGACCAGGGTGATCCGCCCGGGGTTCTCGGCCTGGGCGGACCTCAGCAGACCGCATACGGCGGCGGCGGTGGGATCGGTCAGCTCGCGGTCGTGGTGCACCGCCACCGCACCGTGGGTGAGCACGAGCAGCCGGGTGTCCTCCAGTTCGGAGGCGGCCAGCCAGGTCTGAAGCAGTTCCAGCACCCGGCCGGTGGCCTCCCGTACGCCACTCGCGCTCGGCTCCTGGTCCTCGCCGGCCAGGTCCGGGAGCAGCGCCTCGCGTGTCGGGTCCGGGAGCAGCGCCTCGCCCGTCAGGTCCAGGAGCAGCGCCTCGGGAACGCCCAGGTCGGCGGTCTCGGCCAGTTCCCGGATGTCCTCGGCGGTCGCCACCGGTACGGGGTGCGGTGTGTCCGCTGTGGTGTCGGCCACGGCCGCCGGAAGCTCGTCCCAGCCGACGCGGAACATCCGCTCCCGGGCGGGGGAGGCGCCGGTGTCCAGCAGTTCGGTGGCCACCGGCCGGGACACCACCGATCCGACGGCGGCAACGGGCGCGCCGCCGGTGTCCGCCAGCTCGAGCGCCACCTCCTCGTGGCCGTTCGGCGTGATGCGGACGCGCAGGGCGGACGCTCCGGCGGCGTGCAGGGCGACGTCGCGGTAGGCGAAGGGCAGCGCCAGCGTGGCCTGGTCGGCACCGAGGTCGCGGAAGGCGATGGCGTGCATGGCGGAGTCGAGCAGCACCGGGTGCAGGCCGAAGCCATCCGCCGAGAGCCCCTGGTCCTCGGCGAGTGCGACCTCGGCGAACACCTCCTCGCCCCGGGTCCACACCGCGCGCAGTCCCCGGAAGGCCGGTCCGTAGCCGTATCCGGCGGCGGCCATGTCCTCGTACGCCTCCGACACCCGTTCGGGGTCCACGGGGACCGCCCCGGCAGGTGGCCACTGGGTGAGGCCGGTTTCCGGCGGGGTGGTGGCGGGGGCCGGGGCCAGGACACCGGTGGCGTGCCGTGTCCAGGCCGCCCCCGGTCCGCTTCCCTCCGCGCGGGAGCGTACGGAGAGCGGGCGCCGCCCGGCGTCGCCCGCCTCGCCCACGAACACCTGAAGGCGGGCGCCGTCGCCCTCGGCGAGGGTGAGCGGTGCCTCGATGACAAGTTCTTCCACCACACCACAGCCGACCTCGTCACCTGCGCGCACCGCCAGTTCCACGAACGCCGCCCCGGGCAGCAGCACCGTACCCGCCGCCGCGTGGTCGGCCAGCCATGGATGCGTACGCAGCGACAGCCGGGAGGTGAACAGCACACCGCCGGACTCGGGGAATTCGGTGACCGCGCCCAGCAGGGGGTGCTGGGCCGGTTCGAGGCCGAGCCCGGCCGCGTCGCCGAAGGTCTCGGTCGACTCCAGCCAGTAGTGCTGGTGTTGGAAGGCGTACGTGGGCAGCTCGACCCGGCGCGGCTGCGAACCGGCGAACACCGTCGACCAGTCCACCGGCAGCCCGCCCACATGGCCCTCGGCGAGGGAGGCGAGGAACCGCCGCGCACCACCCTCGTCGCGTCGCAGAGAGCCCACGGCCACCGCGTCGGCCCCGGCGTCCTCGAACATCTGCTGGAGGGCCGTCACCAGCACGGGATGGGCGCTGGACTCGACGAAGAAGCCGCATCCGTCGGCGAGGAGTTCGCGGACGGCGCCCTCGAAGTTCACCGGCCGGCGTGCGTTGCGGAACCAGTACTCGGCGTCGAGTTCGCCGGTGTCGAGCACACCGCCGGTGACCGTCGAGTAGAACGGGATGTGTCCGCGGCGCGGGGTGATGTGGGCGAACATGGCCAGGATGCGGTCCCGCAACGGGTCGACCTGGGCGCAGTGCGAGGCCACCGTCGAGCCCACGACCTGCGCCCGGATCCCGTCGGCCTTGCAGCCGGCCACGAATTCCTCGAGCGCGGCCACCTCGCCCGCGACGGTCACCGCCGAGGGGCCGTTGCGTCCCGATATCACCAGCCGCTCGCCCCAGGCCGCCAGCCGCTTCTCCACGGCGTCGGCCGACAGCGCTACGGAGGCCACCGCGCCCTTGCCCACCAGTTCCTCGGCGAACAGGGCGCTGCGCAGGACGACGATCGTTGCCGCGTCCTCCAGCGACAGCGCCCCGGCCACATAGGCCGCCGCGATCTCCCCTTGGCTGTGGCCGACCACCGCCGCCGGTTCGACCCCGGCCGCCGCCCACGCCGCCGCCAAGGACACATGCACCGCGAACAGCGCGGGTTGCAGAATCTCGATCCGGTCCAGGGAGGGCGCTCCCTCGGCACCCCGGATCACATCGATGACGGACCAGTCCAGGTGGCGTCCCAACGCGTCGTCGCAGTCGGCGAACCGGGTGGCGAACGCCGGTGAGGAGGAGAGCAGTTCGGCCGCCATGCCCTGCCACTGCGAGCCCTGGCCGGGGAAGACGAAGGCGATATGGCCGGTGGCCGGGCCGGTGCCGCGGATCACCTCTGGTGCGGCGGTGTTCTGGGCCAGTGCGGTCAGGCCGCGCAGCGCACCGTCCCGGTCGGCGGCCAGCACCACGCCACGCTGTTCCAGGGCCGCCCGCCCGGAGGCCAGCGACCAGCCGAGGTCCGGCAGGGCCACCGCGGGGCGTTCGTCCAGGAACGACAGCAGTCGCTGGGCCTGAGCGCGCAGTCCCGACTCGCCCCGCCCGGACACCAGAAGCGGGACCGGGGCATCGTGGCCGTCGTCGAACACCGGTGGCGTCGGCGAGGACGGCGCCGGATCGGTGGCGGCGGTGGCCGTACCCTTTTCGGCGGCCGTACCGCTTTCGGCGGCCGAGCCGTTTTCGGCGGCCGAGCCGGGCTCGGTGGACTTGACGGCCGGGGCCTCTTCGAGGATCACATGGGCGTTGGTGCCGCTGATGCCGAAGCCCGATACGGCGGCCCGGCGCGGCCGTTCCGCCTCCGGCCACGGCTGCTCGCTGGTCAGCAGCTCCACTGCGCCGGCCGACCAGTCCACCTGCGGCGTGGGAGCGTCCACATGCAGGGTGCGTGGCAGCAGGCCGTGCCGCATCGCCATCACCATCTTGATCACACCCGCGGCCCCGGCGGCGGCCTGGGTGTGGCCGATGTTCGACTTCACCGATCCCAGCCACAGCGGGCGGTCGCGGTCCCGGCCGTACGTGGCCAGCAGGGCCTGCGCCTCGATGGGGTCGCCCAGCGCCGTACCCGTGCCGTGTGCCTCCACCACGTCCACCTCGGCGGCCGACAGCCGCGCGCTGCTCAGCGCCCGGCGGATGACGCGCCGTTGCGAGGGGCCGTTGGGCGCCGTGAGGCCGTTGGACGCACCGTCCTGGTTCACCGCCGAGCCGCGCACCACCGCCAGCACCGGGTGGCCCGCGCTGACGGCGTCGGACAGGCGCTCCAGCAGCAGCACACCGGCGCCCTCGGAGAACCCGGTGCCGTCCGCCGACGCCGCGAACGCCTTGCACCGGCCATCGGGGGCCAGTCCGCGCTGCCGGGAGAAGCCCACGAAGGCGTCGGAGGCCGCCATCACGGTGACCCCACCGGCCAGCGCCATCGAGCACTCACCCGACCGCAACGCCTGCGCCGCCAGATGCAACGCCACCAGCGACGACGAACACGCCGTGTCGATCGTCACAGCGGGGCCTTCGAGGCCGAGTGCGTAGGAGACCCGTCCGGACAGCACGCTTCCCGCCCCACCGGTGAGGATGAAGCCCTCCAGCCCTTCGGGGACCTCGGCGAGACCGGCACCGTAGTCATGGAACGCGATACCGGAATAGACACCGACGTCCTTGCCCCGCTTGGTGGTCGGGTCGATCCCGGCGCGCTCGAACACCTCCCAGGACAGCTCCAGCATGATCCGCTGCTGGGGGTCCATCGCCACGGCCTCGCGAGGCGAGATGCCGAAGAAGCCCGCGTCGAACTCACCGGCGTCGTGCAGGAAACCTCCCTCCGTGGCATAGCTGGTGCCGGGGTGGTCCGGATCGGGGTGGAAGAGGTTGTCCAGGTCCCAGCCGCGGTTCACCGGAAAGCCGGAGATGCCGTCACCGCCGCTGGACACCAGCTCCCACAGCTCCTCCGGTGTGCTCACCCCGCCCGGCAGCCGGCAGGCCATCCCGACGATGGCGATGGGAGCTGAGGTGGCCGCGACCGCCTTGTCGTACTCGTGCTTGAGCCGGGCGTTGTCCTTCAGCGAGGCGCGCAGGGCTTCGACGATCTGTTCACTCTGGCTGCTGCTGCTCATGGCTGCTCCCACCGCTTCGAGTGCGCGATCACAACTGGGTTCCGTCGAATGCCCGCTGGACCAGTCCGGCGATATCCATTCCATCGATCAGGTCGAGCTCTTCGTCGGCGGACGGCCGACTCCCGTTCCCCGCGGTCGCATCCGTCCTGGCCAGTGACCGCAGCGCGGCCAGCACTCCCGCCTCGCGGAACCGGCTGAACGGTACGGAGGCCAGGACGCGGCGGATCTCCTCCTCATCGGCCTCGGTGACCTCGTCGTCGCCCCGGTCTCCCAGGAGTTCGGTGCGCAGGTACTCCACCAGCGCGATGGGCGTGGGGTAGTCGAAGACGAGGGTGGCGGGCAGCCGGGTGCCCAGAGCGGCGCCGAGGGTGTTGCGCAGGTTCACCGCCGCGAGGGAGTCGAACCCCAGCTCCTGGAAGGCGCGTTGCGGTTTGACGGCCTCGACACCGCTGTGTCCCAGCGCGATGGCCGCGTTCTCGCGTACCACCTTCATCAGCGCGCGTTCCCGCTCGGCGTCGGAGCCCGCGGCCAGTTCGCGCAGGAACTCCGAGGCGGACTCGTCGGTGGCCTCGTCCGGCCGGAGGCTGTCGACGATCTCCTGAACGCCCGGCAGGTCACCGATCAACGGGCTGGGCCGCAGCGAGGTGAACGCCGGGACGAACGCCGCCCAGTCGATGTCCGCCACGGCCACGAGCGTGTCGTCATGGCGGACGGCGTGTGTCAGGGCCGCCATGGCCGCCTCGGGCGCCATGGGCAGCACACCACGGCGGCGCAACTGTTCCTGGGCCGTCGCGTCGGCGGCCACACCGAAGCCGTCGATCACACCCCAGGCCACCGAGGTGGCCGCCGGCCCCCTGGCGCGGCGACGCTCGATCAGGGCGTCGAGCTGTGCGTTGGCCGCGCCGATGAGTCCCTGGCCGCCACCGCCCCAGACGCTGGCGACCGAGGAGAAGACCACGAACAGGTCCAGCTCCCGATCGGCCAGGAGGGTGTCCAGATGGAGCAGACCGTCGACCTTGGCCGCCAGCGTCCGGGCCAGTTCATCGGCGCCGGTGGCATCGGTCTGGGCGATCCGTGCCAGGTCGGCGGTGTGCACGACGCCGGTGAGCTCGGGATACGCCGCGGGGCCGGTGAGCAGCCGCTCGACCGCGTCCCGGTCGGTGAGATCCACCGGGCACACCGTCACTTTCGCGCCCTGACCGCTCAGCTCGCCCCGCAGGGCCACCACATCCGGCTCCTCCGGATCCGGCGCCCCCGGATCCGTTCCGACGGTCAGCACCAGGTGTTCGGCACCGGCACCGGCCAGCCAGCGCGCGGCGTGCCGGCCGAGACCCTCCGTACCGCCGGTGACCAGGACGGTGCCACGCGGGCGCCACTCCGGCTTCGCCACGGCGGTGGGCAGTGGATGACTCCGCATCCTGCGCACGAACGCACCCGTGGCACGGATCGCGAGCTGGTCCTCGTCACCCGGATCGGCCAGCGCGCCGAGCAGGGTCCGGGCGGCCCGGTCGTCGAACGCATCCGGGAGGTCCACCAGCGCCCCCCATCGGTCGGGCTGCTCCAGCGCCACGGCCAGGCCGAGCCCCCACACCGCCGCCTGTTCGGGGGCGCTGAGCCGGTCCGCCGCTCCGACGCTCACCGCGCCTGTGGTGGCGCAGTACAGACGGTGGCCGGAGCCCAGATCGCCGAGGGCCTGCACCAGCGCCAAGGTGGCCGTGGCCCCCTCGGTGAGCGTCGCGGAGCCGGGACGGATGCGCTGGTCGAGCGCGAGCAGGGACAGCACTCCGCCGATGTCCTCATGGTCCGCCAGCGCGCCGCGCAGCGCTTCGGCGAGAGCGGCGCGGTCCGCCGAGTCGGCTCCGTCGAGCCGCAGGGTCGTGGTGCGCAGACCCTGGCGATTCAGCGCCGGGGCCACCTGGGCCGCGTACTCCTCGTCCCGGCAGCCGTACGGCAGGACGACCAGCCAAGTGCCGGTGGGTACGCCGGAGGCGGCACCGGGAAGCGGCTTCCAGGTGACCTGGTAGCGCAGCCGGTCGGCCGCCGACTTCTCTCCGCGCTTGCGTCGCCAGTCCGACAACACGCCCAGCGCGCCGCCCACGGCGTCCAGGGCGGCGCGGTCGCCCTCGCCATCGGCCAGGCTCAGCGCCTCGGCCACCGAACCCAGGTCCTCACGTTCGACGGCGGCCCAGAACCGGGCGTCATCGGTGTCGTCGGGGGCGCCGACGGGGCTCTGGTGAGCGGCGGGCGGGGTGTCATGGAGCCAGTAGTGCGCGCGCTGGAAGGCGTACGTGGGCAGATCGGGGAGGTGTACGGGCGGAACGGCGCCGCCGAACAGGGCGCCGAAGTCGATGCGTACACCTGCCACATGCAGTCGAGCCACGGCGGACAGCAGTGCGCGGGGCTCGTCGCCCTCCCGTCGCAGGGACGGCACCACCACGGACTCTTCGACAGACTCCTCCGGCAGACAGTCACCGACCATCGCGGACAACACCGCATCCGGCGCCAACTCGAGGTAGATGCCTACGCCGTAATCGGCCA
>NZ_JAHLEM010000702.1 GCF_018883605.1 Streptomyces niphimycinicus | reverse complement strand
CTAAGAGCTGTCCCGCAACTGCTGGTCACGGGTGAGATGATCTTGCTGTGTCTGGTGTGATCACGGCGTCGGAGCCGTCCTGGATAGCCCCGTTCACCGGGCTGAGCCCGCGTCAGTTCGGCAAGCTCATCACCGCGCTGCGGCGCGAGGGTGCAGACCCCGTCCGCAAGGGTCGGCCGTGGAGCCTGCCGCTGGAGGACCGGGTTCTGCTGGTTGCTGCGTACTGGCGAACCAACCTGACGCTGCGGCAACTGGCTCCGCTGTTCGGGGTGTCCAAGTCGGCCGCTGACCGCATCATCGACCACCTCGGCCCTGCGCTCGCGCTCCAGCAGCGCAAGCGGTTCCGCAAGGACACGGTGCTGATCGTGGACGGAACCCTGGTCCCCACCCGCGACCACACCGTCGCCGAGCAGTCGAAGAACTACAGGTACTCGACCAACCACCAGGTTGTCGTCGACGCCGACACCCGGCTCGTCGTTGCCGTCGGCCGGCCGCTGCCCGGCAACCGCAACGACTGCAAGGCGTGGGAGCTGTCCGGCGCCAAGGATGCCGTCGGGAAGACCACGGTGATCGCGGACGGCGGCTACCGGGGCACCGGCCTGGTCATCCCGCACCGCCGCGAGAAGGGCCAGACCGAACTCCCCGCCTGGAAAGAGGAACACAACACCTCCCACCGCAAGGTCCGGGCCCGCGTCGAGCACGCCTTCGCCCGCATGAAGGGCTGGAAGATCCTTCGCGACTGCCGCCTCAAGGGCGACGGCGTCCACCACGCGATGCGCGGCATCGCCCGCCTGCACAACCTCACCCTCGCCGGGTGACGGAGAAACGGGCAGGTCATCTGGCACGACAGAGCTCATTTACGGGACAACCCTTAG
>NZ_JAHLEM010000701.1 GCF_018883605.1 Streptomyces niphimycinicus | reverse complement strand
GGCGACGGCGTCCACCACGCGATGCGCGGCATCGCCCGCCTGCACAACCTCACCCTCGCCGGGTGACGGAGAAACGGGCAGGTCATCTGGCACGACAGAGCTCATTTACGGGACAACCCTTAGCTGAAGCGAATCGTGAAAAGCTGGCGCGGCTCAGCCGATGAGGGCGGCGGTGGTCACTCGACGTCCTCTTCTTGTGTTTCTTTCTGCATTTCCCGGAAGAGGGCGGGGAAGTAGTTGATGTCGTCGGTGAGGCCGGTCAGTAGCGAACCGATGACGGGGCCCGTACCACTGGCACCTTTGCGGTCGGCGCCTTTGAGGAGGTCGCTGTTGTGCCGCCGGGTGCGGTCGCCGAACGGGAGGGAGCCTGTGGACAGATAGCGGATGGCGCCCTCGGCGTCACGCTTGGGGATGATCTCGGACTTGGCGTAGCGACTGGCGCTGAAGGGGATGTCCAGGCAGCCTGCCGCGAAGGCGTCGACCACGGCGGTCCTGGTGTCGGGTGCGGCGAGGACGGGTTCGACGATGTCGGCGACCTCGTCGACTATCCAGGAGAGCTCGTCGGCGACGCGTTCCTCGTCGGCTTTGACGAAGTCCAGGAGCGGCGAGTTGGCACGGTCAGCGAGCCGGAGCCCCTCGACGTTCGCGTGGGTGTCGGGGACGCCGAACGCTTCCTGGTAGGTCTTGGTGATGAGTTTGGAGGCCCCGCCGAGCCGGGCGACGAGAGCCCCGTAGAAGATCAGGTCCTCCGCGTTGCCGCGCTTCTTGGGGAAGACGCCCATGAATTCGTGGAGGACGGCGTGCACGTCCACCTCGGGGGGCAGGTAGGTGCGGGCGAGGACGGGGATCGCCCGCAGTGCGGCGACATCCTGGACGAGGTGGCCGCTCTGCGGGTACGAGACGGAGATGCAGCGCACTCCGGCGCGGGCGGCGAGCACCGCTTCGAGGACGCTGATCGCGAGGCTGATCGAGGGCGGGACGAGCACGGCGGTCAAGGTGCCGAAGAGCTCACGGTCGACGATCAGGCCGAGGCCGGCGAGTTCCCCGCACACCGCATCGACAGCGTTCCACGCGGCGATGGACTCCGCGAGCGGGACCGCCTTGGAGTACGGCAGGTTGTAGGAGATGCCGCCGCCCTCGAAGGAGGTGATGCCGGAAGCGACGGCGACGTCGAAGAGGATGCGGGCGTCGGGCGAGCCGTGGCGTATCTCCAGCGGGGCGGCGACGGACTCGTTGACTTCCCGGCCGCGGAGGTAGCCGTGGCTGACCAGGGGGTAGCCGTTGAGGTCGGCGGGCGCCCGGTTGAGGGAGCGCAGGGCCTGCTCGAAGCGTTTGAGGCGGGTGTGCGAGTCGATGGTGAGGGTGAGGATGTCGGGGGCCGCTTGGTCCTCAAGTTCACGCAGGAGCGCCTTCATCTCCTCATGGCCGCCGACGCCGCAGCGCGGCTGTATGGCCACCCGGCCCGCGTCGCGGGCGTCCATGAGGACGCGGGCGGCCGTGGGTTTGCCGAGGGAGGCGATGTAGTCGACTGACTCCGCGAGGGGCGGCAGGGCGTCCGTGCCGGGACTCCCGGAGTGCCCGGGCAGATAGCCGATCTTCGTCATGAGGTCACGGGCAGGCGCTGCCGGTCCGCCGTCCGGCTCGCCCGCAGCTCGTCGAGTGCGGGAAGGAGCTGGGCCGGGTCCTGGAGGATACGATCGACGCCGAGGGCTTGGAGGCGCTCCAGGTCCCTGGGGTCCTTCTTGCTGCCTACGGAGAGGTTGCCCCCGACGATGACGGGGCAGGTGATGCGGCCGGCTTCGCGCGCGGCGGGAAGGTCGCGCAGGTCCTCGTGGACGTGGCCGTTGAGGCTGCCGATGATGACGGCTTCCGCGTCGGGGTGCTGCTCGCATGCCTGGGCGAATTCTTCGACGGGTGTGCAGGTGCCGAGGTTCTCGACCTCGAAGCCGAGGCCCCGTAAGGCATGGGCGATGAGGTGATTGGCGACGGCGTGGCTATCGCTGGCGGCGACTCCGAGGATGACGAGGCGGCGTTCGCTGTACGACATGGGAATGCTGCTCCTTCGGGTGGGTGACGATGCCGGGCGGGTGATGGCGTCGAGGGCTGATCGGATGTCGGCGCCGTGGCCCGGGCGGGTGATGGCGCGTGGGCCGGGCGGGGATCAGTCGTCGAAGGCGGCGAAGAGCTCACGCTTGCTGACCGAGCGCAGCCGGGCGACGTCGTACTCCTCGGCGTCGGCGGCCGCGAGGGAGTCGAAGACGTAGTTGATGGCCGGGACCAGGCCCCACACCTCGTGGTAGGGGGGCCAGCCGGGGTGCCCCGCGTCGACGTCCTGCTGCCGCGCGAAGAGGTAGTCGGACCAGATGCGGCTCGAAGGCGCGCGGTGGTGGTAGTCGTGGACGACGGTGTCGCCGGTGAGAACCAGGTAGCGGGAAGGGGCGTGGACGAACAGCATGCGCAGGGTCCAGCGGGCCCAGGCCAGCGTGCGCCGTCCGGTGGGGAGGGCCCGGTCGGGCGCCGGCTCGCCGATGAATATGGCGTTGGTCAGGGAGGCGAAGTACTCGCGGCCGCGCCGGACTTCAGTGCTGACCGGGGGGAAGGTGTGCTTGACGCACAGGCGTAAAGTGTTGCTGACCTGGAACAGCGGGATCAGCGGGACGAACCAGACGACGAGCAGGGCGTCCCACGTGCCCGTCGCGATCGTGGCGGCGGCCGCGGCACCGTAGAGCACCAGGGAGGTGGCCTTCTCGCTCGTGGCCGACTTGTTCCAGAAGGAGCGGGTTCGGGCGAAGGCGAACGCGAGGTGGAAGTGCGGTGAGCCGAGCTTCGCCAGCACACGGCGCCACATCTGGCGTCGTGTCATGCCAGGGTGCAGGTCGAGGCTGACGAGGAACGCCTGCACGGTGGGGTCCCGAAGGGTCATGTGGTGAGCGGCGTGGTGGTCGCTGACGTGCTCGCGGCTGTACCGCTCGAAGTTCTGGATGATCAGGAGGCTGGAGGTCGCCCGGCCGATGACGGCGTCGAGCTTGCGCTTGCGGTACATGTTCTTGTGGGAGCACTGGTGGTAGACCATCATTCGCAGGTTGCGCATGCCGTGCAGGGTGACGGCCCAGCCGGGCAGCAGCAGGAACAGGAACCAGGACCCCAGCGCCCATCCGGTCGCACCGATGACGGCTCCCACGATCATCGCGGCGGCCGCGGCGGCCAGGTGGTAGGTGGGTGACCAGCCGAACGGGGCCTGGCCGGCCAGGGGTTTGCCCGTGAAGACGGTGAGTAGGGACTGGAGGGGCCCTGGCAGACTCCTCATGGTCTCTCTCGGGTCGGGGGCCGCGCCGGCGGTCGGCCCCGCCTGCCGCGGATGGGCATCGGTAACGGACACGTGCTCTCCTAGATCGATCCGGGTCTGTCATTCCTGGACTTTCCTGGAACGGTCCTCCTGCGCCTTCCGGAGGGCGAACAGGGGCGACGGCCGCGGGAATCGACGTCGCGGGGGCTGATCCCGGTCCCCGATCCCGATGGGAGCCGGGATGGAACGTCCGGCCGTCGCCCTGGAGATTTCTATCGGACCTCGCGGTCGGCAACCATTGGACCTTTGTTGAAGAGTTGGTGCGTGAGGGAGACCAGACCTGCCTGGAGCCGGGACTCGACACGGAGTTTGCTGAGAATCTGCGCCATGTGCGCCTTGACTGTTCCTTCGGTCACCTGAAGTCGTGCGGAAATTCTGCGGTTCGAATACCCAGCCCCCAGCAGAAGGAATACCTGGCATTCCCGCTCGGTTAACAGGCCGACGCGTCGGCGTTGTTCGTGCCATATTTCTTGCTCAGCAGTTTCAGTGCCGATGATGCCCGTCATCACAATAACACCACCATTAAGTGCAGTATCACGGAATATGTGTGGACCAGCAGAACAAGCTTGCACTTCGGTCGCTCGGTGCCGCTATCAAGACTCCGTAAAATATATGCACCAGGCATGGATATTTCGTTCGATTAGTGGATATGGGGGATGTAACGACTTTAAAAGGCATAGATTTCCCCAGTCTTGGAAGATTTAAACTAATCCTTAGTTCCCCTTGGTTCCATTTTTTAGGCCGGGTCGACAATCGACTCACAATCGGTCCGGCGGCCGGTTTTGCGGCCGATCACGGCAGCTCGACGGATGTGTGCAAGGGCAACCGCGAAAAGGGGGAGCCAGGTTGTGGCGCGGCGCCGGTGCGGGGTCGGTGCCACGCCATCAGGATGAATTTCAGCGCCCGTCGGAGCAGGCGGTCGGCGGTGCCTTTAGCCATGCTTCCAGGGCGCTCTGCGACGATGGCGTGGAGGTCATTCGCCAGGTTCACCGGAGCGCTTCGGTGGTGAGGTTCCTATAAACCCGAACTGCGTTTACGGCCGGACCACATCCGGTTATGAAAGGATCCGGTTATGAAAGGATCGTCTTCCATCTTTTCCCGCCGCCGTACCCGTCTTCGGAACTCATCGCTCAGGACTCGCCGGGGCTCGCTCGGCGCTCGTGCAGAACCAGATCCAGCAGGCCGGGAAAGGCCGCGTCGAACTCCGGCCTGCGTAGCCTGTTCAGGCGGCGCGAACCCACGTCCCGCTGCTCGATCACGCCGGCCTGGCGCAACACCGCGAAGTGGTGGCTGCGCGTCGCCTTGGTGACCGGCAGGTCGAACGTGCCGCAGGCCCGGGTCCAGTCGGGCCCGCCCGCCAGCTCCTTCACGATGGTGCGCCGTACGGGATCGGCGAGGGCCGTGAGCGCATCGCTCAGCGTCACGTCGGCGGGATGGACGTGCGAGAGGTTCCGGGCCCGCTGTGACTGGGCGCGCCCTTCATCCGGCGCGCGAGGCGGGGGGGTTGACGAAGTGTTCGGCTCTGGTCTTACATTCATGGTGATCGACCTCCGTCGAATACCTTAGACGTCCCAGGAAGCACGGTGGTGTGTCATGCCCGGCCGCCCGCCATCCCGCCAGGACGCGGCCGGCGGGAGCATGCCCCCGGGCGCAGCGGGTGCAGCCTCCCGGCCCACCGGTCCGCTCGCCCTCTTCGCCGTCTGTCTCGGCTTCTTCATGGTCCTCATGGACAGCAGCGCCCTCAACGTCGCGCTGCCCGCCGTCCGGGGGGACCTCGCCGGAAGCCTGGCCGGCCTGGAGTGGCTCATCAACGGTTACACCATCACCCTGGCCGCCTTCCTGCTCAGTGGTGGGGTCGTCAGCGACCGCTGGGGCGCGCGGCGGGTGTTCGAAGTCTCCTTGCTGGGGTTCGTCGTGACCTCGGCGGCATGCGCGGCGAGCCCCGGCCTGGGCTTCCTGGTCACCGCCCGGGTGCTTCAGGGCGTCACCGCCGGCGGCCTGCTGCCCGCCTCACTGGCAGTGATCGCCCGCATGTACCCGGACCTCGCCCTGCGGGCCAGGGCACTCACCGTCTGGGGCGGGGTCAGCTCCCTCGCCCTTGTGTTCGGCCCCGTGCTCGGCGGAGTGCTGACCACGGCCGTCGGATGGCGCTCGGTCTTCCTGATCAACGTGCCCGTCGGACTGCTGGCCTGGTGGCTGACCAGGCTGCAGGTGCCGCCTTCCGCCACCCGCGAAGCTGCCCTCGACCCCGCCGGGCAGGCACTGGCCGTCATGGTCGTCGGCTGCGGCATCGGCGCGCTCATCGAGGGCGGGGCCCAAGGCTGGACCGACATCGTGACGTGGGCGCTGCTGGCGGTCACCCTCGCCTCGGCCGCGGTGTTCGTCGCTGTCGAGCGCAGTGCGGCGGCACCCGTGCTGCCCCTCGGCCTGCTCGCCCGGCCGCGGTTCGCCTGCGGCCTGGTCATCGGCGCGCTGTTCCAGTTCGGTGCCTACGGTGCACAGTTCGCCCTCTCGCTGCGGCTGCAGAGCGCCTGGGGCCTCGATGCGCTCGGGGCGGGACTGTCCTTCGTGCCCTTCGCCGCACTGTGGGCCTTGGCCTCCTTCGTCCTGGCCCGGGCGGTCACCCGTACCGGCCCGCGCCCGCTGCTGATCGGCGGTGCACTGGCCGCCGCGGCCGGCGCCTGCGCGCTCCTGCCGCTCGGCGGACACCCCGGCTGGTGGATCTTCTTCTGCGGCAGTGCCCTGCTCGGGCTCGGCGCGGGGCTGATGGGGCCGAGCCTGCCCGCCGTGGTCCTGAGCGCAGTGCCCGCCGACCGGTCGGGCCTGGCTTCCGGCGCGCTCAACGCCCTGCGCCAGATCGGCGGGGCAGTGGCGATCGCCCTCTTCGGCGCCTTGCTCGACGGTTCCCCCGGGCCGGCGGGGCTACGGATCTGCCTCGCCCTCGTCGCCCTCGCGTTCCTGGTCGTCGTCATGGCCGTACCCGCGGCTCTGCCCTCCCGCGCCCGCGCCCCGCACACCACCCGTCCCTGACCTCCGCGTCCCCCGTCCCTGACCTCCACACCCCCGCACACCGCCCCGGAAGGAACCATGCGCGCCATCGTCGTCACCCAGTACGGAGGCCCCGAGGTCCTCTCCGTCGCCGAACTGCCCACCCCGACGCCCGGGCCCGGAGAGGTGCTGGCTCGTCCCTCGGCCATCGGCGTCAACTTCAAGGACGTCTACGAGCGTGAAGGCCGCGGGAAGCCGTCCCCTCCCTTCACTCCCGGCTCCGAGGGCGCGGGCACGGTGACGGCCGTGGGCGAGGGAGTGACCTCCCTCGTGCCGGGCGACCGCATAGCCTGGTGCACGGCCCCTGCCGGCTACGCCGAGAAGGTCGTGGTGCCCGTGCGGGCCGCCGTCCCCCTGTCGGCGGACATCACGGAGCGGGACGCGGCGGCCCTGCTGCTCCAGGGCCTGACCGCCCACTACCTCACGACCTCCACCCGCCCTGCGCGCGAAGGCGGGACGGCCCTGGTCCACGCGGCCGCCGGAGGCGTCGGCCGCCTCCTGACCCAGATGCTCACCCGCAACGGCGTCAAGGTCATCGCCACCGTCTCCACGCCGGCGAAGGCCGCGGCCGTCCGGGCGCTGGGCGCCTGGCAGACCCTGGTGACCGCCGGCGGTACCGACCTCGCCGGGCAGGTACGCGACCTGACCGGGGGACGCGGTGTCGACGTCGTCTACGACGGCGTGGGCCGCGACACCTTCGAGGCGGGGCTGAAAGCGCTCCGCCCGCGGGGCACGTTCGTCCTCTTCGGCGAAGCCTCGGGCCCCGTGCCCGCATTCGACCCGCGCTTGCTCGCCTCCCACGGCTCGCTCTTCCTCACCCGTCCGACACTCAACAACCACGCGACCGACCCGGCCGAACTCCTGGAGCGCTCGGCGGAGCTGTTCGGCTGGCTACGCGACGGTGAGATCGACGCCTCCGTCGGCGGGACCTACCGGCTGGAGGAGGCGGCCCGCGCCCACCGCGATCTCCAGCAGCGCCGCTCCACGGGCAAGCTCCTCCTCAGCCCCGAGGGCTCTTGAAGCCCCTGAACGCGCCCGGGAGCGTCGCGCCGCGGCCCTTCGAGACGCCCCTCACGGGCGATGGTCGGGAGCTTCGCCACGGGGACCAGCCCCGCGCTTTTGGTGGCACGGTGGTCCTGGACCACGTGGACTCCTTCGACCCGACGCTGGAAGTCGCCTACCGGGCCCTGAGCTGGTGGTCGGGCGAACTGACCTCCGCGAACGCATACCTCGCGGTCGGTGAAACCAACGGCTTCCATCTGCACTGGGACGATCACGAGGTCATCGCTGTGCAGCTTTCGGGCGAGAAATCGTGGGAGGTGCGCGGCCCGAACATGAAAGCCGCGAGGTGGGCAATGGTCGTTTTCTCGCCATGGCGGGCGCCTCCCGTGCGTCCGGCTGACTCGATATGACGGTCAGC
The DNA here is from genome assembly GCF_018883605.1 of Streptomyces niphimycinicus. Lineage (GTDB taxonomy): Bacteria > Actinomycetota > Actinomycetes > Streptomycetales > Streptomycetaceae > Streptomyces > Streptomyces niphimycinicus. The sequence goes on along the minus strand of NZ_JAHLEM010000701.1, from coordinate 563 downwards.
CAACGGCAAGAATTCGGCAAGCGTTACGACAGTCATCGGCAAGGACCCGGCTAAGCTTGACTCTGTCGGGGGTCTTGGAGTTTCCCCGGTGCGCCAGCTTGATCAGCGGGCATTGCCCTTGCCGGAAATCTCATCCGTGTAGGTCACACTGCATGTCGGTATTCGTGGAGGACTGATCGAGTTCATTCTTGGAATCTGGATGCCGCTGAGGATGACTTCGATCCCCGCGTCCTTGAGGACGGCATCGAAGAGGCCGGGGAACTTCCCGTCCCGGTCCCGGATCATGAACCGTGCCCGGCAGCCGAGGTCTTCGAGGTCCATGACGAGGTTCCTCGCCGCTTGCGCTACCCAGGAGGCGCTCGGATGCGCGGTGGCGCCCAGGATCCGGACCGGTCGCTCGGGGTGAACTGGATCTTTTCCTTGCCGAGTTGGTGTTCCAGCACGGTGATCTGGTGGCGCAGGGCGAGGATCTCGGCGTCCTTGTCCCGGTCGGTCATCGTCAGCAGGCGAAGCATTGCGAACGCGTTTGTCACACCCAGGTAAGCCAGTCGCAGCAGCACGAT
>NZ_JAHLEM010000700.1 GCF_018883605.1 Streptomyces niphimycinicus | reverse complement strand
GGTGATCTGGTGGCGCAGGGCGAGGATCTCGGCGTCCTTGTCCCGGTCGGTCATCGTCAGCAGGCGAAGCATTGCGAACGCGTTTGTCACACCCAGGTAAGCCAGTCGCAGCAGCACGATCGATCATCATGACGCGCTGACAGCAGCTGTGCGAGAGCGCCGTCTCGAGCGACCGCGGCCAGATTTCGGGAAACCCGAAGTACCGGCCCCCACCAGGGCGGATGAGCAGTCGCAGACGCCGCAGGGTGGGCAACGGCATCCGGTGCAGCAGCGCAGCCAGGAGCGCCCGATCGCTCGGAGTGAACCGTAGTCGGGCACCGCCGAGTTGGCGATCGAGCACCATGATCTGATGACGGAGAGCCAGGATCTCCGCATCATTGACAAACGTCTTCGATACCTACGTTCAGCAGGGCGAGACCGGGGACCTGTCCACCGACGTCGAGCTGGACTTCGGGAACCCCGGCACCACCAACAGCGATGGCACGCCGCGTACCGCCAGGTCGTTCATCACCTGGAACACCGCGGCATTCAAGGACACCCTGGTCACGAACGCGGACGTCAGCCTGTGGAACTTCCACTCCGGCAACGACGACTGCAAGGCGTACGAGTGGACCATCTGGGACACCACCGCCTCCTCCACCGCCTCGCGGTGGACGAAGCAGCCGACATGGCAGCAGCAGTACCACTCGTCCACCCAGACCAAGGGCAACCCTGCCTGCACCACCGCCCCGGACGGTTGGATCAGCGCGGACGTCACCACTCTGGTGCAGAGTTGGGCCTCTGCTCTGGACGGCAAGGGCCACATGGGGCTGCGCGCGTGTGGGTGCCGGAAACTGTGTCATCCCTATGCGACCTGCGTGTATTCGTGGATGAGGCCGCCGAGTCGATCACGTCGATGGATGCGAGTGTTGTCGGTGGCGGTGAGTGGCTCGGGCTCGGTGAGTCGGTTCGGCGCCCGTTGTCCGAGGGATCGGTGCGGCCTGTGTCTGTTGTAGTGCTCCGCGTACTCACTGACGATGAGGCGTAGGTGGCGCTCTCCCGTGATCAGGATGCGGTCGGTTGCCTCACGTCGGCATGATCCGATCCAGCGTTCTGCGATCGCGTTCATCCGTGGCACGGCGGGCAGGATGGGGACCACGCGTATGCCGGTCGCCTGGAAGACGGCGTCGAAGCTGTCGGTGAAGTAGGCGCCGCGGTCCCGGATGAGGAATTTGATCGACTCTGCGCGGTCGCCCAGGTCCATGAGGTAGTTGCGTGCTTGCTGGGTGATGCAGGGGCCGGTCGGGTTTCGGGTGATTCCGGCGATGTGTACGCGGCGGGTGTCGTGGTCGATGAAGAACAGTACGAACCAGCGTCGCAGGAAGACCGTGTCGACGTGGAAGAGGTCGGTGGACACGATGGCGGAGGCCTGGGCTTTGAGGAAGGTGGGCCAGGAATGGTCCGTTCGCTGGGGCGCGGGGTCGATCCCGGCGTTCTTCAGGATCTCCCAGACGGTTGATGCGTCGATCTTGCGTCCCAGGTTGAGCAGTTCGCCGTGGATCCGGCGGTACCCCCACCCGGGGTTCTCCCGCGCGAGGCGCGGGACCAGATGCCGTAATGCTCCCGGTTTCGATGGTCGGCCTGGATTGCGGCGTGGATAGGTCCATTTCCGGGCGACGAGGCGTGTGTGCCAGCGCAGGACTGACAGTGAGGATGTGACGTGGCTTCTCCGACGGGTCTGACTCACGGACTGACCGACGTCTCGACTGTCTTGTACTGGATTTGTCGATCCGCTCGGAGGAGCCGCCTCGCACGCGACCGGACGGGCGTCCGTGACCTCATAGGAGCTTGGTCAAGAAGCCCCGCCACTGTCCTGTCCGCCCGCCCGGCCGGCGCGT
>NZ_JAHLEM010000070.1 GCF_018883605.1 Streptomyces niphimycinicus | reverse complement strand
GTCAGGGGCTGGCGCGCAGACCAATGTGCTGCCTGTTGAGCTGAAAACAGGTCCTCTCTCCCGCCCGCAGGAGGCAAGCATGTATGGCGACCCGTCGACGGTGCGCAAGATCCTCACCGAGCTGGGCGACACCTGGGCCGTCGTGGGCCTGTCGACGAACGAGCGGCGTGCCGCCTACGGCGTCGCCGACGTCCTCCAGCGCTTCGGCAAGCGGATCGTGCCCGTGCACCCGAAGGCCGAGACGGTACACGGCGAGCGGGGGTACGCCTCGCTCGCCGAGATCCCCTTCCCGATCGACGTGGTCGATGTCTTCGTCAACAGCGAGCTGGCCGGCCCGGTCGCCGACGAGGCCGTGGCCATCGGCGCCAAGGCCGTCTGGTTCCAGCTCGACGTCATCGACGAGGCCGCGTACGAGCGCACCCGCGCCGCCGGGCTCGCCATGGTGATGGACCGCTGCCCGGCCATCGAAATCCCCCGGCTCGGCTGAGCGCCATCGCCGAACTTTGACCGCTCCCCCATCGCAGCGGCAACCGTCAGGAACCTGCGCTACGGCCGACGCGGACATCAACAAGCCCCGCCCGGCGCCATGGGGAAGCCCACGGACGGCGCCACGATGAGGCTGTGACGTCAGCGAGGCGGTCTGCGGTTGGCGTCGGGGATGATGAACCCTCGGATCGGCCAGTTGTCAGACGGGGCCTGCCTGGAGTTCTCCACCTGAGCCTTCCTCATGGCCGCGACCAGATCCGCGTACCGCGGGTCGATCCATTCCATGCGCGCCATACTCGTCCTCCCTTCCGGTGGCCCGCAGCCTACGCGTCAGTCGGTGGGCTTGGGCTTCGGCTGGACGATGATCGGGCCGTCGTCCTTCCCGTGCTGACACTTTGCCGCCACGGTGGCCACATCCGAGTCCGGCGCCCCCCATAGATCGCCGTCGATCGAGAATCCGAGTTCGGAGATCCGTAGCTTCGTTCGGTCCAGGACCTCCGGATCGTAATTCTTCGGGTCGTACCCGGGCGAGTGGTGAACGTAATCGCCCCGTCGGTCACACAGACCCATATACAGGTGCGTGTGCAGAATGAGGGCATGCCAGCCCTCATCCACGATTCTGGACGGGGTGAGGCTCTGCTCCGACGAGCACGACGCGGCGATCACAAATTTCGTGGCCTCGTCGACGATGCGACCGGCGAGAGTCGGCGGCATATCGGGGTTGTTGGTCATGACCGTGTCGACGACGGCCGCTCGGTCCTCGGCGGACAGCAGAGCCGTACCGTGATTCATGCGCGTGCCTCTTCTCTGTGCGTGGTGCGCTGTCCCCGCCCTGGTCACTGGCCTCCAAGCACGCGACTGGGGCGAGGCTGTGTGCGGCCCCCACTCCTCCACTCGCCGCACAACGGACATCGGAGCGGGGGCCACGGCCCGGGACGGAGCCGACCAAGGCGCTCCCGGACCACTTCCTGCCTGCCCTGGCGTTCCAGCACCACGACAGGCAGGGGCCTCGGTGGATGAGGGACGAGGAAACCAGTCAGGTACGGGGCTTGCCGTTCGCGTCGACGCCACGGATGGCCGCAGGTTCCAACCCGGGCTGCACCTCGCAGGCCGCGTCGTTGACCGCTACGCACACCCCGTCGATGTTGCTCACGAGCTGCCGCAGCCTGTCACTGGTGACCGGGTCGTAGGCGATGCGCTCCCAGCTCGCCACGAGACATACGAAGCGCCGACCCCGGCCTTCATGGCGCATCGCGGCGATCATGCCTTGCCAGAACGGGCGACGTTCGGATACGGCAGCATCTCCGCGATCAACCCACTGGCCGACCACCTCCCAATTCATCTGGGCGGCGAAGGCTCGGCAGAGGGCAATGCGCGTGTTCAGCCGATCCGTCTGCGTCGTCTCCTCCCGGTCGTAGATGAATACGAGGGTCCTTGGCTCGTCGTGAGTGGTCATCGCGGCTCCCGGTCACTTGTTTCCCCTGTGTGACCAGATAACTACGGGTGGCCCGTGATCAGTTGACACAAAGCTTGCACAACAGACCGTCAGAAGCGGTTCGGAGTAAGGACGCAGACGAATTGGCGTGCGACAGTGAACCTATGCACAGCGCGCCGTCAGCCGGTGAGAACATCGCGGTACTCCGGAAAGTCCGCGGGACGAGTCAAGCGAGCCTGGCCCGACAGATGGGCATCTCCCTGTCGTATCTGAGCAAGATCGAGACAGGGTTGCGCCCGGCGACTCCGCCCCTCGTCGCCTCCGCTGCCTCCGCGCTGCGCGTCACAACGGCCAGGGTCTACGGCGATCCGTTCAGCGATCCATCGCAGCAACACGAACTGATGGACGCTCTTCGCACCGTCGTCCGCCGCCACACCTTGCCGCGCGAGGACGTTCCGCCACCCAGTGAACTCGCTGCCTCGCTCCAGCGAGCCGCCCGGCTTCGGGCGGACACGAACTACCTGGAGTTGCTCCAGCTCCTCCCGAGGCTGCTCGGCCAGGTCACCGCGACGGCCATGGAGAGCGACGGCGACGCCACGGCGTGGGGGCAAGTTGCTGACGTCTATAGCTGCGCGTACGCCTGCGCCCATCGGTTTCGCCAGCCTGACCTGGCGGACATGATCGTCAGCCGTCAGCAGTGGGCGGCTCATCAGACGTGGAACCCGTCGGCCGAAGCGGCAGCGGCGTGGAATGAAGCGGGGACGTACCAGTCGGCCGGTGAGTACTCCGACGGGTTGGCGATCATTGAACGTGCCATCGTTCGCTACGAGATGGCTCCGGGTGACGACCTGGAGCGGGTCGTCCATCTGGGCTCGCTGCATCTGCGCGGCGTCGTCCTGGCCTCCAGACATGAGGACAAGGCGGCCACCGCGGACCATGTCCGTCGGGCAACGGCACTCGCCGAGCGGATCACCGGCCCTGACGTCCTTCAGCACAATCTGACGTTCGGCCCCGGCAACACAGCGCTGTACGAGTTGGCCGCCCGCATCGAACTCGGCCAGCCGGACAAGGCGGCGGAGGTCGCGACACCGCTGCTGACGACGCCTCCCTCGGGTCTCAAACCGTCGCGCATCGGCCGACTGGCCATCGACGCCGCCCGCGCTCGTCTCGCGACGAAGGATCTCGTCGGCGCGGAGGAGGCGCTGAAGCAAGCCTTCCGCGTCGCCCCGCAGATGGCGGAGATCCACCCGATGGCGCGGGAGGTGCTGCGCGTTCTGTGGACCATGCACCAGCGCAGCCGACGGGACCTCCTGGCCATGGCGAAGCGGTCAGGGTTAGCGTCCTGACCCACGCAAACAGCGCCCGCATGACCGTCCCGCGGGCAAGTGAGCTACGCCGGGCGTCGCAGCATGGGCGGGTTCAGGCGCCGACGGCGCCAGGGGCGCCCAGGCCCTCCAGGACCACCGCGCCCGGCAGGGCGCCCAGCAGCTTGCCCGGGACGATGAGTTTGCCGCGTCGGCTGCCGCTGCCGATGAGCGCGTAGGGGATGTCGGCGACGGCGGAGTCCACGAGGAGCGGCCAGGTGGCGGGCAGGCCGATCGGGGTGATGCCGCCGAACTCCATGCCGCTTTCGCCCGTCGCCGTGTCCATCGGGGCGAACGACGCCTTGCGTGCGCCGAGATGGCGGCGTACGACGCCATTGACGTCCGCGCGGGTGTGGGCCAGGACCAGACAGGCGGCGAGGGTGGTCTCACCGCCGCGCTTGCCCGCGACGACGACGCAGTTGGCGGACTGCTCCAGCAGCCAGGGGCCGTAGTTCTCGACGAGCGTGGCGGTGTCGGCCTTGTCCGGGTCCGTGTCCACGAACAGCACCTGCTCCACCGGCTCCGAGCCACGCCAGTCGCGCAGCGCCTCGGCGACGGGGGCGGTCAGCAGGTCCAGGCACTCGACGGCGGGCCGGACCTCGTCGAAGGCATCCATCGGCGTACTCATGCCGTCAAACTAGCAGGCCGGGCCGGGTACGAAGGGCCGGATGGCGTCAGCGGGCGGGCGGTACCGACACGGCCATGGTCATCTCCACCGGCGCCGCACCCTCGTTGCGGTAGGTGTGCGGGGTGTTCGCCTCGAACGCCGCGGAGGTGCCGGCCGGGACGGTGTGCGCCTCGCCGCCGAGCACCAGGGTGAGCTCGCCCGCCGTCACATGGATCAGCTCGACCGTGCCGGACGGATGCGGATCGGAGGCGCTCTCGTCGCCGGGCATCAGCCGCCATCCCCACATCTCCAGCGGACCGCCCGCCTCGGTGCCGACGAGCAGGGCGGTGTAGCTGCCCGCTTCGGTGGACCACATCCGCACCGCCTGCTCGGGCGGGACGAAGGTCACCCGCGGCCCGTGCTCGTAGTCGAGCAGGGTGGTGATGCTCACGCCGAGCGCGTCCGCGAGCTTGACCGTGGTGCCCACGCTCGGATTCGTCCGGGCCTGCTCGATCTGGATGATCATGCCCCGGCTGACCCCGGCGCGGGCCGCGAGGGCATCGAGGGTGAAGCCGCGTTCGTTGCGCCACCGCTTGAGGTTGCGGGCGAGCGACTGCGTGAGCTGATCGAGGTCCGTCACGATCCGGTCCGTCCAAAATAGTGAATGGCGTAGTCGAGTGCAGTGAACTACTGTGGGCTGTACTCCCACGTCCACCACACTGTACGGCGAGGTTTCACCATGTCCGCGCTCTTCGCTCTTGCCACCAGCCTGCTCTGGGGGCTGGCCGACTTCGGCGGAGGGCTGCTCACCCGGCGCACACCCGCGCTCACCGTGGTCGTCGCCTCCCAGATCATCGCGGTGACCGTCCTCGGCGCCATCGTGGTGGCCACCGGCGGCTGGTCCGAGGCGGGCCCGCAGTTGTGGTTCGCGGCGGCGGCCGGTGTGGTCGGCCCGGCCGCGATGCTGTCCTTCTACCGGGCCCTCGCGCTCGGCCCGATGGGCGTCGTCTCCCCGCTCGGCGCGCTCGGCGGGGTCATCGTGCCCCTCGGCGTCGCGCTGGTGCTCGGCGAGCGGCCCGGGCTGCTCCAGGTCTCGGGGGTCGTGGTGGCGGTCGCGGGCGTGGTCCTGGCGAGCGGTCCGCAGACCGGCGGTGCGCCCGTCCAGCGGCAGACGCTGCTGCTCACCCTGGTCGCCGCACTGGGCTTCGGCTCGGTGATGGCACTGATCGCCGAAGCATCGTCCACGCTGACCGGGCTCTTCCTCGCGCTGTTCGTCCAGCGGGTGTGCAATGTGGCGGTCGGCGGCACCGCGCTCCTGTTCTCCGTACGGCGCGGAAACCCCGGGCTGCCCGAGGGCGGGATGGGCGTGGTGTGGGCGTCGCTGCCCGCGCTCGCCTTCGTGGGCCTCGCCGACGTGGCCGCGAACGGCATGTACAACCTCGCCGCCCACCATGGCCCGGTCACCGTCGCCGCGGTGCTCGCCTCCCTCTACCCCGTGGTGACCGCACTCGCCGCCCGCGGACTGCTCGGCGAGCGGCTGCGCGTGGTCCAGGCGACGGGCGCCGGACTCGCCCTGGTCGGGACGCTGCTGCTGGCCACGGGCTGAGCGGGCCGCGGACTGCGGACCGCGGACTGCGGACCACGGACCGCTGTCCTGGGCACCCTGCTGATCCGGGCCCGGAACATCTGGCATGACATCACCCCGGACGCCTGGCCCCGCGCCCCGCGCCTCGGCCGCTTCCTCGGCCGTGGAGAGGGCATAGCACCCCGCCGTCGGGGTACACCGCTCCAGTCCCCGCGGTGGTGTCGGGGCGGAGTGTGAGGAGTGGTGCCCATGCAGCCGATCGGCCACGCACGGCCGGGATTCCCCTGCTGGGTGAGTCTCGCCGCCCCCAGCCTCCAGGCGGCGCAGGAGTTCTACACCGCGGTGCTCGGATGGACCTGGCGTCCCACCGGGCGGGGTGAGGAGTTCCGTACGGCGCTGTTCGGCGGCGCTCCGGTGGCCGGGGTCCGAGCACTCGCGAGCAGCCTCAGGAGCGCGGCCGCCTGGACGCCGTTCTTCGCCGTGGCGGACGCGGACGCCACCGCGGCACGGATCCATGAGCGGGGCGGCACCGTCGGTGTCGGCCCGCTCCCCTTCGGCCCGGGCCGCCGCGCCGCGCTGGCCGCCGACCGCGACGGCGCCGTCTTCGGCTTCTGGGCGGGCGAGGCGCTGCCCGGCTGGCCTTCGGGCCCGGACGGCGCCCCGCCCTGGCTGGAGCTGCGCACCCGTGACGCGTTCGCGGCCGCCCTCTTCTACGGCGAGGTCTTCGGCTGGGCGTCCCCCGCGGGCGACTGCTCGATCGAGTACGAGAACGACGAGGTGATCGTGCGCGAGGCGGGGCGCAAGCTGGCTGTGGTCCACGGCGGCGCCGTCGAGCAGGCCCCCGACCCGGAGGTCCGGCCGCGCTGGTACGTCCACTTCCGCGTCCCCGATGTGACGGCCGCGGTGGCGGCGGCCCGCGCCGCCGGAGGCACCGTCGCCCTCGCGCCGACCGCCTCCCCCACGGGCCGTCAGGCGATCCTGCGCGACCCGGACGGCGGGCTGTTCACCGTCACCGCCGCCTGACGGACGACCCGCCCCGGCTTCACCTTGAACTGGCTCAGCCCGGCTGAGCCCACCCCGCTCCGGCTCGGCTGAGCCTGCACCGTTCCGCCCCGCCCCGGCCCCGCTGAGCCCACGCCACCCCGCCCCAGCCCGGCTCGACTCGGCTCGGCCCGCTCCCGCTCGGCTCGGCCAAGCCCACGCCACGCCACCCCGCCCCACCCCGGCCCCACTGAGCCCACGCCGCCCGCCCCCATCCGGGCTCGCCCCACCCCGCCCCGGCTCGGCGTATGGCGGAAAGACGGCGCGGACCGGTGACGAAGCGCGTCCGGCCGGGAAGCCGTGGTGGCGACGGGCGCGCGGGAACACCCTGCCGTCAGGACCGTCGTCAGGACTGTCGTCAGGACGGAGAGCGGTGATGGCCACCACGGCGGACGAAACCCGGGCCGGTCTGCCCACACCGCACACCATCCGGCTGCCGGGGATCGTGCTGGGCGTGGGGCTCGGCGGATTCCTCGACGGGATCCTGCTGCACCAACTGCTTCAGTGGCATCACATGCTCAGCAGCACCAATCACGACCGCATCGGGGTCAGGTACTACAACCCGCACACCGTCTCCGGGCTGGAGATGAACACCGTGTGGGACGGGATCTTCCACGCCGTGTGCTGGATCGCGGTCCTGCTGGGGCTGGCCCTGCTCTACGCCCGGGTCACCCACGACCGCCGCCGGGTGTGGGGCTCGCGCGTCCTATGGGGCTGGATCCTGGTCGGCTGGGGCCTGTTCAACCTGGTCGAGGGGGTGCTGGATCACCAGATCCTCGGCATCCACCATGTCCGCACCGGCCCGGAGCAGCCGTGGTGGGACGCCGGTTTCCTGATCCTGGGCGCCCTTCTGGTGGCCGGTGGCCATCTGCTGCAACGCGGCGGGGCGGCCCCCGACCCCGAGGCGCCCCGCGCCACCGGACACGTGTGATGGGTGGCGGCACGGCGCACCCCGCCCATACGCACGGCGGGGGCGGTGGGGGTAGCGGGGGCGGCGGCCCCCTGGACGTATGGCTGCCGGTCCTCGCCCTGCTGGTGTGTGCCGCCGCCTACGCACTGGCCGTCCGCCGCGTCCGTCGCCGCAACCCCGCCCAGGGCTGGCCGCCCACGCGATCGATGAGCTTCGCGGCCGGGCTCGTTCTCATGGCCGTGGCGCTGCTTCCCCCACTCGCACCGTTCGCCCATCGGGACTTCCGCGGCCATATGGCCCAGCATCTGCTGCTCGGGATGTACGCACCCCTCGCGCTGGTGCTCGCGGCCCCGGTCACCCTGCTGCTGCGCGTCCTGCCCTCGCACCGGGGTCGACGGCTGACCGCCGTGCTGCGCTCCCACCCCGCGCGGCTGCTCGCCCACCCCGTCACCGCCCTGCTGCTGACCACCGGCGGGCTGGTGCTGCTGTACTTCACCCCCCTCTACGACACCGCCATGGGCCGACCCGGGTGGCACTGGCTTACGCACGCCCATTTCCTGCTCTCCGGCTGGCTGTTCGCGTATGTCATCGCCGGTCCCGACCCGGCCCCCGCCCGGCCCGGTGTGCCGGCCCGGCTGGTGGTCCTCGGCCTCGCCATCGCGGCCCACGCCACCATCGCCCAACTGATGTACGGGGGCTTCTGGGTCGAGGTCCACGCCCCGATCGCCGAGGTCCAGGGCGGCGCGGAGATCATGTACTACGGCGGCGACGTCGCCGAACTGCTGCTGGCCGCGGCCCTCGTCACCACCTGGCGCCCCGTACGGACCCCTCGGAGTGGGTACGGGACACGGCTACGCTCGGTGCGGCGCCCGACCGGGCGGCTCGACGAGGGGATTCGTGATGGCGGACCGTGAGGACCAAGACGGAGTGGTGGTGTACTGGCGGCCGCTGTGCCCGTTCTGCATGCACCTGCGTACGCGGCTGCGCCTCGCCAAGCTGCGGCACACCGAGGTGAACATCTGGCGGGATCCGGAGGCGGCCGCGTTCGTCCGATCGGTCGCGGACGGGAACGAGACCGTGCCGACCGTGACGGTGGCCGGCCGGCCCATGGTGAACCCGTCGATGGGCGAGCTGATGGAGGCGGTCAGGACCCACGCCCCGCACGTCCTGTCCAAGGACGGATGAGGGTGGACGGATGAGGGTGGACGGATGAGGGTGTCGCACCCGGCGGGCCGGGTACCCGCCCCGCAAGCCGTCGGCGTACCCCCGGGGGAACTCGGTGGCCAGGCCCCTCCGGTCCAGACCACGGGTCGGAAGAGCCGTTCGGCTGATGCGTCGGCTCCGGCCGATGCGTCAGCCGTCGATACCGCATACCGCCCGTCCCGATGCGTCAGCCGTCGCACCGCCCGTCAGCCGTCGATACCGCCGCTCTCGCAGATCTGCCGGGCGAGGTCGCGCAGCTTGACGTTCCGCTCCTGGGACACCCGCCGCATCAGCGCGAAGGCGTCATCCTCGGTGATCTTCAGCCGTTCCATGAGGATGCCCATGGCCTCCCCGATGGTGTGCCGGGTCTCGATCGCCCGTTGGAGCTGGTCTGCGGTACGGGCGCTGGAGAAGGCGACCGCGGCGTGCGAGGCGAGCAGCCAGCCGGCCGTCTCGCTGGCCTTGGTGAAGGCGGCGGGGCGCGCCGAGTAGAGGTTCAGGGCGCCGAGGTCCTCCTGCTCGGTGTAGAGCAGGAATCCCATCATGCTGCCGATGCCGAGGTCGCGTGCCTGGCAGACGAAGGCCGGCCAGCGCTCCTCGGGCTGGGTGAAGTCCCTGATCCGGAAGACCCGCTCACCGCCCAGCCGCCGGGCGGCGTCGTAGCAGGGCCCCTCGCCGAGCCGCTCCTGAAGCCGGTCGGAGCGGACCACCAGACCGTCGGTGGGGGCGAGGGACTCGGCCCGCTTGCCGTGGAGCATCAGAATGCCGGCCGCGTCGCAGCCGTCCACGATGTCCACCGCGTACTCGGAGATCCGCTCGAGAGTGGCCTCCACGGATACCTGCGCCAGCAGGTCCCGCGCCATGGTGGCCATGTGCTCGGCGAAGGCTTCCCAGTCCATGACCACCATCCGATCACATCGAGCTATTCGCCGCCTCTGAGCGCTTCCCGGTACTGCTGCGCCCGGTCCGCGTACACCTGGGCGTTGAGCTTGATGCCTTCCCGTTCCTCGTCGGTGAGGGCGCGCTTGACCTTCGCCGGCACTCCGGCCACCAGGGAGCCGGGGGGTATCTCCATCCCCTGCAGCACCAGGGCCTGGGCGGCGACCAGCGATCCGGCACCGACCCGGGCGCCGTTGAGGACCGTGGCCCCCATGCCGATCAGCACATCGTCCTCGACCGTGCAGCCGTGCACGACCGCGTTGTGCCCGACGGAGACCCGCTCGCCGATCGAGACGGGGAATCCGGGGTCGACGTGCACCGTGCAGTTGTCCTGGATATTGCTGTCGGCGCCGATGACGATGGGGCCGCCGTCGCCCCGTAGCACCGCCTGGTACCAGAGGCTCGATCCCGCGGCCAGCACGACCTCGCCGATCACCACCGAGGTGGGGGCGACGAACGCCTCGGGGGCGATCTGTGGCTCCTTGCCGCCGATTCCCATGATCAAGGCGTCGTGCACCGTTGCTCCCACCTGGTCGTCCCGTTCATGTTCCTCGCCCTGGCCGGTCCGATCGCTTCGACCGGCGGCAGCCGTCCTGGTCGCCGGATCGCTTCGACCGGCGGGGGCCGCTCTGGTCGCCGGATCTCTTCGACCGGCGGGGCCGTCCTAGTCGCCGGCCGGGACCGGCTGCGGCGGCTCGGCCGTCTCGGAGTCGGCCGCCGTGACCGTTGCGGGCTTGGCCTTCTTGGAGCGCCACTTCATGACGAGCATCGAGCCGAGCCCGAAGAGCAGGGCCAGTACGAGCCCGAGCCAGGAGAAGCGCTTGAGCCAGTCCTCGGCGACCTTGCCCACGGAGTAGATGACCGCCGTGGTGCCACCGGCCCAGATGATGCCGCCGAGCACATTGGCGATGAGGAACTTCCAGTACGGCATCTGAAGCACACCCGCGAGCGGGCCCGCGAAGATACGCAGCAGCGCGATGAAGCGGCCGACGAAGACCGCCCACATGCCCCACTTCTGGAAGGAGCGCTCGGCGGTCGCCACATGTTCGGCGCTGAAATGCTTCGGGAATTTACGGCCCAGCCAGGTGAGGAGTGGCTGTCCGCCCTTGCGGCCGATGAGATAGCCGATGGAGTCGCCGATCACCGCGCCCGCGATGGCGCTGGCGCCGAGGACGTAGGGGTTGATGTGGTCCTGCGAGGCCGCCAGCAGCGTCGCGCTGACGAGGACGATCTCACCGGGAAGCGGGATTCCCAGGCTCTCCAGGCCGATGACGAGACCCACCAGCAGATACACGCTGACCGCGGGTACGGTCTCAAGCCATTCCTCGATATGCAACGCCGGTTCCTCCCCATGTGGCGATCGCTTCCCGGCGTGCGCCGAACGGGAGCGCGGCACACCCCGGGAAGACTACTCAATCGGCGCGCGGTCGCCATCATCCCCAGGTCGTGCTCCCGCCCGCGTCGACTCCGGCGAAGGGATGACCGCTCAGGACTGAGGGCGTAGCGTCCATACGATGGACATCTCGCCCGTGGCCGCGCCGTCCTCCCGGGTGATCGCGATGTTCACCGGGAATTCGGGGCGCTTTCCCGCGTCCAGCTCGGCGACCACCTCGGCGGCGGTCCGGCCGAGGGTGGCGGTCGCGGTGACGGGACCCTTGGCGAGCTTCTTGTAGCCGATCTCGGCGCGCACGGCCAGCGGCACGGCACGGCCGAGCTGATCGCCGAACGCCGCCAGCACGATCGCGCCGCTCGCGGACTCGGCCAGGGTGAACATCGCGCCCGCGTGGGGGCCGCCGACGTGGTTGTGGAAGTCGGGCTGGTCCGGCAGGCGCAGCACCGCGCGCTCGGGCGACGCCTCGAGGAACTCCAGGTTCAGGGTGCGCACCATGGGAACCGTGGCGGCGAGCATCTCACCGACGGAAGGCTGGGTTTCTGACATGCCACGGAAGTTACCACCCAGTAGCAAACGGTGGAAGGGGCGGTTCGCGGGACAGCCGTAGGGCGGTTCGCGGGGCAGCCGTAGCAGCCGTCGTCGGCCCCCTCTATCGTTACTCGCCATGTGGCCAGGACAGCAGCCGCCCGGGGGCGAGCAGAACAACCCGCAAGGTCAGAACCCCTATCAGCAGCCGGGGTACCAGCAGCCGGGATACGACCAGTCCAACCCGTATCAGCAGCCGGGATACCAGCAGCCGAATCCCTATCAGCAGCCTCCCCAGCAGCAGCCGGGACAGCCCGGCCAGCCGGGACAGCCGCAGCAGCCGGGGTACGGGCAGCAGCCGGGCTACGGCCAGCCGCAGCAGCCCGATTACGGCCCACCTCAGGGTCCGCCGCAGGGCCCGCCGCAGGGTCCGCCGCAGCCGACCGGCCAGCAGTGGGGCGCGCCGTCCGGCCCGCCCGGCGCGCCGCAGCCGCCGCGCGACAACAAGAAGCGGACGACGACCATCGCCATCGTCGCGGCGATCGCGGTCGTCGCGGCCGCCGCCATCACCGGTGCGCTGGTCCTGGGCAAGGACGACAGCGGCGGCGGTGACGAGTCCAAGGGGAAGGACAAGACGTCCACCGCCCCCTCGTCCGTTCCGGCCTCCGACGAACCGACGACCGAGGACCCGGCCGGCGGCGGTGCGGACAACCCGCGCGCCGGCGGTGACGCCACCGACGTCAAGGCGGTCATACCCGGCTGGAAGCCGGTGGTCAGCCCCAAGCGGCACAACGCCTTCGACGTCCCCCCGGAGTGGACGGTCGAATCGCCGGGGCTGAGCACGGGCTTCGAGGACGACAAGGGCAAGCCGCTCGTTGTCATGTCCGCTCCGGCCAGGTACAAGAAGGACTACTGCTCGGTCAAGGACAAGGACGGCTACGTCAACAAGAGCCACGCCGCCGGAGCGGGCTCCAAGGGTGCGCAGGGTGCCAAGAGCAAGGCGTCGGCCGCCAAGATCGAGGCCGAGAACTGGGTCTTCGCCGCCTTCGACCAGGACCAGACCGGGACCCGTAAGGTCACCGAGGCCAAGAAGTTCACCAGCGACCACGGTCTCAAGGGCTACACCGCGTCGGCCACCGTCACCGGCGTGAAGAAGACCGACAAGTGCACCACCGACGGCAAGTCCGTCACGGTGACCTACACGGACACCAACGGTGACTTCGCGACGTGGGTCCTCTACTCGGTCAAGGGAACCAAGGAAGAGGTCCCGGACTCCACCATCAAGAAGATCATGAGTTCGCTGCGGCCGGTGAAGTCGGAGGTCTCCTGACCACCGCCTGACCACCGTCTGACCGCCCGCCGACGGCGGCCGGAATACGGTTGGACGCCGGGGCCCGCCCCCAGGGATAGTCCCGATGTGACGACTCCTCCGGCCCCGCGCCTCCGACCGCGCCGCCCCGCGTGGGCGGGCCGCAACTACACACTGCTGACCACCGCCGCCGTGGTGACGGGCCTCGGAAACGCCGGAGCCCTCATCGCGGCGGCGTTCGCGGTGCTGGAGGCGGGTGGTGACGGCGGCGACGTCGGGCTCGTGGCGGCGGCCCGCACGCTTCCGCTGGTCGTCTTCCTGCTGATCGGCGGCGCGCTGGCGGACCGGCTGCCCCGCCACCGGGTGATGGTCGCCGCCAACAGCCTCAACTGCGCCTCGCAGGCTCTCTTCGCCGTGCTCGTCCTGTCCGGCGAGGCGCGACTGTGGCAGATGGCCGTGCTCTCCGCGCTCGGCGGCACCGGGCAGGCGTTCTTCTCCCCCGCCGCCGAGGGCATGCTGCTGTCCAGCGTCACCGGCGAACAGGCCGCCCGCGCCTTCGCGCTGTTCCGGATGGGCATGAACGGTGCGCAGATCGGCGGGGCGGCGGTCGGCGGTGCGCTGATCGCGGTGGTCGGCCCCGGCTGGATGCTGGCCGTCGACTCCGCCGCCTTCGCGATCGCGGCCGCCCTGCGCGCCCTGCTCGACGTCAGCGCCGTGGCCCGGCGAAAACCCGGGGGCGGCATGCTGCGGGATCTGCGCGAGGGCTGGCACGAGGTCATCTCCCGGCCCTGGCTGTGGTCGATCATCGTGCAGTTCGCCGTCGTCAACGCGGTGGTGGGGGCGGCCGAGTCGGTGTTCGGCCCGCTGGTCGCCGAGGAGCATCTGGGTGGCGCGCGCCCCTGGGGGTTCGCGCTCGCGGCGTTCGGCGCGGGCACCATCCTGGGCGGTCTGCTGATGATGCGCTGGCGGCCACACCGGCTGCTGCTCGCGGGCTCCTTGAGCATCCTGCCGCTCGCCCTGCCATCCGCCGCGCTGGCCGTCCCGGTGGCGATTCCGGCACTGGTCGTGGTGATGTTCCTGGTCGGCGTCTCGGTCGAGGTGTTCGGGGTGTCCTGGATGACCGCGCTGCACCAGGAGATCCCCGAGGACAAGCTGTCGCGGGTCTCGGCGTACGACTGGTTCGGCTCGGTCGCCATGGTGCCGGTCGCCACCGCGCTCGCGGGCCCGGCCGAGGAGACGTTCGGCCGGTCGGCGTCGCTGTGGGGCTGTTCGGCGCTGATCCTGGCGCTGACGCTGGCGGTGCTGGCGGTCCCGGACGTACGGCGGCTGCGCCGGCGCGGGACCACGCCCGTCACCGAGGGCGGACCGGCCGCCACGGGCACCGCCCCGGAGCAGGTCAGCCCACGCTGAACGCCCCGTCCGGCGGTTCGGGCGACGGTGTGGCGTCCGCGTCCCGTACCGGCTCCGCGCCGCCCATGAAACGCTCCAGCGCCGCCCCGTACTCGACCCTGGCCGGGAAGGCGTCGGCCGCCGTGCGGCGGGCCAGCACGGCGACCGGCGGTTCGGACCGGGAGGCCACCAGCACGGCGTTGCCGAACCGGCGGCCGCGCAGCACGGACGGCTCCGCGATCAGGGCGAGATGCGCGAACGCCGTGCGATAGGTGGCCAGTTGGGAGCGGAGGAAGGCGAACGGCGCCCCGTCGGCCAGATTCGCCACGTACCACCCGCCCGGCCGCAGCGCCCGGGCCGCGGCGCGGGCGTACTCCACGGAGGTCAGATGCGCGGGCACCCGGGAACCGCCGAAGACATCGGCCACGATGACATCGGCGGACCCCTCGGACGAGGTCTCCAGCGCCGTCCGGGCGTCCTGCGGCCGCACCGTGATCCCCGCGTCGGACGGCAGCGGAAGATGCTCGGTGACCAGCTCCAGCAGCCCCCGGTCGGCCTCGATCACCACTTGGTGCGAGCCGGGGCGGGTGGCGGCCAGATAGCGGGGCAGCATCAGCGCCCCGCCGCCCAGGTGCAGAACGTCGAGCGGGGCGCCGGGGTCGGCCGCCGCGTCCAGGACATGGGCGATCCGCCGCGCGTACTCGAATTCGAGATGGGCCGGATCGTCGAGGTCGACATACGACTGCGGGGCGCCGTCCACCGTGAGCAGCCAGGCGTGTGGGCGGTCCAGGTCCGGCATCAGCTTGGCGGTGCCGCCGTCCACGGCGCGGCTTACGGGTATCGGCTCGTTCACCGTCTCATTGTGCCGTCACGGGGCTCGCGCTTCGTGCCGTCACCGGCTCCTTGGCTCCCGCTCGCCCGCCTCCTGCCGGAGGTGGCGGGCGAGCGGGACCGGTCGTCGTTACGGCTGGTCGAGCACGGTGGTCACCGTGCCCGCGCCCACCGTCCGGCCGCCCTCGCGGATCGCGAAGCCGAGCCCCGGCTCCAGCGGTACGGCGCGGCCGAGCTCGACCGTCATGGTGACGGTGTCCCCGGGGCGTGCCACCGCGAGGGGCCCGAGGTCCACGGCGCCGACCACATCGGCCGTGCGGAGGTAGAACTGCGGGCGGTAGCCGGTGGTCACCGGGGTCCGCCGGCCGCCCTCGGCCGCCGACAGCACGTACACCCGCGCGGTGAAGCGCCGCCTCGGCGCGAGGCTGCCGGGCGCGGCCACCACATCGCCGCGGCGCACCGCGTCCCGCGCCACCCCGCGCAGCAGCAGCGCGACATTGTCGCCCGCCTCGGCCGCCGCCATGGACTTGCCGAACGTCTCCACACCGGTGACCACCGTGGCCACTTCGGTGCCGGGCACCTCGACCCGGTCGCCGACCCGGACCGTGCCGCGCTCGATGGCGCCGGTGACGACGGTGCCGCGTCCGGTGATGGTCAGCACGTTCTCCACCGGTAGCAGGAACGGGGCCTGGGTGTGGCGCACGGGCGTCGGCACATAGATGTCCACGGCGTCCAGCAGCGCCTCGATCGCCCCGGTCCACCGCGGGTCGCCCTCCAGCGCCCGCAGCCCGGAGACCCGTACGACGGGCGTGGTGTCGCCGGGATAGCCGTGCGCGGAGAGCAGTTCACGCACCTCCAGCTCGACGAGGTCGGTCAGCTCGGGGTCACCCGCGTCGGCCTTGTTGAGGGCCACCACGATGTGGTCGACGCCGACCTGACGGGCCAGCAGCACATGCTCGGCGGTCTGCGGCATCACGCCGTCGAGCGCGGAGACGACGAGGATCGCCCCGTCGATCTGGGCGGCGCCGGTCACCATGTTCTTGATGAAGTCGGCGTGGCCGGGCATGTCGACATGCGCGTAGTGGCGGGTGTCGGTCTCGTACTCGACATGCACGATGTTGATGGTGATGCCGCGCGCGGCCTCCTCCGGCGCCCGGTCGATGCGGTCCGCCGGTACGTAGGCGCCGCCGGTGCCGCGCTCGCTCAGCACCTTGGTGATGGCGGCGGTCAGCGTGGTCTTGCCGTGGTCGACATGGCCCATGGTGCCGATGTTCAGATGCGGCTTGGTGCGCACATAGGTCTGCTTGGACATGCGACGGTCTCTCCTCGTCAGCGGGGGTGGGAAGCGCGGACCCCAGAACCTCGCCGACCCTCCCCCTGGGGGATCCGTCGGAGTTGTCCGAGGAGGGTCAGCTTCGGGCGCCGTGGAGGCGGACGGCGGGAACGGCGGCGGGCGGGTCCGTGGTGAGGGCGGCGACCGCGGCCGGAGCGAGAGAGGGGACGGCAGCCTTCGGCGCGTCCGCGACCGCGGACGTCGGCGTGAGGAAGGCGAGCCGGAACATGCTGTGATCTTCGCGCACTGTACGGTCCGCGTCGAATGGTTTTCGGTGCGTACGGGGCTGGTGGGACCGGTGGTCCGGGAGCGAACGCCCGTGGCGCTGAGGTGGTTGACGAGGTGGTTGACCGGGCGTCCGGCCTGCTCGTTGCCGGTGGTCCGGCCCGGGCCCCGCGGCTGGTCTCGGACCGCCTGCCGACCGGTTTCGGGCCGTCCGGCGGCTGATTTCGGGCCGTCCGGCGGCTGATTTCGGGCCGTCCGGCGGCTGGTTTCGAGCCGTACGCCGACTGGTTTGAGACGGTCTGCCGTCCCTCTGTCGACGGTCTGCCGACAATCGGACGACAACGCGACGACATCACGGTGCCCGCCCGGCTTGGTCGGTTACGCTCCACCGATGCTCGATGTCGCCGCACCGCCCGCGAAACCGGCCACGCGCCGCGCCCGCGCCGTGCTCCTCTCGCCGTGGTCGCGGCTGGGGCTGCTCGCCGCGCTGCTCACCGGTTCCGCGATCGCGGTCTGGCTGTGGCAGCCGCAGCGGCTGCTGACCCACGGCTGGCCGGAGCTGTCGGGCGGGACGGCCGTGCTGCTGTTCACGGCCGCGTATGGGGTGGGCACCGCGGCGCTGGTGCCCCGGCCGCTGCTGAACGTGGCGGCCGGTGCGCTCTTCGGCATCCAGGCCGGGCTGCTCACGGCCGTCGGCGGCACGGTGATCGGCGCCGGGATCGCCTTCGGTCTCGGCCGGCTACTGGGGCAGGACGCGCTGCGTCCGCTGCTGCGGGGCCGCTGGCTCACGGCGGCGGACCGGCAACTGAGCCACCACGGGTTCCGGTCCATGCTGGCGATCCGGCTGTTCCCCGGCGTACCGTTCGCCGCCGCCAACTACTGCGCGGCCGTCTCACGGATGGGCTGGCCGTCCTTTCTGCTGGCCACGGGGCTGGGCAGTGTGCCGAACACCGCGGCGTACGTGGTCGCGGGCAGCCGCGCCACCACCCCCACCTCGCCCGTCTTCCTCCTCGCGATGGCCTTCATCACGGTGCCCGCCGTCGCGGGGGCGCTGGTGGCCTGGCGCAAACGTGGCCGACTGCGGCTCACGGGCCCCGGGGAGCGCCTCCGCGAGGACGCGACCGCGAGCCAGACACCACCGTCGGCCTGACGAGCGGCGGACCCGCGGTGGGCGTCGCGCTCAGCCCCCGGCCGGTCCGTGCGCGGAGGCGGAGGCGGCCGCCGCGCGGGCGGACAGCGGCTCGGCGACGTCCTCGAGCGGGCGCTGTTCGGCCGGGATGGCCAGGAAGGCGGCCACGAGCCCGGCGGCGACCATGAGCGCCGCCCCGATGGAGAAGGCCAGCGCGGTGTCGGCGACGACTCCGCTCTGCGTCAGATTCGAGAAGATCAGCGGCCCGGTGATGCCTCCGGCCGCCGTGCCGATGGCGTAGAAGAAGGCGATGGCCAAGGCGCGCGTCTCCATCGGGAAGACCTCGCTGACCGTCAGATACGCGGAGCTCGCACCGGCCGAGGCGAAGAAGAGGACCACACACCAGCAGGCGGTCATCGTGGTCGCGCTGAGCCAGCCGTTGCCGAACATCCAGGCGGTGATGAACAGCAGCGCACCGGAGAGGAGGTACGTCCCCGAGATCATCACGCGGCGGCCGACCGTGTCGAAGAGCCTGCACAGCAGGGCCGGACCGAGAAAGTTGCCGAAGGCGATGACCGCGAAGTAGTAGCCGGTGTCGCCGCTGGGCACATTGAAGAACCGCACCAGGATCGAGCCGAAGCCGAAGGTGATGGCGTTGTAGAGGAACGCCTGCCCGATGAAGAGGGCCAGCCCCAGGACCGCGCGCCGGGGATACGCCCGGAAGATCGTCCGGGCGATCTCGATGAAGCCGGTGCTCTTCCGCGTCTTGATGGTGATGGCCCTGTCCGGCTCGGGGAGGCGCCGCCCGGTCTCGTCCTCGATCCGCCGTTCGGCCGCCGCGACCAGTTCCTCGGCGCCCTCCGCCCGGCCGTGGATGAACATCCAGCGGGGGCTCTCCGGGACGTTCCGGCGCACCAGCAGGATGACCAGGCCGAGGACGACGCCGAGGGCGAAGGTGAGCCGCCAGCCGACGTTCAGCGGGAAGAACGCCGTGTTGAGCATCAGCACGGAGAGCAGCGAGCCGCCCATCGCGCCGAGCCAGAAGCTCCCGTTGATGACCAGATCGACGCGGCCCCGGTATCTGCTGGGGATCAGCTCGTCGATCGCGGAGTTGATGGCCGCGTACTCCCCGCCGATGCCGAAGCCGGTGAGGAAGCGGAAGAGGAAGAACCACCAGGCGGAAAAGGCGATGGCGGTGAGCGCGGTGGCGGCCAGATAGACCCCGAGGGTGATGAGGAAGAGTCTCTTGCGGCCGTAGCGGTCGGTGAGCCAGCCGAAGACCAGCGCCCCGGTGCAGGCCCCGGCCACATAGAGGGCCGCCGCGACCCCGATGACCTGCGCGTCGGTGATGGGCAGCCCGCTGCCGGGCTCGGAGAGGCGGCTGGCGATATTGCCGACGACGGTCACTTCGAGACCGTCCAGGATCCATACGGTGCCAAGGCCGATCACGATCATCCAGTGCCAGCGCGACCAGGGCAGCCGGTCCAGCCGTGCCGGGACCTCGGTGCTGATCGTCCCGCCGGGCCCGTTCCCTCGGCCTCCCTGTCCTCCGTCGTGCCCGATCGCGGTCATACGGTTCGGCTCCTCGGCTCCTCGGCCTCTCGGCTGTCCGGGCTGACTGGGCTGTCCGGGCCGTCCGGCTGTCCGGGCTGTCCACGGCTGATCACAGCCGTCCACGACTGATCCTCACCAGGGCGCCCGCGGCCGGGCGGCCGAGCGCCGAGTACCCAAGGTCAAAGCGATGAACCGATGGTCCGACCAGGCCCTTGATGGGCCGCGCACCCGGGGACGCTACGCTGCCCACACCCGGCAGTTGATCCTCGACCGCCGGCTTCCCACCGACCACCCCGCCTGAATCGGTCACGCCTGGCCATCTCTGGCCAGAAACCGATCAGCGCACGATCAGCCTCTGGATAGCGAAGACTCAATGTCGTGGTTTGAATCATTCATCCTCGGGCTGGTCCAGGGGTTGACTGAGTTTCTTCCGATCTCCTCCAGCGCCCATCTGCGGCTCACGGCCGCGTTCGCCGGCTGGAGCGACCCTGGGCCCGCGTTCACCGCGATCACCCAGATCGGCACGGAGCTCGCGGTGCTCATCTACTTCCGCAAGGACATCGTCAATATCGTCTCGGCCTGGTTCCGCTCGCTCTTCAGCAAGGAGTGGCGCGGCAACCACGACGCCCAGATGGGCTGGCTGGTGATCGTCGGCTCGCTTCCCATCGGTGTGCTCGGGCTCACCCTCCAGGACGCGATCGAGGGCCCGTTCCGCGATCTGCGGCTCATAGCAACGACCCTCGTGGTCATGGGCCTCGTCCTGGGCTTCGCGGACCGGCGTGCGGCGCGCGATGAGTCGGGCGGCCGGCATCGCGTCGCCAACCAGCGCAAGACGCTGAAGGAACTCAGCATCCGGGACGGCCTCATATTCGGCGTCTGCCAGGCGATGGCGCTGGTGCCGGGCGTTTCCCGGTCCGGCGCGACCATCAGCGGCGGACTGCTCATGGGCTACACCCGCGAGGCGGCGGCCCGCTACTCCTTCCTGCTCGCGGTCCCGGCGGTGCTGGCCTCGGGCGCCTTCGAGCTGAAGGACGCGTCCGAGGGGCATACGGCATGGGGCCCGACGATCTTCGCGACCGTCATCGCCTTCGTTGTCGGATATGCCGTTATCGCGTGGTTTATGAAGTTCATTTCCAGCAAGAGCTTCATGCCGTTTGTGATCTACCGGATTCTGCTGGGCCTCGTGCTCTTCGCGCTGGTGGGCTTCGGTGTGCTGAGCGCCCATGCGGCCGAGTCGGCGGGCTGACGCGCTTCTCCGTACGGACAGGGATCCGCACAGACAGGCATCCGCGCAGACAGGGAGATGGGCCGCCGGCCGAGGAGGGAGGAGTCCGGCGGCCCCTTCGCTCAGGTCTGGCGCCCCCTGAGCGGCATGGGACGAGTCAATCGCCATGCGGGGCACCCGGGAAGGGTGTGCGGTAGATATATGCAAGCACTCGCATCACACCGGGTGTGAATTCCTCACCCAGCGCACGCCCCTCCCCTGAGCCCGCGGGCCACGAGGACGATCACACCGACCGTTCGGCGACGATCTCCACCAGCTCACTCAACGAGTCGATCCGCCAGTCCGCCATCGCCGCGTCGGCGGTATCGGCCCACAGATACGCCCACGGCCCCCGGCGGATATGCGCGGCCCGCAGCCCGGCGGCCTTCGCCGGCCGGATGTCGAAGGCCGGATAGTCACCCACGTACAGCGTGTCCCCCGGCGCGGCCCCGCCGAGCGCCACCACCCGCCGGAAGAACTCCGGATCGGGCTTGGCGACCCCCCACTCACTGGACGTCGCCACGGCGTCGACCGGCAGCCCCAGCTCCCGCAGCAGCGCACCCGCCCGCAGCGTCTGATTCCCGGCCAGGACCACCCGCGGCCCCGACTCCCGCAGCCCGCCGAGCGCGGACCGCACATCGGGGTACACATCCGACTCGTCCAGCCACTCCCCCCGACCCGCCGCCTCCCGCGCCCGCCACTCGGCGTCGATGTCCACGCCCGGCCGCACCAGACGGAGCGCGTCCTTGTCGTCCCGCCCCTGCGCGACGACGGCCCCCACCAGCGCGGACAGAGTGTGCCGCGGCACCCCGAGCCAGTCGGCCCAGGAACCCCAGTAGCGGTCCTCACGGACCAGGGTCGAGCCGATGTCGAACACAACGCTCCCGATCACCGCGGCCCCTTCCTCCGGCCCCTTCCTCCGGCCCCTGGCCTCACACCTTCTCGGGCCCCTGGCCCTCCCAGTCCGCGTAACGGATCCGGGCCAGATCCAGCACCTCACCGACCGTGCCCCACTCGTTCTTCCCCAGCCGGGACAGCGGCCGCAGCCTGCTGATCTCCGCATGCCCGTCGACCATCACCGCGTCGTCGACCGCGGCATGCACCACCCGCCCGAAGACCACCGTCGAGTTGCCGAGCCCCATCGTGCTGTGCACCACACACTCCAACGCCACCGGCGACCCCGCCACCCGAGGCGGCTTCACCCGCGCACTCGCCTCCTGCGCCACCCCCACCGCCTCGAACTCGCTCACCCCGTGCGGAAAGTCCGTCGCGGTCGCGTTGATCTGCTCGAACAGCCCCTCCGGCGCGAGGTTCACCACGAACTCCCCGGTGTCCTCGACGTTCCGCAGCGAATCCTTACGCCCCACGGAGGTGAACTGCACGATGGGCGGAGCCACGGCCGCCACGGTGAAGAACGAGTGCGGGGCGAGGTTCGCGGAGCCATCCCGGCCCACCGTCGACACCCAGGCAATCGGCCGAGGCACGATCACCGAGGTCAGCAGCTTGTAGAACGGAGTGGGCCCCATGGCCTCGGGCTCGAAGTCAATACGCATGCGCCCAGTATCCGCGCTTGCGGCGGCACACCCCAACGACGGATCGCGGCATGGTCCAGCCCCTGGGCGTCGACCGTCGGCACGAAGACGCCGAGAATACGCGCCGTCGCCTGCACCGGGACCCCTTCGCCAAGATCTACAAGAACGACACCTCCGCGTTCAAGAAGCGCACGAAAACACAGAAATCCGGACGGCCCCGGGTGACCTGTGCCACGCTGATGGAACCGTTGGCACTGGTGGGATCACATGGGGGAGTTGAGCGTGCCTGAGGAACCGACAGAGCCAGTGCAGCGACCGCACACCGAGAACTCCTTGTCCGACCATTCGCACGTGGCCGGTCCGGTTGTCCAAGCGGGCGTCATTCATGGTGGCGTCACCATCCACCACACCAACGAGTCGCGGAAACTCGAGACCCCCTGTATGGCGACCGGTTCAGGCATCCGGACGGCCAATGACGTCTACCGGTGGGCAGACGAACCAGCCGCCCCCCATACGTGGGCAGGCACGTGGACTCCAGAAGATGGGGCCAGCGTGCTCGTGGAAGGGCTTGCTACACAGGCCGTGGTGCTCAGGGAAATGCGTCCTGTCGTGCTCTCCCGTAAAGCCCCGCGTCCTGCACAACATTGGGGCCTGATCATGAGCCACCTGGAGAAACGGGGGTTCACCACCGACCTGGACGCAGATCACCCGGTTCTCCGGCCCCTGGACGGCCCGGACTTTCCGTTCACCGTCACCAGCAGTGACCCTGAACTATTCGAGGTCTACCCCGCCGCCTCGGCCTTCGAGATCGAGTGGCACCTTGAATTGGAGTGGTCGAGTGCCGGCCGTCACGGGACGCTCACTGTTGACAACGGCGGCCGCCCCTTCCACTTCGTGCCGCGCCCCCGGACGCCCGTGCGGTGAGCGTTGTCCAACAACTCATTGGCCTCGCCGTGGGCGGGAGCCGGTGAACCTGGCGGACTCGGTGCGGCTCAAGATACCGGCTTCGAGATAGGCCATCTCCCCATCAGCGAGAGCCTTGACCCCGGCAAGGACCCGGGCTTGGGCCAGACTGGGGAGAGCGGATGTGGCTTGCGCGATGGGGAGCATCTGCAAGTCCGCTCGTCCGTCACGGTAGGCGAGACGAGCTGCGTCGGCGTGGACAAGGGGCTTGGTCGCTACGACATACGTGGAGATCTGTCGACGGCGCATCTGAGCCCAGTCAACGGCGACCCGTCGAAGGACGGGTATGCCGCTCGGCGCTCCCAGGAGGACGTTTTGGACGGCCTCCTCCGGCGTCTGCCCGTCGTGGACGGGGCCACACGGCACCAGCAGGTCACCGCGTAGCTCGGCGACGAGTAAGCAAGTGGTCCCGAGGGGCACGAGTACGGACACTCCTACCAGCGGCGGCCGCCAGTTCTCGTAGGGAGCTGTTTTCCGTATGTGGCGCTGGCGAGCAGCCGGATTCGCGGTGGTCGGCGTGGGTGTTCGCGTCATAACCGCCCGCCCGTCACAGCGGCGGCGAGTTGGCGGAGGTGTTCCGGTGAGCTGGTGCTGGGGATGGGTGCGACGTGGTTCCCGAGGTGAAGCAGCCAGTTGAGAGCTGCGTCGATCTGTCCCTGCCGTGCGAGAGCACCGGCGTCGAGGGGCCGGTATGGCACATAGGGGATGGAGAGGTCGCGGCAGAGTTCGAGCACCGGGTCGTGCCGGTCGCTGCTCATGTTGAGGACGTTCTGCACGGCGGCGACGGTGATGTCGTTGGTGACTGTGCGGATCTGCTCGGATGTGACCTTCGACAGACCGATGTGCCCGATCTTGCCTTCGTCTTTCAGGGCTTGGAAGGTGCCGATCTGGTCTGCGATGGGCACTTGGGGGTCGATGCGGTGGAGGTAGCAGAGTTCGAGCCGGTCCATGCCCAGTCGCCGTAGGCTCGCCTCGACACATGCGCGCAGGTAGACGGGGTGGCCATGCGGGACCCACGTGTCCGGGGCGGGGCGTGCCAGGCCCACTTTGGTCGCGATCAGTACGTGCTCGGGGTACGGGTGTAAGGCATCGTGGATGAGGTGTTCGACGGTGTGGGGCCCGTAGGCGTCTGCGGTGTCGATGTGGGTGATGCCGTAGGTGTGGACGGCTTGGCGGAGCACGGAGAATGCGGTGGCGCGGTCGGCGGGGTCGTCCCAGATGCCGGGGCCGGTCAGGCGCATCGTGCCGAAGCCGAGCCGGGAGACGGTCTTCCCGGCGATGGTGATGGTGCCCGCGGGCAGCATGATGGTCATACGGCGGCCTCCTGGAGGCAGAGCTGAAGGGCGCGGTCGATGGCGCGGGTGTGACTTTCGTGGTCGCTGGTGACGCGCTGGTGCGGGATTCCGTCTTCGGCCAGGAGACCGTGGACGTGGCGGTCGACCAGGAGGCGGTAGCGGTGGTCGTAGTCGTGGCTCTGGTCGACGGGTACGTCCGGGTCCAGCACGGTCGCCAGGAGGAGGCCGTACTTCGGTGCCTGCGTCGAGGCGAGGAGCCGCAACCGTTCCCTCTCCAGCCGGTGAGAGCACGCTCCGCGGTACTCAAGGGCCGCGTGGTAGTACGCGAGGGCGTCGAAGGAGGCGCGGTCGGCGAGGACGACGTCGGCGCCTTGTGCTGCGGCGGCGATGTCGTCGGCGATGCCCTGCGTGATGATCCACTCGGTGGAGGCCGCGGTGTGGTGCTGCATTTTCGGCAGGCCGATGGCGGCGGCGCGTTTGGCGAGTCGGCCTGTGCGGGCCACGGTGAGCCCGTGGCCACGCAGTTCCATCTGGATCCGCTTGAGCAGTGTCGTCTTGCCGGTGGAGTGGGTGCCGAGCACGCCGATACGGATGGGTGTCTGGTCGGTCACCACAGGGTGGGGTCCTCTTCTGGTTCGGGGGCGCCTGGCAGGCCGGGCGGCACGGCCGCGGCGACGAGCTGGTCCCAGGTGTCGTAATGACTGGCCATGGCAATGAGGAGCTGTGCCGTGGCGTAGGCGTCGTAGGTGGCACGGTGCCGCTGGGCGGGAGCGGCCCTCAGGTCCGGCGCGGTGTGCTTGATCAGGGCGTCGAGGGTGTAGCGGGGCAGGTCCTTGTACGTGGCCCTGGCCAGGCGGAGCGTGTCCAGGACCCCGGACGGTTCCCAATCCGGCAGGTGGGCCTTGAGTACTCGGTAGTCCGTGTGTGCGTTGTGGGCGCAGATCCACGCCTTGCCCACGAGCGCGTGGACCTGGCTAGCGATCTCTCCCCATACGGGGGACTGCGCCAGAACTCCGTTGGTCAGGCCGTGGATGCTGGCGGCGCGGGGGGTGACAGGCCGGGGCGGGCGGATCAGCCACGCCCCGGCCGTGCTGGTGTCCGGCCCGCCGTCGCGAATGGGAAGGGCGGCCACCTCGACCAGGTCGGGCGGGTTGGCGCCGTTGCCTTCGACGTCCACGACGAACAGTGCGGGCCAGGTGGCGAAGTTCATGGTGCGGGCATTCCGTTCTCCGTCGGCCAGCCGATGGGGGCACGGCCATGCCGGCGGTAGTGGTGAGGCTTCTCGCGGTCGTGGCACTGGTAGCCGTAGCCGTGCTGGAGGTAGTAGCGCGGCGGCTCGTCCAGGCCCTCGACGATGATCGCCCGGTCGGTGATCTCAACGGGCCCGGTCGCGCCAAGGGTTCGGGCGCTTTCGGTGACGTCCGCGAGATCGGGTTTGTCCCAGGCCGCGTGGCACAGCGCGAGCTGCTTTTCCGGACAGATGTCGCACAGCTCGCGGACGCCGTAGTGGCCGTTGTAGTCGGCCTCTCCGTGGGCGTAGGCCACGCCACAGCTCGTCTTGCGGAACAACGCTCCCCACGGGGCGGAGATGTCCTCGAGGCTGCGGAAGGCATCGAGCACCCGCCGCTCGGCCACCTCGGGAAGGATCTTGCGCCGGGCGGTGTCCTCGTACGGCACGGGCAGCCCGTGCGCCTGGTAGTAGGCGGCGATCTCCTGGCGGAAGAACAGGCCGGTGAAGACCGTGGCGTGCGCGTGCCGGGACAACTCGCGCGCCCGCTCCAGATGGGCGTCGGAGTCGTTGAGCCCGGGAACGATCGGCCGCCAGTACAGGATGGTGCGGTACCGCTCGGCGTGCTCGTAGAGGGTGCGCAGGCTCTCGGCGGCGATCTGGGAGTCCACCGGCTCGATGGCCTCGTGGTCGATGCCGGAGTGGGTGACCAGCACGGTCAGGCGTAGGTTCTCGAAGCTGTTGAGGACCTCGCAGTCCTCCGGGGAGACGCGCCAGCGGGTGATGACCAGGACGTGGTTGGTCAGGCCCCGATCGTCCAGGTGCCGCAGCACGGTGAACAGGTGCGGTTTGACGGCCGGAAGCATGGGGTCGGTCGCCCGGTTCAGGAGCTGGAGCGGCGTGGTGTGCGGCCGGAAGTACCGATGCTCCACGAGCGCGGTGACTGCCACCTCGTCGCTCATCAACCGACGGGGGACCTTCATCTCGAAGTTGTTGAAGGTGTGCCGGATGCAGTAACCGCAGTCCAGCGGGCAGCCGATGATCCAGTTCAGGGAGAGGCCGGACTTGCGGTACTGGATCACGTCCGCCAGGGCGGGCTTCAGCCCGCCTATCGCCTCCGTGGCGAGGATCGGTAAGGGGCGTTGCTGGTACGGCTCGCTCATGATGCCTCCGATTCGAGGGAAACGGCGTCAGGTGTCGACGGACGTGCGCTGGCGCGGGGGGCTCGGCGGGGAGAGCAGGGCGCGGCGACGGGCGCCGTACCAGGTGCCGAAGTCGCGGCGAGCGGCGTCCGGATCATCGCTGGTGTGCACGAGGTTGCGGACCAGGCGCCGCTCGGCGAGCGCCGCGGCCAGACTGTCGTCCCCCAAGTCGCCACGGATGGTGCCGGGCGCGGCCCGGGTGGGGTCGAAGTGCCCCAGGAGCTGACGAAGGCGGTAGTGCACTCCCGGATTTCCATGGGCCAGTGCCACCGTGACAGGGCGGTTGGCGTACTCCGCGTCCAGGCAGGCGGGGATGTCACGGTCCGGGAACCAGTCGGCGTCCACCAGCAGGTCCCAGTAGTGGACGTGCGCCTGCCACGCCTGAACGGTCAGGTCAAGCCGGCCCGACACCGCGACCTGGACTGCGCCGATCCGGTCCAGGACGGCGTCCACCAGGCCACGCTCGACCGCGTCGGGCTTGCACAGGATGACCGCCCACCGGTCGAAGTCGATGCCGTCGACCACGGCGCCGCTCGGTGGCTTCCGGCTCACTCCTCTCCTCCGTCCAGGGCGGCAGCGCAGGCCGACCAGCGGTGGCCGACGAGCCACCGCAGGCCCGGGTCCAGAGCATCGAGGACATCGGGGTTCACCGTGTCCGCGTGGTCGTGCTGGATCTGCCGATAGACCTCGAACAGCAGCAGGGCCTGCTGCCAGTACGGATCAAGGCCCGATGCCTTGATGTGTGCCGCGCTGTAGTGGGCCTTGTTCGTACGCAGCACCTCCTCGTGTTCAAGAACGTGCGCCACGGTTGCTTCAGTGGTGCTGGCTGGCATCGCCGGGAAGGGGAACTGGATCGGCGCCGAGCGGGTGACGGCTTCCAGAAGGACTCGGTGGACGCGGTCGGCGTTGCGGTCGCGAATGTGGGCCGAGCCGATGAAGTGGGTGTAGGTGCCCAGCTCAAGGCCGAGCTGGACGGCCGCGAACTCCTGAAGCATGGTGAAGCTGAAGACGTCCGAGAGCAGACCACAGTCGAGATCGTTGGCCCGCATGTAGCACACCATGTGCAGCCGCTCATCCCGCGCCAGGAAGTGCAACCCGGCGAGGCACGCCATGTCGGGGTTGTCACTGCTCGCCAGCTCGTCAGCGGCGAAGACGGGAATGTAACCCCGCTTGCTGTCCCGCTCGCCGCGGAGCAGCTCCAGGACGCGGCCAAAGGGCGACACCGTATCGCCGTCAGCCGGGTTGAAGATCGTGTGGCCGTATGCGGAACCGCCCAGATGGATGCCGTCCCGGGAGCTGGAGCGCATGGACGGCGCGTAGTAGCCGATCATTTCCAGGTCCCTGCGGCCTGCCAGATACCAGAGTGCTTCGGCGAAGTGGAAGACAGGGTTCGCCTTACGCGCTGCCAGGAAAGGCAGGCGCTGACGCGGGTCCGGCAAGCGAAAGCTCGCGCCGATCACCTCGCGGGCGTCGTTGCCACGGGCAGAGATGTGGTGATCGTGATCCTCGGATACCAGCCTCAGCAAGGCCAGGTATGCCTCTTCCAGACCGATGAAGCTAAGGGGTGTGAGCACAACTCTCCTTCGGTCCCAGCTATCTTGTGCCGGGATTTCGTTACCGCTCGAGGCCCGGGATCTGCGTCAACCGGGGCCCGAGCGGTGCCTGTTCGACGGCCTCGGATTGGAGTCGGGCGCGGGTGAACGAGCGGGTAGAAGGGCAGCTCCCTCAAGGGCTGCACATCGCTCCTACTCGAAAGGTGCACTCCAGAGCCAGTGATCCGTCCGACCCGCACGCGGCTTCCTGGAGGCTGCTCGCCGACAGGTCGCGGTCGGAAGCCATCGGGGTGGGTTCTGGAGCTCATTGCCGCCCTC
Source organism: Streptomyces niphimycinicus (assembly GCF_018883605.1). GTDB lineage: Bacteria > Actinomycetota > Actinomycetes > Streptomycetales > Streptomycetaceae > Streptomyces > Streptomyces niphimycinicus. Next base: position 26,613 of record NZ_JAHLEM010000070.1, on the reverse strand, counting down.
TCGGCCAGCGACCTCGCTCCGCATACGCCATGCGTTCGCGAACTCCCTGACACTGCTCCTTGGTAGGGCGCATACACGGTCACCACCTGCGTAGCCACTTGATCACTCAACGCGACTAAGCTGGACCGGGTGTGCGCTGGGTCACTGACTACGCATGAACTTACTGTGACCAAGCGGGCAAAAAAACTGACACAAAGTATGAGTTGCAGACGCCGAACCACGCGGGAGCACGCATGGCACCACAGAAGCGATCGGGCTCCAGGACAGAAACACTGACTCGCGGTCAGGGTTCCCGGCCCCGCCCTGCGGGTGGCATTGTCTGCGGTCATCTACTGAAGATCATCCGCGAGCGCATTCCGCTGACTCAGTGCCGACTGGCCGAAGGACTCGGCATCGACACAACGACCGTCCAGGGCTGGGAATCAGGCCGTCGTTCCCTGGCGGCCGTCTCTTCGACGCAATTCCTGCGCTTGAAGCGGCACCTGTTAGGACGCGGTGCCGAGGCAACGCTTCTGCCTCTCCTGGATCTCGCAGTCGAGGCCGACGCCGTGATCGAGTACTCGCTCGACGGTAACGACATCACCCAGCACCCCCTTCATAGCTGGGTCTTCACTCGAGCGTCGACTCACATGATCATCTGGGCCCTGACCGGTGAGCAGCCCACAGTTCTCCCCAAAGCCCCGGCCTCGACCCCTCGGCGGCGAGGTCCCACGCCTGACTCACCGCTGCTGCCAGCCCCTGATAGGGAAAGGCTGTTCGCCAATCTCCGCCGCACAGCGGAGATTGCTGATCGGGCCGGGGAGCGTGGCTCGCTTCTGCGCCGGCAGGCGCTCTACCTGTGTGCGTACGACACCAGCGCCGACGCCCACTCCTGGCTCGCTGACATGCAGGGGCGCCGTCCAACGCCACTTCGTCACGCATCGTGGACACCGGCATGGTCCGACGCCAGGTCGGTGGCAACGTCGCTGATCCGCTATGGAGATATCGAGACGCTTCAGGCATTCATCGAGCGAGGCATGGGAGAAGACCCCAGCGAGATGGCCAACCTCAATTACTGGGCGCACTGGCTGGGCCTCGACTCGGTGCCCCGTGCGAGCGACGCGTTCATGAGCGATGTCGACGGCGAGTCCTGGGAGGCCCTCCCGCTCCTTCGCGCCCTTGCCGACCGGCTTGATCCCTCGCTGCGCGCCGTGGACTTGAACATCCACTCGGTGTGGGCGCTGATCAGCTCGAAGCCAGGTGTTCTGTCAGCCGACCTGGATCTGCACCGCGACTTGACCGCCCGGGTCCGCCGCCTGCTCGACAGCGATGCCATCTCGCGCCAGTCCAGGCGTGAGCTGGACAATGTGCATTACGGTCTGAGGCTGAGCAGCCGGTGATCCGCTCGAAGGGACGATCTGCATGACTGATGACCAGGCCGACAAGGGAACGGTCGGCTACCTGTTTGAGATGGGTGCCCTCAAGCGAGGAAAGCGGAGCGGCTGGTGGATCGCCGGCGTCAAGGACCCCGAGACCATCGCCGAGCATTCATTCCGCACCGCCATCATCGGCGCGGTGCTGGCGATGATGGAAGGCGCTGATCCAGCGAAGGTCGCCCTCCTGTGCACCTTCCACGATACCCAGGAGACCCGCGTCGGGGACATCCCGTGGATCGGGCGCCGCTATCTCGAAGCGGCGTCGAACGAGAAGGTCACCGCCGATCAGGTCTCCAAGGCGCGTCCAGCCGTAGCGGAGGGGATCAAGGCCGTGGTCCACGAGTACGAGAACGGCGACTCGCTGGAGGTTCTCGTGGCACACGACGCGGACAAGCTCGAGTGCATGCTGCAAGGTATGGAGTACCTGGAGCAGGGCTACCGCAATGCCCAGGAATGGGTGGACACCACGCGGGCGAAGCTGAAGACACCCTCAGCGCTCACGCTCGCCGAAGCGGCGCAGGGCATGTCGTCTGCCGAATGGAAGCACATCTACCTGAGCTGACCAGCACGCCGCATCCGAGCATGCACAACTGCGTTCGTGTGCCGTCGACGGGCGGACAGCGGGCCAGCCCTCGCAGCAGGGCATCACGGTCCGGTCCCCCGGCCGTCGCGGAAGCGACCGGGGGGCCGCTTCCGGCACCAGACGCAACCGGCAATGACCCTACTGACCTCATGCGGCGTGCCCTGGCCAACCACCACGCCGAGCCGCAGATCGTCGCCGCTGCGGAGCGCGCCCGCGCGGCTGGCAGCAAGGTCGCGATGCTCAGCAGCTCGTTCGGGATCGATTCGTATAACCCTTACGAGGACAAGGGCATGTGGCGTGACTCTTTCGACGCGGTGATCCTTTCCGAGCTGGAGGGCGTACGGAAGCCGTCGCCACTCATCTACCGGCGCGCGCTGGAGCCCTGGAGCTCGAAGGCCCGGAATGCGTATTCGTCGACGATCACCCCGAGAACCTGCCGCCAGCCGAGGCTCTGGGAATTCGCACGATCCACCACACCACGGACCTCACGACGACGGCCGCACTGTTCAACTCCCTACTCCCGGACCGCGCTCCGGCCTGACAACACGCTTTTGCTCCTCACCAACCCAGTGCTCGACTCGCTCCCCACGGAGACAGAACACCTATGACCCGCCGGATGGGGCGCCCGCGAGACGATGCCCCATGCAGGGCGATGGCGCTCCGAGAGTCCTATCGACGGACCCCGCGCCTCGCCTTGTGGGCCGGAGGGATCACGTCGAGGAAGCCTTCTCGATCGCGGCAGACGCCCCTCCGACGACATTCGTGTCGATCCCGTCGGATTCAGCGTCAGCTCACAAGGCCCAGGTTGATGAGGCGGAATCCCATGGCCGAGTGAGGTTTTCTCAGTGAGGTAAGCCCCATTCGACCGGAGTCAGCCGGCCTGTACCCGGGCGGCGGGGAGGTTGTGGAGAATCGCTGAGACCGTCTGGTCCGGTGTCTGCTCCGACGTGTCCAGCCAGAGCCCGATGCGCGGCGTCTCCTCGCGCAGAGTGTGGTCGAGGGCGTCGAGTGTCCAGGCGAGGCCGTATCCGGTCTTCAGGCGCTCGTCCTCTCTGCTCTTCACGGCTGCCGTGGAGGGAGCCAGCACGACAATGTACAAGGGTCGTGTATGCACCCTGGCGACATACTGGCCCAGGGCTTGACCCAGGACGATGTCCTGGACGACTGCGGTCCAGCCGTGGCGTGCGTACTCGTCGGCCACCAGCGCGGACAGCCGGTAGCGCAGTTCCAGTTGGGCCCTGGCCTCGGCGGTCTCTTCTGGCAGCAGTTCCTCCCGGCCGGATACCACCATGCGTCGGAAGACGTCGCCGCGCACGTGGGCGGCTCGGGGTAGCTGCCCGGCCAGCAGTTCGGCCACGGTGGACTTCCCCGCCGCCATCACGCCGGTGATCAGGATGACTGCGGAACCCAGTTCGGTGTCCACGTGGACCTCCGTGTGCAGACGGCATACCGGATGCGCGAGCCCCCTTCGGGAGCACGCGTGAAGCCCCTGGTAGGACAGGTCTCACCACAAGACCATGTCCGCATGTCCGCAACCACCAGAGGCTCCACGTTGGCCACCTATGTTGCCACGCTCGACGTTCCGCACCATGTGGCGCAGTACTTCGCCCGCCTGTTGGCTGCCCACCGCCGCCGGATCGGCACGCCGAAGGACTCTCGGGCTCTGGGGCCGTTCCGCCAGGCGGTGTTGGTACCGCGCTGGTTCCGCGCCCGCGACTGCGTGCACTGACTGGCCCGGGACACCGGGATCTCCCAGGCCACCGGCTACCGCTACCTGCACGAGGGCATCAATGTCCTGGCCGAGCGGGCCCCGGACCTGCACCAGGCACGTGCTCCCCGCGCTATACAAGGCGGCCGCCCATAGCCTGCCAACACTTGCGGACAAGGGCTACACCGGTGCGGGCATCGGCGTCCGCGTCCCGCACCGTCGCCCCAGAGGCCGGTCCGAGCAGACGCTCTACCCCGACAACCGGACATTCAAAGCGCTTATCCGGCACGTACGCGCCCGGGGCGAACGCGCTGCCGCTGAACTCGATCAACGCTGGCGCAGCTTGCAGTACGTCACCCTCAGCCCGAGCGGCATCGGCGATATCGCCCGCGTCGCCCTCGTCCTCAACGGAGTCTGGAAGTGATCAACGTTGAGAAAACCTCAGTCGCTGACATCGAAGATGGCGGCCAGCACGGTAGTGCAGCGTTCGGGGTCTTGGCTTACGGCAGCGGAGAGCCGTTGCAGCTCCGAACGGACGAGGCCAGAAGGCATCAGCAGGCTCGCCGCGAAGGCGTTCGCTTCGATCTCCTCACGATCGGTCGCCGCGCTGGACGTCTTGTGGGGGAGCCGACATGCCAACCCAGACCACGTGTGACGCTGTGGCGTTCCTTCACCCCAGAGGACATCCTCGTGAAACGCTCCATCATCCACACTGCCCCAGACCGCGTGCCCCACGGATCCCGCTGACCGGCCAACACACTGCGCTCATAAATGGAGGTTTCATCCGTACACGCCACCCAGCGAACCGTACCTGTACACCCACGCCAGCAGGGGACCTTCCGTCTGCGTCACCGTTGAGTCCGTGGGTGAGTACGGTTCACAGCGGGCTGCGCCCGTCTCCTACCCAAGCTACGGTTGCTCAGCGCCTCTGACCTGGTCTAACGTCCAGCCGACCGACACCACTTTCCGCAGAACTTCGCAAGAGCGAGATCCGCGGAGCCATGCCGGCCCACCGTCGACACCCAGGCAATCGGCCGAGGCACGATCACCGAGGTCAACAGCTTGTAGAACGGAGTGGGCCCCATGGCCTCGGGCTCTAAATCAATACGCATGCGCCCCAGCATCCGCGCATGCGGCGGCGCACCCCAACGACGGATCGCGGCATCGCCTGCGAGGACTTCGACATCTCACCCCAGGCCAGCACCGGCCGCGTCACCCTCATAAGCGCTCAGCGTGGTCGGGGTGGTGTTGTCCCCGGCCATCAGGCGCCCCGGAACTCCGAGGCCGAGGACGCCAGTCGGCGCTCGGCGATCTGCTGGGCCGCTCGCAGCGGGGTGATGCCGGTCGAGTGTGCCAGGTCAAGGATGCGGGTGACGGTGTCGCCGATGTCCTCCACCCGTTGCTGCGCGGTCTCGTGGCCGTAGCCTTCCGACTCCCGGCTCAGGGCGTAGGCGATACCGCCGGCACTGGCGACATAGTCGGGCACCCAGACGATGCCCCGCTCCGCGAGGACATCGGCCACCCGCTCCTCGGTGAGCTGGTTGTTCGCCGGGCCGACGACCAGGCGCGCGGTGATCCGCGGGACGGTCACGTCATCGAGTACGCCGCCGACGGCGGCCGGGACCAGGATGTCGGCCGGCGCGGACAGAGCCCGACCGGGCTCGACCCAGCCGTACCCGCTCGCCAGGGCCGCCTCCTTGCGGGAGGCTTCCAGATCCGACACGACGACCTGCGCGCCCTCGGCGGCCAGGCCGGCGGCGATACCGCTGCCCACCGATCCGAAGCCGCTGATCACCACGGTCCGTCCGGCGCAGGAGGCATCGCCGAATACCTGCCGCGCACCGGCGCGCAGGGCCGCCAGGACGCCGGTGGCGGTCGGGCCTCCGGAATTGCCGGTACCGCCGTGCTCCTCGGGCGCGCAGTAGGCGTACGGCGAGAAGCGCCGCAGGACCACCATGTCCTCGGGGCCGGTGCCGACGTCCGGGCCGGTGCGGTAGGAACCCTGGAAGGAGGCGATCAGCTCGCCCAGATCCTCCAGCGCTGCCGCACGCAACTGTGGGGTGAGCGCGGTGTCGTTGTCGAGGGCGACCACGCTCTTGCCGCCGCCGAAGTCCAGACCGGCCACCGCGGCCTTGTAGGTCATCGCCTCCGACAGGCGCAGCGCGTCGGCCAGTCCCTGCTGCCAGGTGTCGTAGCGGCGCAGTCGGCAGCCGCCGACCGCCGGGCCCAGGGCCCGGGAGTGGACGGCCACGATCAGCGGCAGCCCGGAACGGCGGCCACGTCGAATAGTCACGTCTTCGTGTGCAAGCGCTCGGCTCATGCCCCCAAAGCTAGGCTGATGCACGGAATGGTTGACGGGATGCCGAAGTAAGTTCGGTATGGCGATCCAGGAGGCAGTCATGGATGAACTTGATTCGGCGATCGTGCACCATCTACAGGCCGATGGTCGGCAGTCCAACCGGGCCCTCGCGGAGAAGCTCGGTATCGCCCCCTCCACCTGCCTCGAACGCACCAGGTTGCTGCACAAGCGCGGCATCATCCAGGGCTACCGGGCCCAAGTCTCCCTGCGGGCGCTCAACCGCTCCGTGCAGGCGATGGTCTTCACCCAGGTCCGGCCGCTGCGCCGGGAGGTCGTCGCCGCCTTCGAGCAGTCGGTGACCCAGCTTCCAGAGGTGGTCTCCGTCTACACGATGGCCGGCAGCGACGACTTCCTCGTCCATGTCACGGTCCCGGACATCGACCACCTGCACGCTTTCCTTCTGGACCAGTTCACCAACCGCCGGGAGATCGTCGGCTTCCGCACCTCGATCATCTACCAGCACCTCACCAACCCCGTGCTCGACCCGCTGCCCACGCAGGCAGAGGGCCTGTGACGCCACGCGGGCACCGGAGCGGGCCGTCAGTGCCGTGGTGACCCGTTTTCAGTCCGCGGGCATGGCTGCTGCTGAACCGGCCGGACTGGGTGACTTCGAGCGCCCGAAGGTGCGGCGGTAGGCGGTGGGGGTGGTGCCCAGTACGCGCCGGAAGTGCAGCCGCAGGTTGGCTGCCGTGCCCAGTCCGCAGTCCCGCGCCACCCGATCCATCGGGTGGTCCGTGGTTTCCAGCAGTTCCCGCGCCCTGCCGAGGCGGGCGCCCTGCAACCACTGCAACGGGGTCGTGCCCGTCTCCTCGGTGAACCGGCGCATGAAGGTGCGCTGCGAGACACCCGCGTGCCGGGCGAGTACGCGCAGCGTGAGCGGCTCGCCGAGCCGTTGCAGGGCCCATCCCCGGGTACCGGACAGCGACGCCTCACCGGCCACCGCGACGGGAGCCGGTACGTACTGGGCCTGTCCACCGTCCCGGTGGGGGGCGGCCACCAGACCGCGGGCGATCTCGTTGGCCACCACGGCGCCCAGGTCACGGCGTACGAGGTGGAGGCACAGGTCGATGCCGCAGCACACCCCGGCCGACGTGAGCACATCGCCCTCGTCGACGTAGAGCACATCGCGGTCGACCTTGACGGCCGGGAAGTCCCGCTCGAGCTCGTCGATGTGCTTCCAGTGGGTCGTGGCGTGCAGCCCGTCCAGCACGCCCGCCGCGGCAAGCGCGAAGGCGCCCGTGCAGATCGACACCACACGTGTGCCTCGGTCGCGGGCCTCGGCCAGCGTGCCGAGCACGGCGTCCGGCAGCCGGAGGTTCGGTTCGAATCCCGGCACGACCACGGTGTCGGCGGTGCGCACCTGCGCCAGCTCCCCGTCGGCGACCAGGGCGAAACCCGCGCTGGTGACCACCTTCGCGTCCAGCGCGCACAGGGTCATCTCATAGGGCGTTTCCGGCCGGGTGGTGAAGATCTGCGTCGGGATCGCCAGGTCGAGCGGGGTGACCCCGTCCAGCGCCAGGACCGCGACTCGATGCACTGTCATGGCAAGATTCTATCGAAGTGAGGAAATTTTGCCTCTCGCCAGGTCAGGGTGGTCGCGGCGAGGCTGAGGACATGACCGGATCTCCCCACGAGGCGGCCATCGACCTGATCTCGCTGCCCGGCACACCGCTTGCCGACGCCGTCGTGAACCTCATCCGACCGGTGGAAACGCCGTCCGTGTTCAACCACAGCGTCCGCAGCTATCTGTTCGCCCGGCTGGTGGCCGGCCGCCTCGGCCTGGCCGTCGGCCACGACTACCACGACGACCTGTTGTTCGCCGCGTGCGCGATGCATGACCTCGGCGTGGCGTCGGACGGCCCGCACAGCCATCGGTTCGAGGTCGAAGGCGCCGACCGGGCCGCCGCGTTCCTCATCGAACGCGGAGTGCCCGCGGCCGACGCCGACCGGGTCTGGCAGGCCATCGCCCTGCACACCTCGCCGGGTATCGCGGAACGCCACGGCACGCTGTGCGTACTCGTCCGCGAAGGTGTCGCCCTCGACTTCGGCGGCCCGCTGGGGGGCGGCCACATCGACGCCGTCACCGATGAGCAGGCCGACGCCGTGCACGCCGCCTATCCACGGCTGGACATGATCCGCTCACTCACCGACGCGATCGTCGCGCAGGCCGCGAAGAACCCGGCGAACGCACCTCGGTACACGATTCCCGGCGAATTCCTCCGCGAACGCGAAACCTACGGCCGGACCCGGATGGAGCACGCCTGTAGTTCGTCCCGCTGGGGCGACTGACTCCGCCGACTCCACAACTTCCGTCAACAAGGAAAAGGAAGCACCACAATGACCGTCCACACCGTCGAGATCCCCGAGGACAACGCAGTCTTCGGGCAAACCACCAGCGCCTTCGCGGGCTTCGGCTATTCCGCCGCGGTCCGCGCGCACGGCCTTCTGTTCATCGCGGGAACGATCGGCCGCCGAGCCGACGGAACCATCCCGGACACCATCGAGGAACAGACCGAGATCGCCATCGCGAAGATCGAGGAGATCCTTCGGCTGGAGAACCTCGACCTGTCCGCCCTCGTCGACGTCACCAGCTACCACGTCGACATCCGCCAGCACCTGCCCGGCTTCGTCGAGGCCAAGCGGCGCCTCGTCGAAGCGCCCTACCCGACCTGGACGATCATCGGGGTCAGCGGCCTCGCCAGCCCGGGACTCCTCGTCGAAATCCGCGCGACCGCCGCATATCCCGACTCATCCCGGTAGCCGCCGCTCGTGGGCCCGCACCCGCTTCCGCCGCCGCTCGTGGGCCCGCTCCCGGGCCCACGAGCCCGTGGGCGGTGATCCTGGGCGCGTCATACACAACCCCGGGTGAGAGGGGGGTCCTGTGGACCGGAGGGGGCCAGGAGGTAGGCGTGGAGCTGGCCGAGCAGTTCGGCGATGCCTTCCCGGTCGGCGCGGTAGCGGACCAGTTTGCCGCTACGCGTCGACTGGAGCAGGCCACCGCGCCGGAGGACCGCGAGGTGCTCGGAGGTGGTCGACGGGCCGAGTCCGGTGCGCTCGGCGACCTCGCCGACGGTCAGCTCCTCGCCGTCGATGAAGTGTGCGAAGAGCCGCTGCCGGGTTCCGCTGGTGAGCGCCTTGAGGAAGACCTGGAGGTCGTCGCCGGGTACGGCGGCCCCGGGCCGTATCCCCCGTGCCGCACCGGAGTCGGCCCGCCCGGACGCCTGGACACCGGCCACCGGCGGGAGTTCGTCCGGGCCCCGGTACGGGCGGGGGACGCGGAGGGGGCGGTGGAGGTCGAATTCGGTCGGGGGGATGTCGAGGGCCGAGCAAGCCTCGCGGACGACGTCCCGTTCGCTGTCGTCGAAGTAGCCGTCGGCGCAGCCGATGACGATGCCGATCTGGATGACGGCCCGGGCCTCGGCGGGCCTCCTCTTCGCCTTGCCGATCTCCCGCATGGCGCTCGCCATGCCGAGGGCGAAGTCCGTGGTGAGCGCGTCGAGGTGGTCCTCGAAGCGGCGGTGCAGCTCGTCCGGGGGGAAGTTCTGGAGCACGTCGTTGGTGGCGATGAGCTGGGCGACGCGCTGCCGTTCGGACAGATCGATCGTGCCGTCCGCCGCGGCCACCAGGGCGCACATCGCCATGCTCGCGTCCCGGAAGGCCCCGCTCCGCAAGTCGTTCTTCTTCGCCGTGAGCTGAGCCTGCATCGTCTGGACCGTGTCCTTGAGGCGGTCCCACAGCGTCATCTGCATCTCCTTCTCAGTAATACCTCCATTGTGAGGAGAAAACAGAATCTACAGGTTTGTAGAGTCCCCTCGCGTACCACCGCGGCGCCCCTCGCCTCCCTTGGCTTCAAATGATCGGTTGCGGCACACCCCTGCTTCTACAGTGCTGTAGATTTACGGCCGGATCCGGCACCCGGCGACAGGGGAAATCTACTTCTGCGAGCCTTCGCGCCCGTCCGCCCCCCGTGTGTTGGTCACCTGAAACCCAGGAGCTGTGCCCTGTGACTGTGAGCCTGTCCGAAGGCGGCAATCCCGCCTCAGACGGAGTCGGCCGTCTTCGTGGTGTGACCGCGGAATAAGAGGCATCCGTGAGCACGATCGACGAGGTGGGCACGGCGGCGCGGCCGAGCCGCCCGCCAGGCAGATGCCTTCGGCCGCGGGGCGTGGTCGACCTGCGCGGGCGGGCCGACGCCCCCGCCGTCCTGGCCTATCCGGCCAATGCCGTGGTGGTCGTTTCCGGCCTGCCCGGCAGCGGGAAGAGCACGTTGATCGCACGCTGGTCCAAGGCGGCGCCCGCCGTCGATCCCAGGGCGGTCCGGCTCGCCTGCGAGGCGGTCATGCCCGATTGGCTGCCGTACGGCGTATACCGGCCATGGTCTCGACTCAGACATTTTCAGGGGTTACGTCGGCGGATGCGCCGCATGTCCCCCCTGCTGGTGCACGACTGCGGCAGCCGGCCCTGGCTCCGTCGCTGGCTGGCCCGGCACACCCGGCGGGAGCAACGGGAGCTGCACGTGGTGCTCCTGGACGTCGGGGCGGACGAGGCGCTGGCGGGGCAGAAGGCGCGGGGCCGGTGGGCTCCGCCACGCATCTTCGCCCGGCACCAGCGGGGTATCGACCGCCTGCTGCACGCGTTACCCGGCGCCGACACGGCATACCCGGACGGTGCCATGAGGCCGGTCCCCGAACCGGTGGCGGAAGCGGCTTCCATCGTCCTGCTCGACCGGATATCGCGAAAGCACGTAGCGGCAGCGGTGTTCGGCCCGCTGCCATAGGTGGATACGGGGCAACCTCGGCTGCGAGTGGCGGCTCAGAACTGATGGAAGCGAGATGGTGAACGGTACTGCCGCGCCCAAGGTGCACGCCCTCGTGGAGGGTTCCCGCCGGGTCGTCGACTCGGGCTGGTTCGGTGTGGTGGTCTTCAGCGTCATCATGGCCAATGCCGCGGTCCTCGGCGTCGAGACGTACAGCGGTGTGGTGGCGGACTGGCACACTGAACTCAAGGCGCTGGAACACGGGTTCCTGGCGATTTTCACGGCCGAGATCCTCTTGCGGATGGTGGCCCACGGGGACCGGCCCGGGGACTTCTTCCGCGATCCCTGGAACCTGTTCGACATCGCCGTCGTGGCGCTGGCCTTCCTGCCCATCACACGCGAGAACGCGACGGTTCTGCGGCTGCTGCGCCTGGCACGGGTGCTGCGGGCCGCGCGGTTCCTGCCACAGATACGGGTGGTGATCACGGCCATCGGCAAGAGCCTTCCCGGCACCCTGAGCTTCCTGCTGGTCGGCACGCTGGTGCTGTATGTGTACGCCATGGTCGGCTGGGTGTTCTTCGCCGATGACGACCCGGAGCACTACGGCTCGATCGGCCGGGCCGTCCTGACCCTCTTCCTGCTCATCACCCTGGACGGGCTGGGGGACGCGGTACGGGCGGGACTGGAGATCTCCCGCTGGACCATCGTCTACTTCGCCTCGTTCGTACTGCTGGGCTCATTCGTCCTGGTGAACCTGCTCATCGGCGTGGTCATCAACTCCCTCGAGGAAGCCCGCGCCATGGAGGAAGCGGAGCAGGCCGAACCGCCGGGCCCCGCACCCATCGGACCCGCTCCGGAGCCGCTGCGTCAACGGATCGCGGCCGCCCGGCAGGCCCTGGACGACCTCGAAGCGGACCTGGGCACCACGAGCGGCATGCCACACGCCCCTCGCGGCGGCGGCGTCAGCGCGGTCCGGTGCCGCTGCTCCCGCTGCCCGGCTCGGGGTCCGTCGTCCGGGAACTGATCACATCGCCGGGCTGGGCCTGGATGACCCTCGGGACGGAGGGGTCCCGCCGACCGTCGTCATCGGATGCCATCGCCTTGGCTTCGCTCTTGAAGATACGGGCCGACTTGCCCATGGAACGGACCAGATCGGGGAGCTTCTTGGCCCCGACGACGACGATGACCACGATGAGGAGGAGGGCCAGCTCGCTTATCCCTAGCATGGGTGCCTGCTTTCGCCATGGATGAGTGGGGTGGTGGCGTCGAAAATCTACAGCACTGTAGATGGCCGTGGCGCGTAGACCGGGGAATGCTGAGCGACTTGGAGCGACAGACGATCGAGGTCCGCCAGGCCCGCTACTTCCTGGCCGTCGCCCAGACCCTCCGCTTCGGTCGCGCCGCGGAGCAACTCGGACGGCATGAACAGCCGGTTACAGACTGGTCGCTACGCGGATCAGGTCGGCGACCGCGCGAAGCCGGCTCTGCGCGGGCCAAGCGATCACCGTGGTCACCGGCGGAGCATCCAGGACCGGCACGGCGGCGAGATCCCGGCGCAGGTCGGTACCGGCGGACTCGGGGATGATCACGGTGCCACGGCCGAGCGCGATCAGTTGGAAGAGCTGTGTCAGGTTCCGTACCTCTGCCCCCGGTCCCTGCGGATAGGTGCCATCGGGACCGGGCCAGCGAGCCATCGGAAGTTCCGGCAATTCGGTGACCTCGACCATCCGGAGCTGTGCGCGCCCGGCGAGTGAATGAGAGGCGGGCACGATCGCCACCTGTCGCTCGGTATGCAGAATTTCGGTGTCGAGTCCGGCCACCGAATCGAATGGCAAGTGCAGCAGAGCCACATCGGCTTGCCCATTCCGCAGCAGTCTCTGTTGCTGATGCGCTTCGCAGAGCAACAGGTCGACGGTGGCCGCGCCGGGCTCCGCGCGATAGGCGTCGAGGAGTTTGGCCAGCAATTCACCGGCGGTGCCGGATTTCACGGCGAGGACAAGGCGGGAGCACCTTTGCGCGGCCTGCTGGGTACGCCGCTCGGCCGCGGCCACCGCGCCGAGGATCGCGCGCCCCTCGGACAGCAGCACCGCCCCGGCCTCGGTGAGCGTGACCTTGCGGCTGGTGCGCTCCAGAAGTGTGACCCCGAGCTGTCGTTCGAGCCCGGCGATGGCGCGGGACAGGGGCGGCTGGGCTATCTCCAACCGTTCGGCGGCCTTGCCGAAGTGCAGTTCCTCGGCGATGGCGACGAAGTACCGCAGCTCGCGTATCTCCATCCACGCACCGTAACTCCGGTGGAGTTCGATCGATGCCGCCCGGGTATCGCTGCATGACCGAGACGGTGTTGGTGCCCGGTCGAAGCGCGGCCATGCTCGCTGTCATGAGCGAGAAGACCATCGCGCTGGTCACCGGCGCGAACAAGGGAATCGGGTACGCGATCGCGGCCGGGCTGGGCGCATTGGGCTGGAGTGTCGGTGTCGGCGTGCGGGACGAGCAACGCAGGGTGGACGCCGTGGCCGCACTGCGCGCGGCGGGTGCCGACGCGTTCGGCGTGCCCTTGGATGTCACCGACGACGCGAGCGTGACCGGCGCGGCGCGGCTGATCGAGGAGCGGGCGGGACGCCTTGATGTGCTGGTCAACAACGCCGGAATCGCGGGCGATTGGCCGCAGGAGCCGACCACCGTCGACCTGGAGACCGTGCGGCGGCTGGTGGAGACCAATGTCTTCGGCGTCATCCGGGTCACCAACGCGATGCTGCCGCTGCTGCGCCACTCGGCGCACCCGCGGATCGTCAATCAGTCCAGCCATGTCGGCTCGCTGGCCCTCCAGACCACGCCCGGCGTCGACCTCGGAGGGATCAGCGGGGGCTACGCGCCGACGAAGACCTACCTCAACGCCGTCACCATCCAGTACGCCAAGGAGCTGAGCGGCACCAATATCTTGATCAACAACGCCTGCCCCGGCTACGTGGCCACCGACCTCAACGGGTTCAGCGGCACCCAGACCGCTGAGCAGGGCGCGGCGATCGCCATCCGGCTGGCCGCGCTGCCCGACGACGGCCCCACCGGTCAGCTCTTCGACGACAACGGAGTGGTGCCCTGGTGATGTGCCCAGGTTCACGGCGACGGGTGGGGTGGCCGCCACCTCGCATCCCATCTGAGGCAAATGGGTGAATTTGCGAGCCCTATTCCACCGTCCTACCGTCGAATTATGGCTATTGCGACGACGAGTCCTGTGACAGGTGAGGTCCTCAGGAGGTACGAAGAGCTGACTCCGGAGGAACTGGAGGACAAGCTCGCCCGGGCGGCGGCCGCGGCCGCCTCGTACCGGCTGACGAGCGTCGAGGAACGGGCGGCATGGCTACAGCATGCGGCCGAACGCCTGGAGAAGGAGATCGAGAGCGTCAGCCGGATGATCACCACGGAGATGGGCAAGACGTTCCGGGCGGCGGAGGAGGAAGTGGCCAAGTGCGTCCACGGGCTCCGCTTCTACGCCGCCGAGGGCCCCGCGTTCCTGCGGGACATGGACGCCGACGCCGGGCGCGTGGGCGCGAAGCAGACGTTCGTCTCACACCAGCCGATCGGTGTGGTGCTCGCGGTGATGCCGTGGAATCTGCCGTTGTGGCAGGCCATGCGGTTCGCCGCGCCCGCGCTGATGGCGGGGAACGTGGGCCTGCTCAAGCACGCCTCGAACGTACCGCAGTGCGCCTTGTACCTGGAGGAACTCTTCCGTGACGCCGGATTCCCCCAGGATGTGTTCCAGACTCTGCTGATCTCCTCGGGGAGGGTGGAGCAGGTGCTGCGCGACCCGCGGGTGGCGGCCGCGACGCTGACCGGCAGTGAACCGGCAGGGCGGTCGGTGGCGACCATCGCGGGCAATGAGATCAAGAAGGTGGTCCTCGAACTCGGCGGCTCCGATCCGTTCATCGTCATGCCCTCCACGGATCTGGAGCGGGCCACCGATGTCGCGGTGAAGGCGCGGTGTCTGAACAACGGGCAGTCGTGCATCAACGCCAAGCGGTTCTACGTGCACCAGGACATCGCCGACTCCTTCATCGAGATGTTCGTGGCGAAGATGGGGGCGCTGGTGGTGGGTGACCCGATGGACGAGGCCACCGATGTCGGGCCGCTGGCCACCGAGTCCGGCCGGCAGGATGTGGCGGGTTACGTCGACGATGCCGTCGGCAAGGGCGCGACGGTGCTGCTGGGCGGCGAACGCCCGGACGGGCCCGGCTGGTTCTACCCGCCCACCGTGCTGACCGGCGTCACACCGCAGATGCGGATGTACCACGAGGAGGTCTTCGGCCCCGTGGCGCAGGTGTGGGCGGTCCCCTCACTGGAGGACGCCCTGGGCGAGGCCAACGGGCACCCGTACGGCCTCGGATCGAACCTGTGGACCGAGGACGAGGCCGAACGCGAACTGTTCGTCCGCGATGTGCAGTCGGGCATGGCCTTCGTGAACGGCAACACGACCAGCTACCCCGAGATCCCCTTCGGCGGCGTCAAGCGCAGCGGCTACGGACGCGAACTGTCGGACCTCGGCATGCGGGAGTTCATGAACGCCAAGACCGTCTGGATCGGCCAGGACGCCTGACCCCTGGCGCCCGTCCCGCCAAGCCACGCCCCGACCGGACCGCCCCTTCGAGTCGAGAGATTTGAGAGCGGCGAGAGGTTCGAGAAGGGCGAGGGAGGAACGATGACCCGTGCCGGCCTCGCCGCCGCGCGTTCGAGCACGGCGCAACTGGCCGAGATCGTCCCCCAGGTGGACGACGGGCAGTGGGAGCTGCCGTCCGCGTGCGCCGGCTGGCGCGTCATCGACGTGGTGGCCCACCTCGCGGCCCTCGCCTCCGAGGCGGTGGACCCGCCGCCACCCGACCCCTCCCTGCCGAAGAACCGCGAGCGCTACCACGATCTGCGCGTCGACGAACCCCGTGGCCGG
Source organism: Streptomyces niphimycinicus (assembly GCF_018883605.1). Taxonomy (GTDB): domain Bacteria; phylum Actinomycetota; class Actinomycetes; order Streptomycetales; family Streptomycetaceae; genus Streptomyces; species Streptomyces niphimycinicus. Next base: position 10,856 of record NZ_JAHLEM010000070.1, on the reverse strand, counting down.
AGCCATACCGAAGTCCTCGACGAGTGGCGGCACAGCACCCCCCGGCAACTGGACCTCCTGGAAGCGGCCCAGGAACCGCCCCGCGCCGACGAGCCCGTCGAGGTGCCCGGACTCGGGACGTATCCGCGCCATCTCCTCGCGAACACCATGGCGTTCAACGTCTTCTGCCACCTGCGCGACGACATGCTCGCCCCCGGCGGACCGCTCCCCCTCACCCTGCCCGAACCGACCGACGACCAGGTCGCCCCCGCCATCGGCTTCATGCTCGCGGGCCTCCCCCAGATGCAGGGGCCCGAACTCACCGCCGCCGTCAGCCAACCCCTCGTCCTCGATCTGACCGGGCCGGGCGCCACCACCGTCACCATCCTCCCCGCGACCGGGCCGGACGGGGATCTGACCGTGGCACCCGGCGCGGACGCCACCACCCAGGCCCACAGCACGGCCCTCGACTTCATCGCCTGGGCCACCACCCGCAATCCCTGGCGCGACCACTGCCACATCACGGGGGACATATCCGCCGCGACACCGTTCCTCGACCGCCTCAACATCATCTAGACGCTGAGCCGATTGCCCGCACCTCTTCGTCGTCGAGGCACGTCTGAGATCTCAGATATAGTGCTGTGATATCTTACCGCCCGGTTAACGTGTCATGGTGGGATTTCTTCCCTGCGCGTGGCCGAGCAAGGAGTTGAACTAATGACGAACTTCGAACCGATCACGGGCCGCTATGTCACGGTCAATGGCGCGCGCACCTATTTCGACGAGGCCGGGGAAGACACCCCGATCGTGTTGATTCACCCGGGAGCCACGGACTCCAGGGTCTACAGACATCTACTGCCGCTGCTTGCCGAGCGCGGATATCGCGCGATCGCGCCCGATCTTCCCGGGCACTGCCGTTCCTACCCCGCGCAGTGGAAGCCCGGCACGTCCATACATGACCATGCAGAATTCGTGGACGCATTCGTGAAGACGGTTCTGAGCGGAGAGTCGCCCTTCGTACTCGGCGCCTCCGTGGGGGGACTGACGGCACTGGATCTCGCCGCTCACCACGGTGAGCGCTATCGAGGTGTCATCTCGATGCAGGCAGCGTCGTGGACACCGCTGTCGGCCGAGGCCGCCGCGTTGTTGGCAGGTCGGACGGCCGCGCCCGATGCCGGCTGGACCGATCACCTCGAGCATGCGGCGGTGGCTTCGGCGAGCAAGAAGCTGACCTCAGAGCAGGAAATTGAGCTGAGGTGGCTACAGCGCAGCACCTCCCAACAGGCGGGGACGCTCGATGGCCAGGCGTGGGCCTCCCACGATCTGCGTGGTCGGCTCGGCGATGTGCGATGCCCGGTCCTGATCGTGCAGGGCACCGACGACTTCCTCGTACAGGATGAGCTGGTCGATGACACGGTCGCAGAGATGGGCTCGGTGGCGCGGCTGCTGAGGGTGCCTGACATCGGGCACTACCCGCCATTCGAGAACCCGGAGTGGGCCGCGCAGGTCGCGGACGATTTCATGAAGGCGGTGACGGTCACGGCGGGCTGATCGCGCGTCCTGTGCCACCGAGCGCGCTCAGCGGCACAGGGTGTGCAGGGTGGTGCGGCAGTCCGCGGCCCGGCGCCGCGGGTCGGTGTCGGTGCCGGCCCAGGCGATCCGGGCGTCCGGCCGGATCAGGACGGCGGTGACGTCCCGCCAAATCGGGTCCGCCGCTTCGGTGTTGACGGTGGCTGCCCGCTGTTCCAGATCACTCGCGGGGCACGGCGTCCGCGTCCCGCCGAGGTCCAGCAGCAATGGCCGGCCGTGGTGCATCAAGGGGTGGGCGGTGGGTGCCTGTGGCGTGTCCAGGACGAGGCCGGCCAGGCGGGTGCCGTTCAGCGGGTGCGTGCCGGGTGCGGTGTCGGCGGTGAGCGGATCGCCGAAGCCGGCGATCCGGCGGGCCCACAGGCGGTTGGTCTCCGGTTCGGCCAGCGCGGCGGACCACACCTCGCGCAGCGCGATCTGCTCCGGGCTCGCCGCGGCGAACAGGGCGAGCTGCGCGCGGGTGTTGTCGATGACGGCGCGGGCGGCCGGCCGACGCTCCGTGTCGTAGCTGTCGAGCAGTCCGTCGGGCGCCCGGCCCTGGAGGGTTGCGGCGAGCTTCCAGCCCAGGTTGGTGGCGTCCTGGATACCGACGTTCATGCCCTGGCCACCGGCCGGGAAGAACATGTGGGCCGCGTCCCCGGCCAGCAGCACCCGTCCGGCCCGGTACCGTGCGGCCTGGCGGGTGGCATTGCCGTAGCGCGACAGCCACCGGGGGTTGCGGATGCCCAGCTCCCGTCCCAGCAGTGCGCGGGTCTGCTCGCGCACCTCCTCCAGGGTCAGCGGATCGCCGGTGTCGCGGTGCATGGTGGCCGTGGACAGGCCCGCCAGCCGGTGGACACCGTCGCCGATCGGGGCCGCCAGGAACGAACCGGCCGGCCCGGTGGCGGCGAGCGGCGCGGTGGGCGGATCGTCGAGTTCGACGTCGGCGAGCCACCCGGTCAGCGTGGTGTCCTGACCGGGAAAGTCGATGCCGGCCGCCTGGCGCACCGCGCTGCGGGTGCCGTCGCAGCCCACTACCCAGCGGGCCCGCACGGTCCGGTGGGTGCCGCCGGCCCGGATCACCACCTCGACGGCGTCCGGCCCCTGGGTGAGCGAGACGACTTCCTCCCGGCGCAGCACCTGGGCGCCCACGGAGACCGCGTGCTCCTCCAGGAGCTGTTCGGTGACGGCCTGACCGAGCGCCAGCATGTACGGGTGCACCGCCCCGACCGTGGAGAAGTCCAGCCGGGTGGTGGCCGCGCCGAAGTGGCCGGTCGGCACCGGCGTGCCGCGTTCGATGAACCGCTCCGCGAGTCCGCGGGTGGCGAAGGTGTCCAGCGTGCCTGCTTGCATGCCGACCGCGCGCGACCGTCCGTCCGGTGCCGCGCGGCGTTCCACGACGGTCACTTCCACTCCGCGCAGGCGCAACTCCGCGGCGAGCCAGAGTCCCACCGGGCCGGCCCCAGCGATGAGCACGTCGAGCATGACAACCACTTCCTCTCACTGTTGTCCGTTGGACAAGAGTGAGCATGCCCTAGAATTGTCCACTGGACAACAGGTGCGGGGAAGCCGACCGGAAAGGCGCATCGGATGGGCACGACACGGGACGAGATCGTCGCCGCCACGCTGGCGGTCCTCGACGAACACGGACTGGGCGGGGTGACCATGCGCACCGTCGCGGCCCGGCTCGGCGTACAACACAACACCGTCCGCTGGCACGCCTCCAGCAAGGGCCGCCTCCTCGAACTGGCCGCCGACGAACTCCTCGCGCACTGTCTCGACGAGCCGCTGCCCGAGGCGTTCCCCGACCGCCTCAAAGAGCTGAGCCGCCGCTGCCGCGCGGCGCTGCTCTCCCACCGCGATGCCGCCAGGATGGTCGCGGGCGTCTTCGCCGCCGAGCCCCACACGCTGCGCTACGCCGACACCGTGATCGCCACCTTGCTGGCGGCCGGCCATCCACCATGCACAGCCGCGTGGACCCACTGGTCGATCTTCTACCTGACCCTTGGCCTCACCCAGGAACAACAGGCCGCCCAGGAGACCGCACCGGCCCTCCCCCCGGACCAAGTCCCGGCCGGCACCTACCCGGCCCTGACCGCGGCCCTGCCCTACGTCGGCCCTGACAACTTCGACCAACGCTTCGAATTCGCCCTCGACCTGATCATCACCGGCCTTCCCCGAACCGAGGGACCGGCCGGCCAGAGCGCTGCTTCCACACCAGCGGGCGGACCGGACGAAGACACCCGCGATGCGCGGTCCGGACCTGGCGGGACCGGCTGAGGTGCCCCGCGACTCCGTTCCCGCAGACCGCGAAATTCGTCCTGCCGTCAGACGATGGCCCGGGCGGCGGCGATGCGCAAGTACTCCAGTTTTTCCTCGTCCGACGTGCCCGGCTCTGCCGTGTAGGTGACGACCCGCATATCGTGGTCCGGCATCTTCAGCACATCGTTGTCGAGACTTATCTCCCCCACAAGGGGATGCCGCAGGCGTTTGTGGCCGCCCAGGCGGGAGCCGAGTGCTGGGGTGCTCCACAGGGTCCGGAACTCTTCGCTGTTACTCATGACCTCATCGATCAGAACTCTGAAGTCCTCATCATGAGGATATGCTCCATGCGTTATCCGAAGGTCTACGACGAGAGCGGCTTTGAATTCCGCGGTGCCCTGCTCGGCGGGAAAGAGCGGATGACCCGTGTCCGATGGCTCGTTGAACACCGCGCGCACCAGGTTTCGTTCTTCCGGCGATCGAAGGGACGGGTCCCCCAGCAACGCCGTCCACATGGATGTCCATGTCAGCAGGGTCCACGAGGCGGAGAACACTCCCACCGGAATGTTTCCCCAGCGGCTCACGAGCCGTTGTAGACCAGGCGGCATCAGTTGCGGGATTTCGGGAGGCGTCGGCGGAAGGAGCCTGGCCACCAGGTGCAGATGGCAGGTTTCATCCGTACTGAGGCGCAGCGCGCGGGCGAGTGAGGCCACGACGTCGCGGGATGGGCGCTGGGACCGGCCCTGTTCAAGACGGAGAAGGTAATCCGTGGATATTCCCGCCAGATGGGCAAGCTCCTCGCGGCGCAAGCCGGCGGTGCGTCGCCGGCGGGTGGCCGGCAGTCCCACGTCTTCCGTCGTGATTCGGGCACGCCAGGTACGCAGCGCGTTCCCCAGCGAGTTCTCGGGACGACTCATGTTCCCATTGTTGCCGACCCCGCGGTCGGTAGCATGGTACTGCCGTTCCTGGGATAAAGCCGCTGGGTCGCCTTACAACGGCTGACACGATGAGGTGGATCGGCGCCGATCGCCGTGTCGTACGCCCCGGCCCGACCCAAGGTCCAGGTGCCGATCGATTCCACGATTGGCCCAGTTGGTCACTCTTCAAATGGACCACATGTCCGGCTCACTGGCCGCATAGGCTCGACACCAACGCGGCTGAGACCACAAGCGACCTCTGTAGGGGATCCCGAGGGCGACACTGGTGCCTGCTTCGGGTTTCCGGCCGATACCTCCCGGTCGGCCGGACTTTGTGAGAGGACAAGATCTGCTGTGAAGGCGTGCGGAGTTTCCGGGGCCGAGAAGGAAGTCGCCCTGCTGGAATTGCCCGAACCGTCATCTCCCGGGCCCGGTCAGATCCTGGTGGCGGTTGAGGCGGCCGGGGTCGGCCCGTGGGACGAACTGCTGAACGGCGCCGGGTGGGATGTGGGGTTGCGCCCACCGGCGGCGCTGGGAGTGGAGGGCGCGGGCGAGGTGCTGGCCGTGGGCGCGGGTGTCACCGGGTTGGCCGTAGGCGATCGGGTACTCGCACATGAGGCCCCACTGCCCGGGGGAAGCGGCTTCTGGGCCGAACGCGTTCTGATCACCGCGGATCACACGGCAGCCTGCCCACCCGGGCTGGACGCCGTGCAGGCGGCGGCACTGCCGGTCAACGGACTCACCGCGTTGCAGGCCCTGGAGAAGCTGGACCTCAGCCGAGGACAGCGGCTCCTGATCACCAACGGAGGCGGGGCCACCGGAGCCCTGGCCATCCAGCTCGCCGCGGCCGAGGGCTTCGAGGTGACCGCGACCGCCTCCAGTGCCGCCGCGGAGCGCCTGCTCGGTCTGGGAGCGACCGAGGTCGTCGACTACCACGATCCGAACTGGTCGGCCAAGGTACGCGGCGGGTTCCACGCCGCCCTCACCATCGCCACCAGCACGGCGGGCGACGCCCTGCCCTTGGTGCGGGACGGCGGGCGACTGTGCTCCCTGACCTCGGACGCGCCTCCGGAGGAACGAGGCATCACGAGTTGGGACCTCTACGTCGAGCCCGACGCCGCACAGCTCGCCCATCTGGCGGAGCGGGTCGCCGCGGGAACCTTGAAACTCGCACCGGAACCGCTGCCGCTGAGTGAGGGACCGGCCGCGTTCGCCCGGGTGGTCGCCGGGCAGGCCGGCGGAAGGAAGATCGTGCTCACCCGAACCTGACCCGACCGGGCACCGCCCGCTCAACTCCCGCCTCGGCCAGGGCGATCAGCGCCCCTCCACCTCATTGTTCAGCCGTCGTCAGTCGTGGTGGCCGAGATGGGCCGTCAGAAGATTCGCATCACCGCCTGTGGTGAGCGCACCGCTGGCGACGTAGACCGTATCGCCGTCGACCGCCACCGATGTGGTGTTCTCCAGACCGTCGCTCTCATCGAGGACGGTACGGTCGGGCTTGCCCGGAGTGATGAGGAGCAGCTCGCTCGGGATATTGAGTGCGGCCAGTAGCTGATCACCGCGGCCGGTGAAGGCGAAATCATCGACGCTGTCGAGTCCGGATGCCATGACCTGATGGGGACCCGCGGTTCCCTTGTCCGTCAGCGGTATCCGAAGGATTGTTCCTCGATCGATGTTGGAGACCCAGACAGCTCCGTTGTGCACCTTCACGCCGTTGGCGCCGAAGAAGTGAGTCGGGGCGAGATCCTCCCCCGCGGCCCAGAGCTTGGCAGTTCCGCCGTGCGGTCCGACCTGCCACACTCCGCCCTGGGTGGAGTCGGTGAGGTAGAAGTTCCCCGTACGGTCGTCCCTGGCAAGTCCGTTGAGGAAGCTCGACGCCGGCAGGGCGGCGACGCGCTCCGGCTTGTCTCCCGGGCGCAGTTTCCATAGACCGGTGAGGTGTTCGTCCCCTGCCGAATACAGGAAGTAGAGGGTTCCATCTCCCGTTCGTTCGATCCCCGTCACCGAGGCGGATCCGGGCCCGGGGGTGTTCACGCCCCCATCCGCGGGGAGCGGCATGGTCGCCAGTACCTCAACACGTCCGTCCAGCGCGACGTGAGCCACCTGCCGGGACAGGATGAGGCCGACATCCGCCGACCCGTCCGGCCGCACGCTGACGCTCTCCGCCACCTGCCCGGCCGGACGGTCGAAGTGGGCGACGATCCGCGGGTGCGAGAGGGGCGGCGCGGCCGCTTCCGCCGTTGACGAGACCGCGGTAAGTCCGATCACGGCGCCGGCAGTGGTCGCCGCCAGGTGGAAGAGAAGGTGTTTCGGCATGATCGCCTCCGAAGGTGATGCGCTTCTTCACAGGCGGGCCGGCCTGTGGGAAGAAGCATCAGCGCACCCGCGGGGCTCAACCAGTACCCGGCTTATCCCCGGAATCGCAGGACCACGCAGGCTGCCCTTCTCGATCTCCCGGGCGACGCGGAACGCGGGTCCCTTGCGGTCGCCCGGATCGCGCGCCGTCGTCACCCCGGTGCAAGGGCCCGTTCCCCGTGGACCTTCCCCTACATCCCCGGTCATGAGGTCGCTTCGAATGAAAGCCGCGGTGGGCACAGCGCGGGAGGGCGCGGCGGCCGTCAGCCGATGCGCACGGCGCGGGCCAGGAAGTGGTGGGGCGCGTCCTCGTAGCAGGTGGGCGCCCAGCCCGCCGCGCTGAGATCGGGGCGCAGGTTCTCCTCGGCCAGCGGGTCGTCCGGGTCGAGGGGACGGCCGTGGCGGGCGGCGCGTTCGGCGCGGCCGGAGGGGTGGAAGAGCAGCAGGACACCGCCGGGGGCGGTGACCCTGGCCCACTCCCGCAGGGCCGCCGCCGGGTCGGGCACATGGTTGACCAGGCCCGCGCTGAAGATGCCGTCCACCGCCCCGGCCGGCAACGGCAGTCGGCAGGCATCGGCCAGCAGCAGCCGGGCGAGGCCGGCGCGGCCTTCCTTCGCGGTGGCAGTGAGCATCGCCGGGGTGACGTCCACGCCGAGAACGACACCGTCCTCACCGACCTCGGCACGCAGTGCGGGCAGCGCCCGGCCGCTGCCGCAGCCCACGTCCAGCGCGCACTGCCCCGGACGCAGCCCCATCCGGGAGACGGCCGCCGCGTAGACCGGGCCTTGGGCGGTGAATCGCTCTTCCCATACGGCGGCGCGGGGTGTGAAGAAGGTACGGGTCGCGGTCAGTGCCGCCCGCTCCGCGACAAGGGCGGCGAAGCGGCGGAACACGCCGTCACGGTGTGGTGCCAGGGCGGCCAGCTCAACGGGGGCGGACTCGACGAGATCCGGTGCGAGGGCCGCTTCGTCCGGGAACGCCTCGGCGAAGGCGCCGACCGCCGTCGCGTCCACTTCCAGGTGGAACTGAAGACCCCAGGCCGAGCCGCCGATCCGGAACGCCTGGACCGGATAGCGGTCGCAGGAGGCCAGCAGGGTGGCACCGGACGGCAGGTCCATGGTGTCGCCATGCCAATGCAGGACGCGGAGCCGCTCGGGCACGCCGGTGAAGAGCGGGTCGGTGTGCGCGGCCGGAGACATCCGTATCCCGCCCCAGCCGATTTGCGGACCAGCGGTACCGGCACGGCCCATGCCGCCCGCCGCCACGGCCAGCAGTTGGGCACCCAGACACACGCCGAGCACCGGCACCTCGGCATCGAGCGCGGCGCGCAACAGCGCCAACTCCCGCGTACGACTGGGAAAGTCCTCGTACGCCGCCATCGGCCCGCCCATCACCACCAGGGCGACCGCATCGGCCGGCGTGTCCGGCACCGGATCCCCCGCCCACGTCCGGCACACCCGCGCCGGAAGCCCGGCCGCCGCCAGCGCCGTACCCAGGGCGTACGTGCCCTCGTGCGGCATGTGCTCCACGACCAGGACACCCGCGACCCGCGCCGGACTCATCACGCTCCACTCATCCGGGGCGGCCGCCGTCCACCCGGGCAACCGCCTCCCCGGGTGACCGTACCCGAACCCGCGTCCGGTGCACATGCAGATGCCAGCCCGATTGGCTGCTGGACCAGCTCATGCCACATAAAGCAAGCCCTTTGCCTCGCAACTGCGGGTATGGCTGACCCGTTTCGATGGTGAGCGGTTGCCGACGATCATGGCGCGTACGCTCGTGTACATGGTTGAGCATCGTATGGTCGACACGAACGGGATCCGGCTGCACATCGCCGAGGAGGGCGAAGGCCCCCTGGTCCTGCTTCTGCACGGCTTTCCCGAGTCCTGGCACTCCTGGCACCACCAGTTCGGCCCCCTGGTCGAGGCGGGCTTCCGGGTCGTCGCCCCCGACCAGCGTGGATACGGGGGCAGCGACCGTCCCGACGACGTCGACGCGTACAGCATCCTCCATCTGGTCGGCGACGTCGTCGGCCTGATCCGGGCGCTGGGCGAGGACAAGGCGTATGTGGTCGGGCACGACTGGGGCGCGCCGGTCGCGTGGAACACCGCGCTGCTACGGCCGGACATGGTGCTCGGGGTGGCCGGTCTGAGCGTGCCACCTCCCTTCCGCGGTGCGCAGCCTCCGCTGGCCGCCATGGAGAAGAGGTTCGGTGGCCGCTTCTACTGGAACTACTTCAACCGCCCCGGTGTCGCCGACGCCGAGTTCGCGAGGGACACCCGCACCTCGCTGCGGAAGATCTTCTACGCGATTTCCGGCGACGCTCCCGGCACGGTCGAGCTGCCGCTGGTCGACCCCGAGCGGGGCTGGCTGGCGACCATGCCGGACCCCGACGTACTGCCGCGGTGGTTCACCGAGGACGACCTCGACACGCTCACCGAGAGCTTCTCCAAGGGGTTCACCGGAGCCCTCAACTGGTATCGCAACCTCGACCGCAACTGGGAACTGACGGCGCCGTGGCAAGGCGCCGTCATCACCGTGCCCGCGCTGTACATCTACGGCGACCGCGACCCCGTTCCCGCTTTCCCCGGCACGCCCGAACTCATCGCGAGCCTGCCCGATCTGATGCCCAGCCTGCGGCGCGAGCCGCTCGAACTGGCGGGCTGCGGACACTGGACGCAGCAGGAACGCCCGGCAGAGGTGAATGCCGCGCTCATCGAATTCCTCACGGCCCGCTCATGAGCCCGGTCCTCAGGCGGGGCGCTTGGCCATGATGACCACGCCGGGCCCGGTGTGCTCATCCGCGGGGAGCCGAAGTTCGGCGACCGGGTGCAGGCCGGCCTGCTCGATCAGGTCGACGAATTGTTCGGGCCGCCACTTGTGTGTCGTCCAGTTCACGGGCACACCTCCGTAAGCCTCGGTGCGCATCAGGTCCTCGTCGCCGACGTGTGTCCCGGTGATGAAGTGTCCTCCTGGCTTCAGGGCGCGCACGAACAGGGCGAGGACCTGGGGAAGGACGTCGCGAGGGAGGTTGAACAGCGACCACCACCCGAGTACGCCGCCGAGGGACGCCTCCGCGAGGTCGAGGTCGGTGGCGGAGGCGACGCTGAAGCGGCATCGCGGATGAAGACGGCGCGCGTTTTCGATCATGCGGGGGGAGAGATCGACCCCGGACACGTCGAGTCCGCGTTCGGCGAGGTAGGCGGTCACCGTTCCGGGTCCGCAGCCGACGTCGAGGACCGGCCCGAGGTCGCCCACGGTGTCGGCGAAGGCGTCGATGGATGCCTTGAGCCAGGGATGGCGACGGATGTCGCCGATTCCCGTCGTCACCACCATGTGGGCGTAGTTGTCGGCCACCCGGTCATAGGACTCACGGACCACATCGAGATCGGCTGGGCTGTCTATACGGTGTGCGCGCATCGGCCAACAATATGTTCCTCGGCGGCCTCCTGCCCCCGGATTCCCGGCCCGGCTCGTCCCTGGCTGCCGGTCTCGACTCCGGCGTCGTCGGCTCGACTGTGGACGACGTGATGTCCGGTTCGGTGCCAGTCCCCGCGCAAGGGGCCGCCGGTCCGGCATCAGCCCTTGCGGGTCTTGACCTCCTCGGTCAACTGCGGGACGACCTCGAAGAGGTCACCGACCACGCCATAGTCGACCAGATCGAAGATCGGAGCCTCGGCGTCCTTGTTGACCGCCACAATCGTCTTCGAGGTCTGCATACCGGCCCGATGCTGGATCGCACCCGAGATACCCGCCGCCACGTACAACTGCGGCGAA
>NZ_JAHLEM010000007.1 GCF_018883605.1 Streptomyces niphimycinicus | reverse complement strand
GCGTGTCGAAGAGTTCACCGGTACCGGCGATGTTCTGGATGTCGGTGAGGCCGAGGTACTGGTGGTCGGTCAGCAGCGACTGCTGCTCCTGCACCCGGGCCAGCAGCCCGGACAGCGGCTCCTCGGGCCGCAGGACCACCCGCACCGGCAGGGTGTTGATGAACAGGCCCACCATCGTCTCGATACCGGCGATCTCCGGCGGGCGGCCGGAGACCGTGGCGCCGAAGACCACGTCCTGACGCCCGGTGAGGCGGCCGAGCAGCACCGCCCAGGCGCCCTGCACCAGCGTGTTCATCGTGAGCCCGAGACCCCGCGCCCGCTCGGTGAGGGCGGCGGTCAGCTCGGCCGGCAGCTCGACGGTGACCGTCCGCGGTATCGCCGCCTCGCGGCCGGAGTCCACGGGGGCGAGCAGGGTCGGCTCGGCGCCCTCCAGGGCCTGCTGCCACGCCTTCTCGGCGGCCCCGGCGTCCTGGTCGGCGAGCCAGGCCAGATAGTCGCGGTAGGGGGTGACCCGGGGCAGCGTGGCATCGCTTCCCCCGGAGGCGTAGAGCGTGAACAGCTCCTGGGCGAGCAGCGGGGTGGACCAGCCGTCCAGCAGGATGTGGTGGTTGGTCAGCACCAGCCGGTGGCGGTCGCCGTCGAGCCGGATCACGGTGATGCGCAGCAGCGGCGGCGCGGTCAGGTCGAAGCGGCGGGCCCGGTCCTCGGCGAGCAGGCGATCCAGTTCGCCGTCCCGCTGACCTGCGGGGACACCGGACAGGTCGAACTCGTACCAGGGCAGCTCGGTCTCGTCCGCCCTGGGCACGAACTGCACCGGGGTGCGCAGCCCTTCGTGCCAGAAACCGGCGCGCAGATTGGCGTGGCGCTCCAGCAGGGCGTGGGCGGCGCGGCGCAGCGCCCGGGCGTCCAGCGGCCCGCTCACATCCAGCAGCAGTTGCACGGTGTAGACATCGCGCGCCTGCTCGTCGTAGACGGCGTGGAAGAGCAGCCCCTTCTGGAGGGACGACAGCGGCAGCAGATCGGCCACGCCGGGCCGGGCCCGCTCGACGGTGTCGATCTCGTCCTGGCCGAGGGAGACCAGGGGCAGATCGGAGGGGGTGTGCCCGCCGGCTCCCGCCCGCTCGGTGTGGGCCGCGAGGACCTCCAGCGCGCGGAACCAGGTCTCGGCCAGATCACGGGCGTCCTCCTCGGTCAGCAGATCGCCGGGCCAGGACAGGGTCGCGGTCAGCCGCGGCCCGTCGGCGTGGTCCTGGGTGAGGGCGCCCACCTCGAGCGTGTGCGGAACGGGCATGGCCGGGTCGACGCCGCCGCCGAGGCCATCGGCCTCCGGGGCCGCGGACCAGTCGGCGCCCTGGTCGTCGGCGGAGGCGGCCGGGAAGCGGCCCAGGTAGTTGAAGCCGATCTGCGGGGTGCGCAGCCGGGCCAGGGCCGGGCTGGTCTGCGGGTTGAGGTGGCGCAGCAGACCGTAGCCCATGCCGTTGTCGGGCAGGGCGCGCAACTGCTCCTTGACGCTCTTCAGCGCCCGTCCGGCCTGCGGGCCGGCGGCCCACAGCTCGGCCCAGTCCGCCACCGCCGGATCCAGCCGCACCGGGTGCAGATCGGTGAACCAGCCGACGGTACGGGAGAGATCCGCGCCCTCGACGACACCCTCGCGGCCATGGCCTTCCAGGTCGACCAGGAGCGGGGCCGCCGCGTCCTCGTCCCGGCGCCGGCGCCAGTCCGCGACGGCCAGGGCGAGGCCGGTCAGCAGGACGTCGTTGACCCCGCCGTGGAAGGCGGCGGGCACCCGGGTGAGCAGGGGCTCGGTGCGCTCGGGCGGCAGGGTGAGGCTGATGTGCCGGACGGTGGCCACGGTGTCCCGCGCGGTGTCCAGGGCGCGGCTGCCCAGCAGCGGGTCCGGGGCCTCCAGCATGGCGGTCCACAGCGGCAGTTCGTCCAGCAGGGCCGGGTGCTGGGCGAGCGCGGTGAGCTGCTCGGCCCAGCGCCGCAGCGAGGTACCCACGGGCTCCAGCCTCGGGGCCTCGCCCGCCATGACGGCCTCGGCCGCGGCGGCCAGGTCGGGCAGCAGGATCCGCCACGAGACGCCGTCCACCACCAGATGGTGCAGGACGAGCAGCAGTCTGCCGCTCTCATGCGGTCCGCCGTCGAACCACACCGCCCGCACCATGGCCCCCTGCTCGGGCTCCAGCCGCGCCTGCGCGGTGCCCTGGTGTCCGGCCACCACACAGCGCAGCGCCTCGCCGCGCAGCCCGGCCGCGTCCACCCGGGTCAGACAGCCGGTGGCGTCGACCGCACCGCGCGGCGCCACCTCCAGGCTCCAGACGATGCCACCGGCCCGGGTCAGCCGCAGCCGCAGGGCGTCGTGGTGGTCGAGGACGGCCTGGAGCGCGGCGGTGAGCTTCGCCTGGTCCAGTCCGGCGGGGGTGCGGATCAGCATCGACTGGTGGAAGCCGTCGACGGGTCCGCCGCGCTCCCGTAGCCAGTGTGCGATCGGAATGAGCGGCACCACCCCGATACCGGAGTCGTCCGGTTCGGCGGTGGCCACCGTCTCCTCCCGCGGCGTGGCCATGGCGGCGAGCGCGGCCACGGTCCGCAGCCGGAACACATCGCGCGGGGTGAACATCAGCCCCGCCTTGCGGGCCCGGCTGACCAACTGGATGGAGACGATGCTGTCGCCGCCCAGGTCGAAGAAGCTGTCGTCCACGCCGACCCGCTCCACCCCGAGCACATCGGCGAACACCGCGCACAGCGCCGCTTCCTGCGGGGTGGCCGGGGCCCGCCCGGTGGTCACGGAGCCGTAGTCCGGGGCGGGCAGTGCCCTGCGGTCCAGTTTGCCGTGGGGCGTCAGCGGCAGCGCGTCCAGGCGTACGAACGCCGCCGGGACCATATGGGCGGGCAGCACCTCGGCCACCTGGGCGCGCAGTTCGGCCACCTCGGCCTCGCCGACCGCATAGGCCACCAGTTGCCGGACGCCGGGCCGCTCCTCGCGGGCGACCACGGCCACCTGGGCGACCTTCGGATGGCGGGCGATGACGGTCTCGATCTCGCCCAGCTCGACCCGGAAGCCACGGATCTTCACCTGCTCGTCGGCGCGCCCGAGGTAGTCCAGGGTGCCGTCGGCCCGCCAGCGCACCACATCGCCGGTGCGGTACATCCGGGAGCCCGGGGCGTCGAAGGGGTTGGCGACGAACCGCTCCGCCGTCAGCCCGGGGCGGCGCAGATAGCCGCGGGCCAGCCCCTCGCCCGCGAGATAGAGCTCTCCCGGGGCGCCGACGGGCACCGGCCGCAGCCCCGCGTCCAGCACATACACCCGGGTGTTGACGACGGGGCCGCCGATCGCGGGCGTCCGCTCCCCGCTCAGCGGGCCGCTCATGGTGGCGGCCACGGTCGACTCGGTCGGACCGTAGGCGTTGACCATCCGGCGGCCGGACGACCAGCGCGCCACCAGTTCGGCGGAGCACGCGTCACCGCCGACGACCAGGGAGCGGAAGCCGGGCAGCGGCGTGGTCGTCGGCACCGACGCCAGCGCGGCCGGCGGGATCAGGGCGTGGCTGACGTGCCGGTCGGCCAGCACCTCGGCGAGGGCCTCCCCCGCCAGCGGTCCGGGCGGCGGTACGACGAGCGCGGCGCCGGAGGTCAGCGCGATGCACAGCTCCAGCACGGCGGCGTCGAAGCTGGGTGAGGCGAACTGAAGGACCCGCGCCCCGGCGTCCACGTCGAAGTTCTCGACGGCGGCCGTGGCGAAGGAGGCCAGACCGGTGTGGGAGACCACGACGCCCTTGGGGGTGCCGGTCGAACCGGAGGTGTAGATGACGTAGGCCGGATGGGCCGTGCGCAGCGGGGCCGTACGGTCCGCGTCCACGATGCCGGTGGCCGGGAACGCGGCGAGCCGGGCGGGCAGCGCGGGGTCGTCGAGGTCCAGCCGCTCCCCCTGGTGGGCGACGACGGCGCCACCACCGGCGATGAGGAGCTCGGGCCGGGCGTCCTCGAGCAGGAAACGGATGCGTTCGGCCGGGTAGTCGGGGTCGACCGGAAGATAGGCGGCCCCCGCCTTCACCACGGCGAGCTGCGCCACCACCATGTCCACCGACCGGGGCAGGGCGAGGGCGACGATGCGCTCCGGGCCGATACCGCGCCCGATCAGCAGCCGGGCCAGCCGGTTGGCGCGGGCGTCCAGTTCGGCGTAGCTCAGCGCGCCGCCGTCGAAGACCACCGCGTCGTTCCCGGGCGTCGCCGCGGCCTGGGCCTCGAACAGCTCGCCGAGCCCGGCCCGCGTCAGGTCGCGGGCGGTGGCGTTCCACTCGACGAGCACCCGCTCGCGCTCCGCGGCGTCCAGGATGTCCACCGCCGCCACCGGCCGGTCGGGCTCGACGATGACCGTCTCCAGCAGCCGCACCAGACGTTCGGCCAGCCGCTGGGCGTCGTGGTCGAGCAGGTCCGGGCGGTGGTCCAGGCGCAGGGTGAGCCGGTCGCCCGGGATCACGGCGAGGGTGAGGGGGTAGTGCGTGGCGTCGTTGACATCGACTCCCGCGATGCGCACCCCGGTGCCGGGCAGCTCCAGGCCACCGGGGTCCAGGGGGTAGTTCTCGAAGACGGTCAGGGTGTCGAACAGCTCACCGGTCCCGGCCAGCCGCTGCACCTCGTGCAGCCCCAGATGCTGGTGCTCCATCAGCGCCGACTGCCGCTCCTGCAGCCGGGCGAGCAGCCCGGACAGCGGCTCCTCGGGCCGCAGCACGACGCGCACCGGCAGGGTGTTGATGAACAGCCCCACCATGGATTCCACGCCGGGGATCTCCGGCGGACGGCCGGAGACGGTGGCGCCGAAGACCACGTCCCGGCGCCCGGTGAGCCGGCCGAGCAGCACCGCCCAGGCGCCCTGCACCAGCGTGTTCAGCGTCAGCTCGCGGGCGCGGGCGAACTGTCCCAGGGAGGCGGTCAGCTCGGCGGACAGCTCCAGCGTCACCCGCTCCGGCTGGGCCGCCTCGCGCCGTTCGCCCGTGGTCGGAGCGAGCAGCGTGGGCCCCTCGACGCCGTCCAGCGCCCGCCGCCACGCCTGCTCGGCGGCGTCCCGCTCCCGCCCGGCCAGCCAGGCCAGATAGTCGCGGTACGGGGTGACCCGGGGCAGCCCGGAGTCGTCACCGCCGCGTGCGTACAGCGTGAACAGCTCCCGGGCGAGCAGCGGCATCGACCAGCCGTCGAGCAGGAGGTGATGGTTGGTCAGGATGAGCCGGTACCGCTCGGCGCTCTGCGTCACGACGACGAACCGCACCAGCGGCGGGCTCGCGATGTCGAACCTGCGGTCCTTCTCCTCCGCCAGGATCCGGGCGATCTCGGCGGTCCGCGCCGCCTCGTCCAGACCGCTCACATCCCGCTCGTCCCAGGGCAGCTCCACCTCGCGGTGGATGATCTGGACGGCCTCACCCGTCTTGCGTCTGCGGAACCCGGCGCGCAGGTTGGCGTGGCGGCGCAGCAGGGTGGCCGCGGCGGCGCGCAGGGCGGCCACGTCCACTCGGCCGACCAGATCGAACGCGAACTGCATGGTGTACACATCGGGACCCTCGGTGTCGTACACCGCGTGGAAGAGAAGCCCTTCCTGTAGGGGCGACAGAGGCAGGATGTCTTCGACCCTCGACTGGCTGCTCACTTCGGCATCTCCCACTCGGTTCCCGGTTCCAGTTCGTCTTCGAATGCGTCGATCTCGTCCTGGGTGAGGGAGACCAGCGTGAGGTCGGAGGGGGTGTGTCCACCGGCTCCCGGCCCTTCGGCGTGGGCGACGAGGGCGTCCAGGGCACGGAACCAGGTCTCGGCCAGGTCCCGTACGTCGTCCTCGGAGAGCAATCCGTCCGGCCAGCTCCATACGACGCCGAGTCGGGCGCCTCCCGGACCGTCCTCGGTAGTCGCGTTGATCTCCAGTGCGTGCGGAAGCGGCATCGCGTCGTCCGCCCCGCCGCCGAGCCCGTCGGCCTCCGGCGCCGCCGCCCAGTCGGTGTCGGTGCCGGCCGCGAGGCGGCCGAGGTAGTTGAAGCCGATCTGCGGGGTCGGCAGGGCGGCCAGCTCGCGCGCGGTGTCGGGGTTGAGGTGGCGCAGCAGACCGTAGCCGATGCCATGGTCGGGCAGGCCGCGCAACTGCTCCTTGACCCGTTTCAGTGCCTGCCCGGCCTCGCGGCCACCGCCCCAGAGACCGGCCCAGTCCTCGACCCCGGGCTCCAGGCGCACCGGGTGGAGGCTGGTGAACCAGCCGACGGTACGGGACAGATCGGCGCCCTCGACGACGTCCTCCCGGCCATGGCCCTCCAGATCCACCAGCACACCGGTGGCCTCCGCGTGACCCCTGCGACGCCGCCAGTCGGCCACCGCCAGCGCCAGGGCCGTCAGCAGGACGTCGTTCACACCACCGTGGAAGGCGGCGGGCACCCGCGTCAGCAGAGGCGCCGTCCGCTCCGGCGGCAACGTCAGCCGAAGGTGGCGGACCGTGGCGGCCGTGTCCCGCGCCGGATCCAGCGCCCGTGCGCCCACCAAGGGGTCGGGCCCCTCGAACTGCCGCTTCCAGAGGGCGAGTTCCTCGAGGCGGGAGGGGTGCCCGGCGAGGGTGGTGAGGTGTTCGGCCCAGCCCCGCAGCGAGGTGCCGACCGGCTCCAGCTCAC
>NZ_JAHLEM010000699.1 GCF_018883605.1 Streptomyces niphimycinicus | reverse complement strand
GGAGCCGCCCTGCCCGGCCCCGCCGCCGGGCGGCGGGGCGTATGCCTGCGGCGGGTGGTACGGCTGCGCGGGCTGGGCGGGGGCGGGACGCTCGCCCGGGAGCGGGCTGGAGTACTGGGGCTTCGGATGCGGATCGCGCTGCGGCCGCAGCTTCCGGGTCTCCGTCACCGACGCCGGGGCGGAGTCCCCGGCCGGGCCACGGGCGCCTTCCCCAGCGGTGGTGCCGCCCGCCGAAGTCGGGGCTCCCGATCCCGGACGCCGTCCGGCGTCCGCACCGCCGCCCGCGGCACCCGTGGCTCCACTCACGACTTACTCCTCGGTCTCATCGGCCGGGGGCGGTGTGCCCTCGACCGCCTCGGACGCGGCCTCCTCGGCCGGTGCGCTCCCGGTCGCGGAAACTTCCTCGACCTCTTCGGCCTCACGACCGGCCTCGGCGTTCCGGGCGATGCCGACGACGGCATCGCGCTTGCCCAGGTTGATCAGTTGGACGCCCATGGTGTCACGGCCCGTCTCCCTGACCTCATTGACCCGGGTACGGATCACGCCACCGCTGAGCGTGATGGCGAGGATCTCATCGGTCTCCTCGACCACCAGCGCTCCGACCAGGGAACCACGGTCCTCGACGATCTTCGCTGCCTTGATCCCGAGGCCGCCGCGCCCCTGGACGCGGTACTCGTCGACGTTGGTCCGCTTCGCGTACCCGCCGTCGGTGGCGGTGAACACGAACGTACCGGGCCGGACGACATTCATCGAGAGGAGTTCATCGTCCTCGCGGAAACTCATGCCCTTCACACCGGAGGTCGCGCGCCCCATCGGCCGCAGCGAATCATCCGTCGCCGTGAAGCGGATCGACTGGGCCTTCCTGCTGATCAGCAGCAGATCGTCCGCGGAGGACACCAGCTCGGCACCGATCAGCTCGTCCTCGCGGCCGTCCTCCATCTCCCGGAGGTTGATCGCGATCACGCCGCCCGAGCGGGGCGAGTCGTAATCCTTCAGCGGGGTCTTCTTCACCAGGCCGGACTTGGTGGCGAGCACCAGATACGGCACCGCCTCGTAGTCCCGGATGGCCAGGATCCGCGCGATCTTCTCATCGGGCTGGAACGCCAGCAGATTCGCGACATGCTGGCCGCGCGCCTCCCGGCCGGCGTCCGGCAGCTCGTATGCCTTCGCCCGGTAGACCCGGCCCTTGTTGGTGAAGAACAGCAGCCAGTGGTGGGTGGTCGAGACGAAGAAGTGGGAGACGATGTCGTCCTGCTTCAGCTTCGTCCCGCGCACGCCCTTGCCGCCGCGCTTCTGCGAGCGGTAGTCCTCGGTCTTGGTGCGCTTCACATAGCCGCCACGCGTGATCGTGACGACGATGTCCTCCTCGGCGATCAGGTCCTCGATGGACATGTCACCGTCGAAGGGCACCAGCTTGGTGCGCCGGTCGTCGCCGAACTTCTCGACGATCGCGGTCAGCTCCTCGCTGATGATCTGCCGCTGCCGCTCGGGCGAGGCCAGGATCGCGTTGTACTCGTCGATCTTGGCCTGTAGCTCGTCATGCTCCTGGATGATCTTCTGCCGCTCCAGGGCGGCCAGCCGCCGAAGCTGCATCTCCAGGATCGCGTTCGCCTGGATCTCGTCGATCTCCAGCAGACCCATCAGACCGCCGCGCGCGGTGTCCACCGTGTCGCTGCGCCGGATCAGCGCGATGACCTCGTCGATCGCGTCCAGGGCCTTGAGCAGACCGCGCAGGATATGCGCCCGCTCCTCGGCCTTGCGCAGCCGGAAGCGGGTCCGGCGGACGATGACCTCGATCTGGTGGGTCACCCAGTTGCGGATGAACGCGTCCAGCGAGAGGGTGCGCGGCACACCGTCGACCAGCGCCAGCATATTGGCGCCGAAGTTGGTCTGGAGATCGGTGTGCTTGTAGAGGTTGTTGAGGACGACCTTGGCGACCGCGTCCCGCTTGAGCACGATGACCAGGCGCTGGCCGGTGCGCGAGGAGGTCTCGTCGCGGACGTCGGCGATGCCGCCGACCTTGCCGTCCTTCACCAGGTCGGCGATCTTCTGCGCGAGGTTGTCCGGGTTCACCTGGTACGGCAGCTCGGTGACCACCAGGCACTGCCGGCCCTGGATCTCCTCGACCTCCACGACCGCGCGCATCGTGATCGAGCCACGCCCGGTGCGGTACGCCTCCTCGATGCCCTTACGGCCGACGACCAGCGCGCCGGTCGGGAAGTCCGGGCCCTTGATCCGGTCGATCAGGGCCTCGAGCAGCTCCTCCTGGGTGGCCTGCGGATTGGCCAGGAACCACTGGGCGCCCTCGGCGACCTCGCGCAGATTGTGCGGCGGGATATTGGTGGCCATGCCGACCGCGATCCCCGCCGAGCCGTTGACCAGCAGGTTCGGGATGCGGGCCGGGAGGACCGTCGGCTCCTGGTTACGGCCGTCGTAGTTGTCCTGGAAATCGACGGTCTCCTCGTCGATGTCCCGGAGCATCTCCATGGCCAGCGGGTCCATCTTGCACTCGGTGTACCGCATGGCCGCCGCGGGGTCGTTGCCCGGGGAGCCGAAGTTGCCGTTGGAGTCGACCAGCGGCATCCGCATGGACCACGGCTGAGCCAGCCGCACCAGGGCGTCGTAGATCGACGAGTCGCCGTGCGGATGGTAGGTGCCCATGACGTCGCCGACGACACGGGCGCACTTGTAGAAGCCCTTCTCGGGGCGGTACCCGCCGTCGTACATCGCGTACAGCACCCGGCGGTGCACCGGCTTGAGGCCGTCCCGGACGTCGGGCAGCGCACGGCTGACGATCACGCTCATCGCGTAATCGAGGTACGAGCGCTGCATCTCCGTCTCGAGGCCGACCGGCTCGACGCGGAGCGCGGCGCCTTCGGCCAGCTCGTCGGGGGTCAGATCATCGGGCGTGTTCGGGGTGTTCTCGTCGGCCATTGCTGGTCAAAGTCCTTCTGTCGTCTGCGGCTGGGGGCCGACTCAGATGTCGAGGAAGCGGACATCCTTGGCGTTGCGCTGGATGAACGAGCGCCGTGCCTCGACGTCCTCACCCATCAGAACCGAGAACAGGTCATCGGCCTGCGCCGCGTCGTCCAGGGTGACCTGGCCCAGGACGCGGTGGTCGGGGTCCATCGTGGTGACCCGCAGCTCTTCGGCGTTCATCTCGCCCAGACCCTTGAAGCGCTGGACCGAGTCGTCCCTGATGCGCTTGCCCTGTTCACGGCCGACCTGGATCAGCGCCTCCCGCTCCCGGTCCGAGTACGCGTACTCGAAGTCGTCCCGGCCCCACTTGATCTTGTAGAGCGGCGGACGGGAGAGGAAGACATGCCCCGCCTCGACCAGCGGGCGCATGAAGCGGAAGAGGAAGGTCAGCAGCAGGGTGTTGATGTGCTGGCCGTCGACATCGGCGTCCGCCATCAGAATGATCTTGTGATAGCGGAGCTTGGCGATGTCGAAGTCCTCGTGCACCCCGGTGCCGAAGGCGGAGATCAGCGCCTGGACCTCGTTGTTCTGGAGGATCTTGTCGACCCGGGCCTTCTCGACGTTGAGGATCTTGCCGCGGATCGGGAGGATCGCCTGATACTGCGGGTTACGGCCGGACTTGGCCGAGCCGCCGGCGGAGTCACCCTCGACGATGAAGATCTCGCACTTCGACGGGTCATTGGACTGGCAGTCGCTCAGCTTGCCCGGCAGCGACGCGGTCTCCAGCAGCCCCTTGCGGCGGGTCAGATCCCGCGCCTTACGGGCCGCGACCCGGGCCGTCGCCGCCTGGATCCCCTTACGGACGATGTCCGCCGCCTCGTTGGGGTAGCGGTCCAGCCAGTCGGCGAGATGCTCGTTGACGATCTTCTGGACGAAGGTCTTGGCCTCCGTGTTGCCCAGCTTGGTCTTGGTCTGGCCCTCGAACTGCGGCTCGCCCAGCTTGACCGAGATGATCGCGGTCAGGCCCTCGCGGATGTCCTCACCGGTGAGGTTGTCGTCGCGCTCCCGGAGCAGCTTCTTGTCGCGTGCGTACTTGTTGATCAGGTACGTCAGCGCGGCGCGGAAACCCTCTTCGTGGGTGCCGCCCTCATGGGTGTGGATGGTGTTCGCGAAGCTGTAGACACCCTCGGTGTACTGGGTGTTCCACTGCATCGCGATCTCGAGGGAGAGCATCCGCTCCTTGTCCTCGGCCTCGAACCCGATCACCGTGGGGTGGACCAGCTCGCCCTTGCGGGAGTTGAGGTAGGTGACGAAGTCGACGATGCCGCCCTCGTAGTGGTACTTCACGGAGAGCGGCTTGCCCTCCTCGTCCACATGGGCCTCGCGCTCGTCCTTGAGCGAGATCGACAGGCCCTTGTTGAGGAACGCCATCTCCTGGAAGCGCCGGGCCAGCGTCTCGAAGGAGTACTCGGTGGTCTCGAAGACGTCCGGGTCCGCCCAGAAGGTGACCGTGGTGCCGGTCTCCTCCGTGGCCTCGTTCCGGGCCAGGGGCGCGGTCGGCGCTCCCGTCTTGTAGTCCTGGGTCCAGCGGTATCCGTCCGTCTTGACCTCGACCGACACCTTCGAGGACAGGGCGTTGACGACGGAGACGCCGACGCCGTGCAGACCGCCGGAGACGGCGTAGCCGCCGCCGCCGAACTTGCCGCCCGCGTGCAGCACGGTCAGCACGACCTCCACGGCCGGCTTCCCCTCCGAGGGGACGATGCCCACCGGGATCCCGCGGCCGTTGTCCACCACGCGGACGCCGCCGTCGGCGAGGATCGTGACCTCGATGCTGTCCGCGTGACCGGCCATGGCCTCGTCGACGGAGTTGTCGACGACCTCTTGGACGAGATGGTGCAGGCCGCGCTCACCGGTGGAACCGATGTACATACCGGGTCGCTTGCGGACCGCCTCCAGCCCCTCCAGGACGGTGATCGCACTGGCGTCGTACGACGGCGAAGCCAGGACCTCGCTGTCGGGCGTGGACGGGATGTTTTCGATGGGGTTGCCGGAATCGGCCACGAAGCGCCCTTTCTGGCACAGCACAAGCCGTCTCCGGGCAGGCAGGAGCGGCTGCGTCGTTCAACATGTGTCCGCAAGCGCTCGGTGCGCAGGCGGCGACGGTGTACGGCCCCAGTCTACCGGTAGCGCCGACAAGAATGGGGGCTTGCTGCCGCCTGAGTCCGCATGTGCCGCCCTGAACCGGCTGCCAGCGACTCCCCATATGCGGGGACGGGCTCCAAGAGGCTCACGCCGCCACTCAGCGCTTCGAGCTGTCAACCACCGGCAACCGTGACCGGGGTCTCAGCAGTCACCCTGTTACCCCCGGTTAACACGGGGGCGCACAAGCCCCGGTCAGCCGTAGGTATCGCCCGGGCCGGTGGAGCCGGGAGAGCGCAGCGGGCCGTAGCGGCGGGCCGGGCCGCCGGGGCCCAGGACCTTGATCATCTTGACGGTGCCATGACCCAGATCCGCGTTCAGCCGGGCCACGAGCTGCGGGGCGAGCAGCCGCAACTGGGTCGCCCACGCCGTGGAATCACAGCGCACCGTGAGCACCCGGGCGTCCTCGTCGTACCGCTGGGGCTCGCAGTGCTGCGCCACCTCGGGCCCCACCATCTGGGGCCAGCGGCCCATCACCCCGCCGACCGCGGCCGGGGCCTCCCAGCCGCGCTCGGTGATCAGCCGGTTGATCGCCGCACCGAGCGGGAGCGGATCGCGGCCATCGGCGCGCGCGCCGGAGCGCAAGCCCCCTCTGCGCGCCTGCTTCTTCTGCTGGGCCGCCGCTCCCCGGGCGCGCGCCTGCTCCTTGGCGGCGCGCAGCGCCACCCGCGCGAGATCGACCCCCGAGGGCTCGGGCACCGGCGAGGGCCCCGCCGACTGGTCCGTTCCGTCGGCCATTCCCTCGGCAATTCCGTCGGTCATACGCGCCGCACCTCGCCCTCGGACACCGCATAGCGCGTGCCGGACAGCACCTGCGGAACGTCATCCTCCACCGCCGCGGTCACCAGCACCTGCTCCCCGGGGGCGACCAGCTCGGCCAGCCGCTCCCGGCGCCGCTCGTCCAGCTCCGCGAAGACGTCGTCGAGCACCAGCACCGGCTCGCCCGCCTCGGTGCGCAGCAGATCGTAGGAGGCCAGCCGCAGGGCGAGGGCGTACGACCAGGACTCGCCATGGCTGGCGTAGCCCTTCGCCGGGAGCCGGCCCAGCTTGAGGACCAGGTCGTCGCGGTGCGGGCCCACCAGCGTGACCCCGCGCTCGATCTCCTGCTTACGGGCCTCGGTGAGGGCGGCCATCAGCAGCTCGTACAGCTCCTCGCGGCTGCCCGCCTCGGTCAGCCCCTCACCGGCCGAGCCGCGGTACTCCAGCAGCACGGGGCCGCCGCCCGGGGCGAGCTGCTCGTACGCCTTGTCGGCGAGCGGCTGGAGCACGGCGATCAGATCGAGCCGCTGGGCGAGCAACTCGGCACCGGACCGGGCCAGATGCTGGTCCCAGACGTCGAGCGTGGACAGGGCCGCGTCGCCGCCACCGCTGCGCGAACCGTGCCGCCGGGCCAGGGCCGCGGTCTTCAGCAGGGTGTTGCGCTGCTTGAGCACCCGGTCGTAGTCGGAGCGGACCCCGGCCATCCGGGGCGCCCGCGCGGTGATCAGCTCGTCGAGAAAGCGCCGGCGCTCGCCTGGATCGCCCTTGACCAGGGCCAGATCCTCGGGCGCGAACAGCACCGACCGCAGGATCCCCAGCACATCACGCGGTCTGACCTGCGAGGACCGATTGATACGGGCGCGATTGGCCTTGCCCGGGTTGAGCTCGAGCTCGATCAACTGCTGCCGGTCGCCCTGGACGACCGCGGCCCGGACCACGGCCCGCTCCGCGCCCATGCGCACCAGCGGGGCGTCCGAGGAGACCCGGTGGCTGCCGAGGGTGGCGAGATAGCCGACGGCCTCGACGAGATTGGTCTTGCCCTGGCCGTTGGGCCCGACGAAGGCCGTGACGCCCGGGTCGAGCGCCACCTCGGCCCGGGTGTACGAGCGGAAGTCGGCGAGCGAGAGATGCGTGACGTGCATAGTGGGCTGCGCCGACCTCCCCCGGCTGAACTGCTTGCGCCACCCCGCGGGGTGGTTACTTGTCGCTGCTCTCGACCGCGTGACCGCCGAACTGATTGCGCAGCGCGGCGATCATCTTGATCTGCGGCGAATCCTCCTGACGGGAGGCGAACCGGGCGAAGAGCGACGCGGTGATCGCGGGCAGCGGCACGGCGTTGTCGATCGCCGCCTCCACGGTCCAGCGGCCCTCACCGGAGTCCTCCGCGTAGCCACGCAGCTTCGCCAGGTGCTCGTCCTCGTCCAGGGCGCGCACGGCCAGGTCCAGCAGCCAGGAGCGGATGACCGTGCCCTCCTGCCAGGAGCGGAAGACCTCGCGGACGTCGGTGACCGAGTCCACCTTCTCCAGCAGCTCCCAGCCCTCGGCGTACGCCTGCATCATCGCGTACTCGATGCCGTTGTGGACCATCTTGGCGAAGTGGCCCGCACCGACCTTGCCCGCGTGCACGGCGCCGCCCTCGCCCTCGGGCTTGAGCGCGTCGAAGACCGGCTGGACCTTGGCCACATGCTCGGCGGCGCCGCCGTACATCAGCGCGTAGCCGTTCTCCAGGCCCCAGACGCCGCCGGAGACACCGCAGTCGACGAAGCCGATGCCCTTGGCGTTGAGCTGCTCAGCATGCTTCTCGTCATCGGTCCAGCGGGAGTTCCCGCCGTCCACCACGATGTCGCCGGGCGACAGCAGCTCGGCCAGCTCGTCGATGGTGATCTGGGTCGGGACGCCCGCCGGGACCATGACCCACACCACGCGCGGGCCCTTGAGCTTGTTGACGAGCTCATCGATGCTGTGGACATCGGCGACGTCCGGGTTCCGGTCGTAGCCGATGACGGTGTGGCCTGCGCGGCGAATGCGCTCGCGCATATTGCCGCCCATCTTGCCGAGGCCGATGAGACCGAGCTCCATCAGTGATCCTTCATGCCGTAGTGCGTTGCGTTTCGCGGTGAGTCCGAGCCTACGCCCGCGGGTAGCCGCACAGATGTGGGCTACACCTGCTCATTCGCTCGCTCTCAGCCGCTGAGCCGCACCGGCATGATCAGGTACTTGTACGCCTCGTCCGCCTCGGCGTCCATGGCGGGCTTGCCACTGAGCAGCGCGGGCTTGGTCGAGGTGGTGAAGGACAACTGGGCGACCGGCGAGTCGATCGCGCTGAGGCCGTCCAGCAGGAACGTCGGGTTGAAGGCGATCGAGATGTCGTCGCCGTCGAGCTGCGCGTCCACCCTCTCCACAGCCTGTGCGTCGTCACTGGATCCCGCCTCCAGGATCAGCACGCCCTGCTCGAAGCTGAGCCGCACCGGGGTGTTCCGCTCGGCGACCAGGGCCACACGCTTGACGGCCTCGACGAACGGGGGCGTCTCGATCACCGCGACCGAGTTGAACTCGGTGGGGAAGAGCGTGCGGTACTTCGGCAGATCGCCCTCGAGCAGCCGGGTGGTCGTACGGCGCCCGGCGCCCTCGAAGCCGATCAGGCCCTCGCCCGCACCCGAGCCGGAGAGCGCGAGCGCCACGGTGTCACCGCTGGTCAGCGACTTGGCGGTGTCGAGGAGCGTCTTGGCGGGCACCAGCGCGACGGCGGAGATGTCGGGGGTCTCGGGCTTCCACAGGAACTCGCGGACCGCGAAGCGGTAGCGGTCGGTGGAGGCCAGCGTGACGGTGTCGCCCTCGATCTCGATCCGCACGCCCGTGAGCACCGGCAGGGTGTCGTCACGGCCGGCGGCGATGGCGACCTGGGCAGCGGCGGCGGCGAAGACCTCACCGGGGACGGTGCCGGTCGCGGTCGGCATCTGCGGCAGCGCCGGGTATTCCTCCACAGGCAGGGTGTGGAGGGTGAATCGCGAGGAGCCGCAGACGACGGTCACCCGCACCCCGTCACTGGAGATCTCCACGGGGCGGTTGGGGAGGGCGCGGCAGATGTCGGCGAGGAGCCGGCCGGAGACGAGGACCGTGCCGTCGTCCTCGATGTCGGCCTCCACGGAGACGCGGGCCGAGACCTCGTAGTCGAAGCCGGAGAGGCTGAGCGCGCCTTCCTCCGCCTTCATGAGGATGCCCGCGAGGACGGGCACCGGCGGTCGGGCCGGGAGGCTGCGGGCCGTCCAGGCCACCGCCTCCGCGAGTACATCGCGCTCCACCCGGATCTTCACCGTAAGCCGCCTCCTGCTGTTGCTGGCTCGCCCTGCTGGCCTTCGTCGTCGGCTGAGTAGCCGGAGACCAGTCTGACGCACGCCGCCGACAGTCGGTGCGGCTCGGGGTCAAGTCGGTGCGCGGGGTGTCGGGCGGCTCGGCCCGAGGTTGTGCACAGGCCCCGCTTCGAAGCGGTTTCCTCGCTATAACTCTGTGGTCGTAGTAGTAGGGCCTGTGGAAACCGTGGAAAACTGACTTTGCCCTGGTCAGCGGCGGTTTTTTGTCCACCGGGCCTGTGGGCGACGGCGGTGGACAACCAGGGTTGTCTGTGGATGCCGAAGAGTTCTGCACATGCGATGCACAGACATCGCCCGGTTCTCCCCAGCGCCGTCCCCAGTTTTACCCACCTTCCCCACAGCCCAACCCGCCTCCTTGGTGTGACGCCTTTCACTCGCGCCGGTGACCGTGGCCATTTCGTTGCCGAACAGTGGACAGCGGTGTGGAGAAGCTGTGGGCAACGGGCCTTCGGCTGTGGGTTGCCGGTGGACAAGCTGACGCGCGGCCTGTGGGTATCTCGGTCGTCCACAGTCTGTGGACTCCCGATAGCCACAATTCCACAACCACCTGACCTCGGCGGATGCCCTCCCCACCGGGCACCCTGTGGACGCGATCGGGACAACTTCCACGTCCCCAGGGTGTGGACGGCGGATGGGCCGCGTATCTGTGGAGAACCGAGCCGGCCGGGCCGGGAATCGAACAGCTCGTAGGGATGAACGACGAAGGGCGCCCCGGGAGTTGTCCCTCCCGGAGCGCCCTTCAGCGGTTCGCGGTGGCCCTGTGGGCCCCTCTCAGCCGTTCTTGATGCGGTTGGTCAGCTCGGTCACCTGGTTGTAGATGGAGCGCCGCTCGGCCATCAGCGCCCTGATCTTGCGGTCGGCGTGCATGACCGTCGTATGGTCGCGGCCGCCGAACTGCGCGCCGATCTTGGGCAGCGACAGATCGGTCAGCTCCCGGCAGAGATACATCGCGATCTGCCGCGCGGTGACCAGCACCCGGCTGCGGGAGGCGCCGCACAGATCGTCGACCGTATGCCCGAAGTAGTCGGCGGTCGCGGCCATGATCGCGGTGGCGGTGATCTCCGGGGCCGCGTCCTCGCCGCCGGGGATCAGATCCTTCAGCACGATCTCGGTGAGGCCGAGATCCACCGGCTGCCGGTTCAGGCTCGCGAAGGCGGTGACGCGGATGAGCGCGCCCTCCAGCTCACGGATGTTGCGGGAGATCCGCGAGGCGATGAACTCCAGCACCTCGGGCGGCGCGTTGAGCTGCTCCTGGACCGCCTTCTTGCGGAGGATCGCGATACGCGTCTCCAGCTCCGGCGGCTGCACATCGGTGATCAGGCCCCACTCGAAGCGGTTGCGGAGCCGGTCCTCCAGGGTGACCAACTGCTTGGGCGGCCGGTCGGAGGAGAGCACGATCTGCTTGTTGGCGTTGTGAAGCGTATTGAAGGTGTGGAAGAACTCCTCCTGTGTCGACTCCTTGCTCGCCAGGAACTGGATGTCGTCGACCAGCAGGATGTCCATGTCGCGGTAGCGCTTGCGGAACGCGTCCGCCTTGCCGTCGCGGATGGAGTTGATGAACTCGTTGGTGAACTCCTCCGAGCTCACATAGCGCACCCGGGTGCCGGGATACAGGCTGCGCGCGTAGTGACCGATGGCGTGCAGCAGGTGGGTCTTGCCCAGCCCGGACTCCCCGTAGATGAACAACGGGTTGTACGCCTTGGCCGGCGCCTCGGCCACGGCGACCGCCGCGGCGTGCGCGAAGCGGTTGGACGCGCCGATGACGAAGGTGTCGAAGAGGTACTTGGGGTTCAGCCGCGCGGTCGGCTCACCGGGGCCGGACGCGGGTGCGGGCTGAGCGGCGAGCGGGCCGGGGGCGCCGGTCTGCGAGGGCAGGACGGGCGGTCCGCCGCGGGCGCGCTCGAGCGGGTC
>NZ_JAHLEM010000698.1 GCF_018883605.1 Streptomyces niphimycinicus | reverse complement strand
CTCGCGCGCCCCGCGCGCCTCCGCGGCGCGGTGCGCGGCCTGCTGGGCGCGCCAGCGCTCCAGCATCCTGGGCAGCTCCTGCTGGACGAACTCGAAGAAGTCGGCGGTCTCGGTGATCCGCAGCCCCGCCGGGGTGCCGGGCCCGAGCACCTTCGCGCCGTCCCGCATGGTGCTCTCCCAGCGGGCCATCATCTGGTCGCGGCGGGTCAGGGTCTCGTACCAGACCACGCTGTAGAGCCGGTAGCGATCGCGGCGGGAGCCCGGCTCGCGCTCGCGCACCACCATGTCCACCTGGGACAGATAGCGGATCGCGCCCGAGACCGCGGCCGGGCTGATCCGCAGTTGCTCGGCCAGTTCGGCGGAGGTGAGGGCCCCGGCGTCGGAGACGAGAAGCGCCGCGAAGACCCGCGCCGCCATGCGCTGCATACCGCCCTCGGCCAGATCGGCCGCGAACCGCTCGACGAACCTGGACACCGCCGCTTCGTCGCGCGCGTCACCGGGCGCGTCCTCCGGTTCGATCATCTCCCTCACCGCTTCATCATCTCCTCTCTTCGTCACATCATCATAAGTTTATATGGTTCCTTAACTTCACAATTTTGTGAAACTAGCGTAGCTTCGGAATCATGAAAACGGCAATCTCCGTGTCCGGCCTCCACAAGTCCTTCGGCCGGACCCACGCGTTGGACGGCCTCGACCTCGAAGTCGAGGCAGGTGAGGTCCATGGCTTCCTCGGGCCCAACGGCGCCGGGAAGTCCACCACCATCCGGGTCCTCCTCGGTCTGCTCCGCGCCGACTCCGGCGCGGTGCAGATGCTCGGCAAGGACCCCTGGCACGACGCGGTCGACCTCCACCGCCACATCGCCTACGTCCCCGGGGACGTCACCCTGTGGCGCAACCTGAGCGGCGGAGAGGTCATCGACCTGTACGGACGGCTGCGCGGCGGGCTGGACTCCGCACGCCGCGCCGAGCTCCTGGAGCGGTTCGAGCTCGACCCCACCAAGAAGGGCCGTACGTACTCCAAGGGCAATCGGCAGAAGGTCGCCCTGGTCGCCGCGTTCGCATCCGAAGTGGAGCTGCTGATCCTCGACGAGCCCACCTCCGGGCTCGACCCGCTCATGGAGGAGGTCTTCCGCGAGTGCGTCGCCGAGGAGCGCGACCGGGGTCGTACGGTCCTGCTCTCCAGCCACATCCTCAGTGAGGTCGAGGCGCTCTGCCGGCGGGTGAGCATCATCCGCAAGGGCAAGCGGGTGGAGTCCGGCACGCTCACCGAGCTGCGCCATCTGACCCGTACGTCGGTCACCGCGGAGCTGGCCGAGGAGCCGAACGGCCTGTCCGGCCTCCCGGGTGTGCACAACGTGGACGTCCAGGGCCGCCAGGTCAAGCTCCAGGTCGACACCGACAAGATGGACGCCGTGCTGCGACAGCTCACCCAGGCCGGGGTGCGCAGCCTCATCTCCACCCCGCCCACCCTGGAAGAGCTCTTCCTCCGCCACTACCAGGACGACATCTCGCACACGGAAGCCGAGGCGATCGTCCGATGACCGCCGTAGCCGACGCCCGGGTCTCCCCCCGCACCCGCGGATCGGCCCGCGATCTGGCCGGCACGGGCACGCTGCTGCGGCTCGCCCTGCGCCGCGACCGGATCATGATGCCGGTGTGGGTGCTGTGCCTGGGGCTCACGGCCAGCAGCACCGTCGGCCGCCTGAAGAGCGCGTACGACACCCCCGCCCGGCGCGCCAACCTCGTCCACGACATGAACGGGAACGGTTCGACACGGGCCCTGTTCGGCGCCGCCTTCGACGATTCGCTCGGCGCGCTCACCGTCTGGCGGGTGGGTGCCTTCCTTACGGTGTTCGCCGCGATCATGAGCCTGCTGATCGTGATCCGGCACACCCGTGAGGAGGAGGAGACCGGCCGTCAGGAGGCGCTCTCCGCCGGTATGGTCGGCCGCCGCGCGGGTCTCACCTCGGCCCTGCTCGCCGTGGGCATCGCCAACGGCGCGGTGACCCTGCTCATCGCGGGCAGCCTCGCGGGCCAGGGCGGCACCGGAGCGCTCGCCCTCGGCCTCGCCGTCGGCCTGTCCGGTATGGCGTTCGGCGGTCTGGCCGCCGTCGCCGCCCAGCTCACGGAGAACGCACGGCTGGCCCGGGGCCTGAGCTCCGCCGCGGTCGGTGTCGCCTTCGTGCTGCGCATGGCGGGTGACGCCGCCGAGGACGGCAGCAAGGGCTCCGGCCATGTCCTGGTCTGGCTCTCGCCGCTGGGCTGGGCCGAGTACACCCGGCCGTACGGGGGCGAGCGGTGGTGGCCGCTGCTGCTGATCACCGTGCTCGCCGCGGCCTCGATCAGCCTCGCGTACTCCCTCGCGGGCCGTCGTGACGTGGGCGCCAGCTTCTACGCCAGCCGTCCCGGCCCGCCGGCCGCCGGGCCACTGCTCAACGGCGTCTTCGGCCTGGGCTGGCGGCTTCAGCGCGGTGCCCTGCTCGGCTGGGCCGCGGGCTTCGTCTTCGCGGGCGCCATCTTCGGATCCATCTCCGACGGTGCCGACGACTTCCTCGGCGACAGCAACCAGACCCGCGACATCATCCAGCGGATGGGCGGCGCCCAGGGGCTCAACGACGCGTTCCTGGCCGCCATGGTCGGCGTCCTCGGCACCATCCTCGCCGTCTACACCGCCAGCGCCGTGCTGCGGCTGCGCAGCGAGGAGACCGACCAGCGCGCCGAGCCCCTGCTGTCCAACGCCGTGGGCCGACTGCGCTGGGCCGGGAGCCATCTGGTCATCGCCTACCTCGGCCCGGTCGTCATCCTCGCCATCGGCGGTCTGGCGCTCGGCCTGGGCTACGGCGTCGCGGCGGGCGATCTGGGCGACCAGCTCGGCCGCTGTATGGGCGCCGCTCTCGCCCAGCTTCCGGCGCTGTGGGTGCTCACCAGCGTGACGCTGTTCCTCGTGGGCGTGCTGCCGAAGTACTCGGCCGCGGCCTGGGCCTTCGTCGGCTGGGTGGTCGCCCTGGGCTGGATGGGCCCGGCGCTGGAGCTGTCCGATTCCGTCATGAACACCTCGCCCTTCAGCCATCTGCCGAAGCTGCCGGGCGATGAGGTGACGGCCGCGCCCTTCCTGTGGCTGCTGCTTCTCTCGGTCGTTCTCGCCGCCGGAGGACTGGTGGGTCTGCGCCGCCGTGACATCGGCGGCTGACCCCCGTCGGCCCGCCACACCCCGGCAACCGCCCCCTGTTGTCCACAGGCTGTGGACAACAGGGGGCCCTTTCGTCTGCGCCGTCTGCCGGCCGCTGTCTACTGTGTCTGCTGGCTGCTGTGTCTGCTCGCTGTCTGCCGGCTGTCTACCGTCGTCCGCTCAGAGCTCGACCAGCAGCTCCCGGAGCCCGCGGATCACAAAGTTCGTCTGCGGCTCCGGCTCCTTGACCAGCCGCATCCCGGGCGCCTTACGGAGCAGCGCGCCGAAGGAGGCGGCGAGCTCCAGCCGGGCCAGCGGGGCGCCGAGGCAGTAGTGGATCCCGGCGCCGAAACTGACATGGGGGTTGTCGGCGCGGGAGAGATCGAGAGTGTCGGGGCGGTCGAAACGGGCCGGGTCGCGGTTGGCCGAGCCGAAGAGCAGGGCGACCTCGCTGCCGCGCGGGATGACCGTGCCGTCGACCTCGATGTCCTCCAGCACCCAGCGCTCGAAGAGCTGTAGCGGGGTGTCGAAGCGCAGGAGTTCGTCCACGGCGGTGGGCAGCAGCGCGTCCGGGTCGGCGCGGAGCCGGGCGAGCTGCTCGGGGTGGCGGAACAGCGCCCACCAGCCGTTGCCGGTGGAGTTGACCGTGGCCTCATGGCCCGCGTTGAGCAGCAGCACACAGGTGGAGATCATCTCCTGCTCGGTGAGCCGGTCGCCCTCGTCATGCGCGGCGATGAGCCCGCTGATCAGGTCGTCTCCCGGGGCCTTACGGCGCGCGCCGATCAACTCGCGCAGATAGCCGGAGAATTCGAGCGACGCGCGCACCGCCCGGCGCGCCGTCTCCTCGCTCGGACCCAGCTCGTACATCCCGCAGATATCCGCCGACCAGGGCCGTAGGGCGGGGCGGTCGGCCGGTGGAATGCCGAGCATCTCGGCGATGACGGCGACCGGCAGCGGTTCGGCGACGGCCGCGATGAGATCGCCGCCGCCCGAGGCGACGAGGGAGTCGACGAGTTCGTCCGCGAACCGCCGGATCGTCGGCACCAGCGCCTCGACCGTCCGCGGGGTGAACGCCTTGGAGACGAGCCGCCGCAGCCGGGTGTGGTCCGACGGTTCGAGATCGAGCATGCCGTGGTCGTTGAGGGTGTGGAACGGCTCGTGCTCGGGCGGCGGCGCGGTGCGGCCGAACTCCTCATGGCTGAAGCGGTGCAGATAGGTACGGCCGAGGCGGCGGTCCCGCAGCAGGGCGCCGACATCGGCGTGCCGCGGGATCAGCCACTGACGGGAGGGCTCGAACCAGTGCACGCGGCCGCGCTCGCGCAGCGCGGCGTACGCCGGATACGGGTCCGCGACGAACGAGGGCCGCCAGGGGTCGAAGGCGGGGGCTTCCGCGCTGCTGCTCATCCCCGGACGGTACCGCCGAGGCCCGCGCGGCCTCCAGGGCATGGCGGCCGGCCTCGGGGGCTGCTCGGCCTTCGGGGCCGCCCAGCCTCCCGGCCCGCGCAGTCTCCGGTGGCCTCCTCAGCCTCCAGGGGTGACCAGGCGGGCCTCGTAGGCGAACACCGCCGCCTGGGTGCGGTCGCGCAGTCCCAGTTTCACCAGGATCCGGCTGACATGCGTCTTCACCGTCGACTCGGCGACGATCAGCCGCTCGGCGATCTCGGCGTTGGAGCAGCCCTGGGCGACCAGCACCAGGACCTCGTTCTCCCGCTCGGTCAGCTCGGCCAGCCGCCCCTGCGGGGAGGGAAGCGGGCCACCGAGTCCGGCGGCCTCCCCGATCCGCGAGAACGTGGTGATCAGACGCTTGGTGACGGTCGGCGCGAGCAGGGCCTCGCCCGCCGCGACGACCCGTACCGCCTCGCCGAGCTGACGGGCGGAGGCATCCTTCAGCAGGAAGCCGCTCGCTCCGGAGCGCAACGCCTGGTAGACGTATTCGTCCAGGTCGAAGGTGGTCAGGACGAGCACCTTGGCGTCCGCGTCCGCCGCGACGATCTCCCTTGTGGCCTCGAGGCCGTTGAGCTCCGGCATCCGGATGTCCATCAGGACGACATCGGGGCGCAGGGCGGCGACCTGCGCGATGGCCTGGCGCCCGTCGACCGCCTCGCCGACGACCTCGATATCGGGCTGGGCGTTCAGCAGCACGGAGAAGCCCTCGCGGACCATCACCTGGTCGTCGGCGATCAGCACGCGGATGGCAGGGGTGACATCGGTCGTCATGGCTTCATCGTCCCTGCTCCCGGGGCGGGCAGATGCTGCGGGGGCGTTGCGGGGTCCGGAGTGGAGGGGTCCGCCTCGGGGATGGTCGCGGCCGGGATGAAGACCGCGACCTCGTAGCCGCCGTCCTCCTCCACCACTCCCGCCGTCATCTCCCCGTTCAGCATCGCCACCCGCTCCCGCATCCCGAGCAGCCCATGGCCCATGCCCGGCGAGGGGCGTACGGGCTGGGTGGGCGGACCGTTGACGATCCGCAGGCCCAGACCGCCGAGTACGTACGCGATCTCGACGCGGGCGGTGGATCCGGGGGCGTGGCGCAGCGCGTTGGACAGCGCCTCCTGGACGATCCGGTAGGCGGACAGCTCCACACCGGAGGGCAGCGGGCGTACGGCGCCGGTGATCACGTGCTCGACGGTCAGCCCCGCCGCCCGGACCCCCGCGAAGAGCGTGTCGAGGGTGGCGAGGGTCGGCTGGGGCGCCTCGGGGTCGGCGTCGGCGTAGGCGTCGGGGTCCTCGGCGCGGACGACGCCGAGGACGCGGCGGAGTTCGGTGAGCGCGGCGACCGCGTTCTCGCGGATGGTCGCGAAGCTGGTGGCCAGCTCCTCGGGCGGGTTCGCCACCCGGTAGGGCGCGGCCTCCGCCTGGATGGCGATCACGGACATATGGTGCGCGACGACATCGTGCAACTCGCGGGCGATGGTGGCGCGTTCCTCCAGCAGGGTGCGGCGGGAACGCTCCTCGTAGGTGGCCGACTGCTGCACGGCGACCTGCTCCTTGGTCTCGCGCAGACTGCGCCGGGCCACGACGGCGCCCACGATGACGCAGGAGGTGGCCACCATGGAGAAGGCGTTCGTGGGCCGGGCATTGATACCGAGTTCACAGGCGAACCCGAACCCGGCCGTGAGCAGCAGCATCCGCCCGGCCACCCGTGGGCGGTTCTGGGTCGCGACGATCACCATCACCGCGATGTGCGACGCGAAGAGGGTCGTCGGCCAGGGCCACATGCTCCCGCCGTACGTGTCGGCGATGCCCAGGCCCCAGACGAGGCTCGCCGCGAACGACAGCCACCAGGCGCCGATCGGCCGGTAAAGCGCCAGCAACAGCGGCACACCGCTGAGCAGGGCCACCCCTACGCTCTCGGTCTCGCCCGCCACGGCCATGAGGTAGAAGGCGAGGGCCCCGATCGCGGCCTGCGGCAGCCACGGCGCGTACGGCCGCACCGCCCGGGGCATCTTCCGCACCAGCGGATGCGTGTCGGCCAGCGGCGGCACCGGGCGGAAGGCGAACGCCCCGGTGATCAAGTCCTTCCGCGAATTGGACAACGCCCGGCGGATGGTGCGGATTTCGGTCCGCGGAATCGTCTGGGTCACGCCGTCCACGGTAGAGAGCGCCGGCGGCGCCGTCGTCCCCGGGAATGTGGATTGTGCGGCGTCCGCCTCAAGTACTACGCGGTGGGGTGGGGCCTGGCCGGGTGCGCTGCGGTCGACGGTGCCCCGACTACCCTGCCGGGCCCGCCCCGGCCACGTGGGCGATTTCCTCGGCGACGGTGCGGGCGACCGGCGTGGTGGGGTCGATGGGCGGGAAGTGTCCGCCCTCCGTTCCGACCAGCCGGACGGCCTGCCCGGCGCGGGTCGCGGCGGTCGCGAAGGCGTCCGCGACCGCCGGTGGGACGTCGATGTCGGTGCCGCCCTGCACGATGGTGGTGGGGATCGCGGTGGGCAGCAGTGCGGCGGGGTCGGCGAGGGCGAGCCGGGCCGTCAGTTCATCGCCGTCACCGCGAACTTCATCGAGGAGTTCGCCTACGGCGCCGGAGCAGACGTCCAGCGCACGGGCCGTGGCGAAGTCCGCGATGGGGGCCAGGGCGACGACACCGCGGAGCGGGGAGGGGGCGGGCAGATGCCAGGGAGTGCCGGACGGCAGCCGGTGCCGGGCCGCCGCCCACAGCACGGCGTGCCCGCCCGCGGAGTGCCCGGTGAGCACCACGCGGTCCGGGTCGACCCCGGGGAGCCCGAGCTCCCGGGCGAGGCCGGGCACCGTATCCACGGCGGTCGCGATGTCGTCGAACGTCTCCGGCCACCGCCCCGCCCGCGCGGGGTCCGCCCCGCCCCGGCGGTATTCGACCGACGCCACCGCGAGCCCCCGCCCCGCCAGGAAGGCGGCGAAGGGCGACACATGGCGGCGGTCGTAGGGGGCGCGCCAGGCGCCGCCGTGGAAGAGGAGGACGAGCGGGGCGGGGCGGGCGGCCCCATGCGTCCCGTGAGCCCCGCGCGCCCCGCGCGCCCCGCGCGCCCCGCGCGGAAGGTAGAAGTCCGCCACCTGGTCCGGATGTTCGCCGTACGCGGCGGTCCGGTCCGGGGCCACGGGTGCGAGCCCCAGGAGCGACGTCTCCTCGGCCGCTGCCCCGCCCATCGGTCAGCCCTCCTTCGGCAGCACGTCGGCCAGCACCCGCGCCGCCCGCTCCACCTCGGCGAAGCCGGTGTACAGCGGGGTGAAGCCGAAGCGCAGCACATCGGGGCGGCGGAAGTCGCCCACGACACCGCGCCGCGTCAGCTCCGCCATCACCTCCCCCGCGTCCGCGCACCGCAGCGCCACCTGGCTGCCGCGCTCGGTGTGCGCGGCGGGGGTGACGGACTGGACGCGCCCGGCCGGGACATGGTCCTCGACACAGCGGAGGAAGAAGTCCGTCAAGGCCAGGCTCTTGGCCCGGACGTCCTCGATCGTCACGTCGTCCCACACCTCGAGGGCGGCCTCCAGCGCCAGCATCGAGAGGATGTCCGGGGTGCCGACGCGGCCGCGGGCCGAGCCCTCGGCCGGGGTGTAGGCGGAGGCCATGCCGAAGGGGTCGGCATGCGAGTTCCAGCCGGGCAGCGGCGAGTCGAAGCGGGGCTGATGCGCACGGGCGACGTACAGATACGCGGGCGCGCCGGGCCCGCCGTTGAGGTACTTGTACGTACAGCCGACCGCGAGGTCCACCCCGTGGGCGTCCAGCCCGACCGGCAGGGCGCCCGCGCTGTGGCACAGGTCCCAGACGACGAGCCCGCCCGCCGCGTGCACGGCGGCCGTGATTCCGGGCAGGTCGTGGAGGCGGCCGGTGCGGTAGTCCACGTGGTTGACGAGCGCGACGGCGGTGCGCGCGCCCACGGCGCCGGGCACGTCGCCCGCCGCGACCGGCCGCAGCGTGCAGCCGGTCATCCGGGCGGCGGACTCGGCGATATAGCCGTCGGTGGGGAAGGTGGCCTCGTCGACCAGGATCTGATCGCGGTGGGCGCCGCGCTCCTGGGCGATCCGTACGGCCGCGACGACCGCCTTGAAGACGTTCACGCTCGTCGAGTCGCCCACGACCACCTGGCCGGGGGCGGCGCCGACGAGCCGGCCGACGCGGTCACCGATCCGCTCCGGCGCGGTCCACCAGCCGCTCTCCTCCCAGGAACGGATGCGCAGCTCGCCCCACTCGCGGGCCACCACTTCGGCCAGGCGGGGCGGCACGGCACGCGGGAGCGCGCCCAGCGAGTTGCCGTCCAGGTAGATCACGTCGTCGAGGATGAAGGCGTCGCGCTTGGCCCGCAGCCGGTCGGCCGCGTCAAGCGCGGCGGCCTCGTCGCTCAGCGCGGAGCGGGACAGACGGGTCTCGGCCGGACCGGACGCGGCCGAATCGGACG
>NZ_JAHLEM010000697.1 GCF_018883605.1 Streptomyces niphimycinicus | reverse complement strand
GGCACGGCACGCGGGAGCGCGCCCAGCGAGTTGCCGTCCAGGTAGATCACGTCGTCGAGGATGAAGGCGTCGCGCTTGGCCCGCAGCCGGTCGGCCGCGTCAAGCGCGGCGGCCTCGTCGCTCAGCGCGGAGCGGGACAGACGGGTCTCGGCCGGACCGGACGCGGCCGAATCGGACGCGGCCGCACCAGACGCGGCGGGACCGGAGTCGGCCGCACCAGACGCGGCGGGACCGGAGTCGGCCGCACCAGACGCGGCCGGACCGGACCGGGGACTCCTCGGCGCGGCGCCCGCCGCCCCCGTCGGGATCGTCGCGTCAGACATGGCTGCGCGCCGTCCACAGCTCGGGGAAGACCGTCTTGCCCGCGCGCTTCTCCAGCCAGGCGACCCCGGCCGAGCCGCCGGTGCCGGTCTTGGCGCCCATCGCCCGTCGGGTCGCCACCAGGTGGTCGTTGCGCCAGCGCCACACCAGCTCGGCGACCTCGGTGAGCGCCTCTCCGAGCCGGACCAGCTCACCCTCGCGCGGGCCGGAGTAGATCTCCTCCCAGACCCGCTCCACCCCCGGATCGGGTTCATGGCGCAGGGCGGGATCGCGGTCCAGCGCGGCGGCCGGGACGGCGAGGCCGCGGCGGGCCAGATAGCGCAGCACCTCGTCGTAGAGGCTGGGCTCGGTCAGCGCCTTCTCCAGCTCGGCGTGGACCCGCGGCGCGCCCCGGTGCGGGACGAGCATGGACGCGGACTTCTCGCCGAGCAGGAACTCCAGCCGCCGGTACATCGCCGACTGGAAGCCGGAGCCCTCGCCTAGCGCGGAGCGGTACGCGTTGAACTGGCCGGGGGTGAGATGGGCCAGCGGCGTCCAGGAGGCGTTGAGCGACTCCAGCTCGTAGGCCGAGCGCTGGAGCGCGGCCATCGCCGTGGGCAGATCGTCCTCGCGCAGCGCCTGCGCGGCGGTCTGCCACTCATGGACGAGGACGGTGAACCACAGCTCCATGACCTGGGTGGTGACCAGGAACACCATCTCGCCAGGGTCGTCGGAGAGGGGGCGCTGAAGGTGGGTGAGCACGGACGCCTGGACGTAGTCCTCGTACGGGGTGGTGCCGTCGAAGTCCAGATGGGGGGCCTCGAACTCGGCCCCGCTCGGCGTGGTCCCGCTCGGCGTGGTCCCGCTCGCGGCGGTCCCGCTCGGGGAGGCCCCACTCGGCGTGGTCCCGCCTGGGGTGGCCTGGGCCGGGGCGGCGTGGTCAGGGACAGGCTGCTGCGACATCGCATCTCCTGAGTACTGCTCGCTACCGGGTAGCGGTCCGCCCCATCCTTTCGGTCTCGGAGCCCCGGTCCCCTCGGGACCCACATCCGAAGGGGCCCGCACCGCATCATCCGCGCCGTACGGACGATCGGCAAGTACGGAAGGGGCCCGTGGGGCGTACGACACCCCACAGGCCCGGTACGTCTCGTTACCTCTCAGGAGAGCGTGTCCGCCGCGGTGGGGGAGCTCTCGCGCAGGAAGGTCGAGCAGCGCTCGTACTCCTCCTCCTCGCCGATGGACTGCGCGGCGCGCGCGAGCGCGTGCAGGGCGCGCAGGAAGCCACGGTTGGGCTCATGCTCGAACGGCACGGGACCGTGGCCCTTCCAGCCGCTGCGGCGCAGGGCGTCGAGTCCACGGTGGTAGCCGGTGCGGGCGTACGCGTAGGACTCGACCACCCGGCCGGCCTCGAACGCCTCGTCGGCGAGCTGGGCCCAGGCGAGCGAGGAGGCCGGGTACTTCGCGGCGACCTCGGACGGGGCCGCGCCGGAGGCGAGCAGCTCCCGTGGTTCCGGGTCGTCGGGCAGATGGGTCGGGGGCGGTCCCCCGAGCAGATTCTCGTGAATGGCCATGGGTTCCAGTCTGCCTGGTCCGGGGCCCCATCCGACACGCTCAAGCCACGTGGTCCGCAGATCGAGGGGCACGTCCCGGGGAGCGTCACGGGGGCACGTCCCGGGACGCGTCCGGCGACAGGAGGGGTGAAGAGGGCGCGGGTCAGGTGTCGGAGCGTCGCTCGCCCGGGTCCAGGGGCGGCGGCGCGGACAGGTCGCCCGGGTCCAGGGGCGGCGCCGCCACACCGCAGTGGTACGCGCACTCAGGGCGGCACAGCAGCCCCTCCGGCCGTACGGCGCCCTCGGCACGTTCCACCGGCACGGCGGCGCCCGGCTCGGCCCG
>NZ_JAHLEM010000696.1 GCF_018883605.1 Streptomyces niphimycinicus | reverse complement strand
GCCACGACACCACCCAGAACACCCGTACCACCGGTGACCAGAACGGCACCCGAGCCGAACCCACCCGACTCCCGAACCTCACCCGACTCCAGAGCCCCACCCGAGGGCAGCACCCGGCCCAGACGCGGCACCCGCACCACACCCGACCGCACCACCAACTGCTCCTCACCCCGAGCCAGCAGCCCGGGAAGAACACCACCCACCCCGTCCACATCATCGGTGTCCACCAGCACCAGGCGCCCTGGGTTCTCCGACTGCGCGGACCGCACCAGACCCCACACCGCGGCCCCCGCCAGATCCCGCACACCAACGCCGTCACCCACATCGACAGCGCCCCGGGTCACCAAGACCAACTGGCCGTCAGCGGACGCCTGATCGGCCACCCACGACCTCACCCGGTCAAAGGCCCCGAACACCTCTCCATACACCTCGCCCACCACGTCCGCGCCGCTGGAGACCACCCGCACGACCTCCGCCTCCGGCACGGGCTCCGCCCGATCCACCGCAGGCACGGGCACCCACTCCAGCCGGAACAGCGCGTCCCGGGCCGCCCCGCCCGCAACCCTCAGTTGACCGGCCTCGACCGGCCGCAACGTCAAGGAGTCCACCGACGCCACCACCCGCCCGGACTCGTCCCCCACCACCACCGACACCACGCCCGAGTTGCCCTGGGTCGCCGGAGCCAGCCTCACCCGCAGTGAGGACGCGCCGACCGCCCCGAGCGAGAATCCCCGCCACGAGAACGGCAGCAGACTGCCCGAACCATCCGCGAGAGCCTCACTCACACCCATCGCGTGCAACGCCGCGTCGAACAGCGCCGGGTGCAAGCCGAACTGACCCGCCCGGTCCCGCTCCGCCTCCGGGAGCGACACCTCGGCGAACACCTCGTCGCCACGGCGCCACGCACGCTTCAGCCCCTGGAAGACCGGGCCGTACTCCAACCCGTTCTCCGCGGCCCGCGCATAATGCTCCGACACCTCCGCGACCTGAGCCGCCGCCGGAGGCCACGCCCCGAAGTCGAAGTGGGTCTCGCCGGCCGCCTGGACCGGCGCGAGGGCCCCGCGGGCATGGCACACCCACGCCGCGGTCTCTCCCTCCGTTTCATCCCGCGAGAAGACACTCACCTCGCGGTAGCCGGAAGCATCCGCCTCCCCCACCTCGACCTGAAGGCGCACCCCGCCCTTCTCGGGCACGATCAGCGGCGCTTCCAGGATCAGTTCCTCGACCCGGCCGCAGCCGACCTGGTCGCCCGCCTGCACCGCCAACTCCACGAACGCCGTTCCCGGCAGCAGCACGACCCCGTGCACGACGTGATCCGCCAGCCAGCCATGCGTGGCCAACGACAGCCGTCCGCTCAGCAGCACCCCGCCGCCGCTCGCCAGCGACACCACCGCGCCCAGCAACGGATGCCCCAGCGAGCCCAACCCCACCGAGCCCACATCGCCCACACCCACGGGCGCTTCGAGCCAGTAACGGTCACGCTGGAAGGCATACGTCGGCAGCTCGAC
>NZ_JAHLEM010000695.1 GCF_018883605.1 Streptomyces niphimycinicus | reverse complement strand
GCCGCTCGCCAGCGACACCACCGCGCCCAGCAACGGATGCCCCAGCGAGCCCAACCCCACCGAGCCCACATCGCCCACACCCACGGGCGCTTCGAGCCAGTAACGGTCACGCTGGAAGGCATACGTCGGCAGCTCGACCCGCCGGCCACCGCGCTCCTCCAGCGCGGCGGCCCAATCCACCTGGACGCCATGCGTGAACAGCTCTGCGGCAGAGGTCAGGAATCGCTGGAGTCCACCGTCATCACGCCGCAGCGTGCCGAGGACCACGGCCTCCGCCTCAGCGGCCTCGACGGTCTGCTGCACCGGCAGCCGCAGCACGGGGTGGGGGCTCACCTCGACGAACGCCGAATGCCCGTCGGCGATCAGCCTGCGGGTGGTGGTCTCCAGCTCGACGGTCTGCCGCAGGTTCCGGTACCAGTACTC
>NZ_JAHLEM010000694.1 GCF_018883605.1 Streptomyces niphimycinicus | reverse complement strand
CTCGACGGTCTGCTGCACCGGCAGCCGCAGCACGGGGTGGGGGCTCACCTCGACGAACGCCGAATGCCCGTCGGCGATCAGCCTGCGGGTGGTGGTCTCCAGCTCGACGGTCTGCCGCAGGTTCCGGTACCAGTACTCCGCGTCCAGGCCGGCCGTGTCCATGGGTTCACCGGTCACCGTGGAGTAGAACGGCACCTCCGAGGAGCGCGGCGAGATGTCCGCCAGGACCTTCAGCAGCTCCTCACGGACCTCCTCCACCAGGACGGAGTGTGATGCGTAGTCGATGGCGACCCGGCGGACCCGGACCTCCTCGCCGTCGAACGCCGCGAACAGTTCGTCCAGCGCCTTCGCATCGCCCGCCACCACCACCGAACCCGGCCCGTTGACCGCGGCCACGGACACGGCGCCGTTCCACGCGGCGATCCGCTCCCGCACCTGGTCGATCGGCAGTCCGATCGACACCAGCCCACCACGGCCGGCCAGACCCGCCGCGATCACCCGCGACCGCAGCGCCACCACCTTGGCCGCGTCCTCCAGCGACAGCGCACCCGCCACACACGCCG
>NZ_JAHLEM010000693.1 GCF_018883605.1 Streptomyces niphimycinicus | reverse complement strand
TCCCGCACCTGGTCGATCGGCAGTCCGATCGACACCAGCCCACCACGGCCGGCCAGACCCGCCGCGATCACCCGCGACCGCAGCGCCACCACCTTGGCCGCGTCCTCCAGCGACAGCGCACCCGCCACACACGCCGCGGCGATCTCACCCTGGCTGTGACCCATCACCGCGTCCGGCAGCACACCCACCGAACGCCACAGCCTCGCCAGCGACACCATCACCGCGAACAGCACCGGCTGAACGACGTCCTCCCGGTCATAACCGGGGGCACCGTCGGCGCCACGCAGCACCTCGGCCAGCGACCAGTCCACATGAGGCGCCAACGCGGCCTCACACTCGCCC
>NZ_JAHLEM010000692.1 GCF_018883605.1 Streptomyces niphimycinicus | reverse complement strand
CCATCACCGCGAACAGCACCGGCTGAACGACGTCCTCCCGGTCATAACCGGGGGCACCGTCGGCGCCACGCAGCACCTCGGCCAGCGACCAGTCCACATGAGGCGCCAACGCGGCCTCACACTCGCCCATCGCCTCCGCGAACACCGGCGAGGACTCCAGCAGCCCGACCGCCATGCCCACCCACTGGGCCCCCTGACCGGGGAACACGAAAACGGAGCGGCCGGGAGTGGCGCTTTCGCCCACCACCACGCCCGGATGAGCGGACTTCTCCGCCACCGCGCCGAGGCCCGCCAGCAATTCCTGCCGGTCGCTGCCCACCACCACCGCTCGGTGCTCCAGCACCGACCGGGTCGTCACCAACGACAGCGCGACGTCGGCCGCACCGTACTCCGAGCGCTTCGCCACGAAGTCCCGCAGCCGCCCGGCCTGCGCCCGCAATCCCTCCGCACCGCGCCCGGACACCACCCAGGCCACCGGGCCCTCGGCCACCTCGGTGCCGGCGGTCTCGACCGCCTCGGTCTCCGGGGCCTGCTCCAGGATCACATGTGCGTTCGTCCCGCTCACCCCGAACGAGGACACACCAACCCTGCGCGGCTCCCCCGTCGCGGGCCACGGGGTCGGCTCGGTCAGCAGCGACACCTCCCCCGCGGACCAGTCCACGTGCTCCGACGGCTCCTCCACGTGGAGCGTCTTCGGCAGCACGCCGTGCCGCATGGCCATCACCATCTTGATGACGCCGCCCACACCGGCGGCCGCCTGTGTGTGCCCCATGTTCGACTTCAACGACCCCAGCCACAGCGGCCGGTCCGCCCCGGGGCGCTCCTTGCCGTAGGTGGCCAGCAGTGCCTGTGCCTCGATCGGGTCGCCCAGCGTCGTGCCGGTGCCGTGCGCCTCCACCGCGTCCACCTCGGCCGCCGACAGGCCCGCGTTCCGCAGGGCGTCGCGGATCACCCGCTGCTGCGAGGGACCGTTCGGCGCGGTCAACCGGCTGCTCGCCCCGTCCTGGTTGACGGCGGCGCCCCGTACCACGGCCAGTACCTGGTGTCCGTTGCGCCGCGCGTCGGAGAGCCGTTCCAGCAGCAGCACACCGGCGCCCTCGGACCATGCGGTGCCGTCGGCCGCGTTCGAGAACGACTTGCAGCGGCCGTCCACGGCGAGTCCGCGCAGTCGGCTGAACTCGATGAACACCTCTGGAGTCGCCATCATGGCCACACCGCCGGCGAGCGCCAGCGAGCACTCGCCCTTGCGGAGCGCCTGCACCGCCAGGTGCAGCGCCACGAGCGACGAGGAGCAGGCCGTGTCCACGGTCACCGCGGGGCCCTCGAAGCCGAAGGTGAAGGAGATGCGGCCGGACGCGATGCTTCCGGCGCTGCCGTTCCCCAGGTGGCCTTCGAGACCCTCCGGGATCGACCGGATGCGCGAACCGTAGTCGTTGTACATCACACCGATGAACACGCCGGTGCGGCTGCCGCGCGCGGACACCGGGTCGATGCCCGCCCGCTCCAGCGCCTCCCACGAGGTCTCCAGCAGCAGCCGCTGCTGCGGATCGGTCGCCAGCGCCTCGCGGGGGCTCATGCCGAAGAACGACGCGTCGAAGCCGTTCGCGTCGTGCAGGAACCCGCCCTCACGCGTGTAGCTCTTGCCCGGCTGCTCCGGATCCGGGTCGTACAGATCCTCGTCCCATCCCCGGTCCACGGGGAAGGTGGAGATGGCGTCGGTGCCCGAGGCGACCAGCTCCCACAGGTCTTCCGGCGACTCCACCCCACCCGGATACCTGCATCCCATCCCGACGATGGCGATGGGTTCGGTGTCCCTGTCCTTGAGTTCCCGCAGCTCTTGACGAGTCTCGTGCAGACTGGCCGTCGCGCGCTTGAGGTAATCGCGCAGCTTGGTGTCGCTCACTGCCTCTTGTCACTCC
Organism: Streptomyces niphimycinicus; assembly: GCF_018883605.1. GTDB lineage: Bacteria > Actinomycetota > Actinomycetes > Streptomycetales > Streptomycetaceae > Streptomyces > Streptomyces niphimycinicus. The sequence continues at coordinate 6,549 of NZ_JAHLEM010000692.1, read as the reverse complement.
TCTGAGAACCCCAAGACAGGGGGTTGAAAGCCTTCGGCCGGTAACTTCCGGGGACGGGGTGCGTTGTGGTCACGACGTTCCGAGCTCCTCGTCGAGGAAGTCGAAGATCTCGTCGTCGGTCGCCGACTCGAACTTGTCGGCGGCAGCGACCCCACCGTTCGCCGACGGTGTCTGCTGACCCGCGGTCAGCTTCGCCAGCACCTGCTGCAAGCGTGCTGTGAGGCGTGTCCTCGCGGCTTCGTCCGCCACCACCTCGGCGAAGGAGCTCTCCAGCTTCTCCAGCTCCGACAGGACCGGCAGCACCACCGACGCGTCCGGCTCCTCCGCGACGAGTTCTTCCGCCAGATACCCGGCCAGCGCCCTGGAGGTCGTGTAGTCGAAGAGCAGCGTGGCGGGCAGCCGAAGGCCGGTCACCGTGCCGAGCTGGTTGCGCAGTCCGACCGCGGTCAGCGAGTCGAAGCCGAGGTCGAGGAATCCGCGGTCCGGGGCGATCATGCGAGGGTTGTCGTGGCCCAGCGCCATGGCCGCGTGCTCGGTCACCAGCTCCAGGAGTGCCTGCTGTCGCGCGGCGGGGTCCAGCGAGCCGATACGGCGGCGCAGTTCGGCGGAGCCGGCGCCGGAACCGCCCGCGGACGCCCTCGCGGGGCCGCGCCGGGCCGTGGTCCGGATGATGCCCCGCAGCAGGGCCGGGATCGGCCCCTCCTGGGCCCGCCACGCCGAGGCGTCGAGCCGTGCCGGGACCAGGGTGGCCGCGTCGATGCCGCACGAGGCGTCGAACAGGGCCAGGGCCTCCTCGGAGGCCATCGGGGCCACGCCGTCCCGGGCGATGCGCCGCCTATTGGCCTCGTCCAGCTTGCCGGTCATGCCGCTGCGCTCCTCCCACAGCCCCCAGGCGAGCGACTGGGCGGGAAGGCCCTCGGCCCGGCGCCGGTACGCGAACGCGTCCAGGAAGGCGTTGGCGGCGGCGTAGTTGGCCTGGCCCGGGCCGCCGAGCGTCCCGGAGAGCGAGGAGAAGAGCACGAACGCGGACAGGTCGAGACCGGCGGTCAGCTCGTGCAGGTTGAGCACCGCGTCGACCTTGGGCCGCAGCACGCGGTCGACGCGCTCGGGAGTGAGTGCCTCGACGACGCCGTCGTCCAGCACACCGGCGGTGTGCACCACGGCGGTGAGCGGGTGCTCGTCCGGCAGGGCGGCCAGGAGTCCGGCGAGGGCGTCGCGGTCGGCGGTGTCGCAGGCGGCGACCGTGGCGTGGGCGCCCAGGTCCGCCAGCTCCGTGCGCAGTTCGGCCGCGCCGTCCGCGGCGAGGCCACGGCGGCTGGCCAGCACGAGGTTGCGCACACCGTGCTCGCTGACGAGGTGCCGGGCGACCAGGCCCCCGAGGCCGGAGGCCGCTCCGGTGACCAGGACGGTGCCCTGCGGGTCCCAGGTGATGCCGGTCGTGGCCGCTTCCTGCTCGGGCTCGTTGCCGCGAGCCGGGACCCGGGCCAGCCGGCCGGCCAGGACCGTGCCGCCGCGGATCACGATCTGCGGTTCATCGGTGGTGAGCGCCGCCGGGAGGATCCGGCGTGAGCCGTCGTGGTCGTCCAGGTCGGCCAGGACGAACCGGTCGGGGTTCTCGGACTGGGCCGAGCGCACCAGGCCCCAGACGGCCGCGGCGGCGGGGTCGGCCACATCGGTGTCCTCGCCCGCGGCGATGGCTCCCCGAGTGAGGAACACCAGCCGGGAGGCGCCGAAGCGGTCGTCGGCCAGCCAGCTCTTGAGCAGGTCGAGGGCGCGGTGGCCGGCTTCCCGTACCGCCTCCGCCAGGTCCTGCGTCCGGCGGGTGCCGGACCCGCTCGAGGCCAGGACGACGTCGGGCGCGGTGGCGCCCGCGTCGATGGCCTCGGCCAGGGCCGCGAGGTCCGGGTAGGTGTCCACGGTGCCATCGGCCGATCCGAGGACACCGGCCGTCTCGGCCCGGTCGGGGCCGACGAGCGCCCAGCGCCCGGCCGCCACGCCGTTCTCCGGGGCGCGGGAGGTGTCCACGGGCACCCACTCGACCTGGTACAGCGACTCGTACGGCTGGGCGGAGTTCACCTGCTCCGGGGCCACGGGCCGCAGGACGAGGGAGTCGACCGTGACGACGGGTGCGCCGGAGGTGTCGGTGGCGTGCAGGGAGACGGTGTCCCCGCCCGCGCTCGCCAGCCGTACGCGCAGCGCGGAGGCGCCACCGGCGTGGAGGGTCACCCCGTTCCACGAGAACGGAAGGGTGCTGCCGTCGGTGCCGGTGGGGTTGAACGCGACGGTGTGCAGCGAGGCGTCGAGCAGTGCCGGGTGCAGGCCGTACCGGGCGGCCTCGGCGTCCTGTGTCTCGGGCAGGTCGATCTCGGCGAAGATCTCGTCCCCACGGCGCCAGGCGGCTCGCAGCCCCTGGAAGGCCGGGCCGTAGGCGAACCCGACGTCGATGAAGCGGTCGTAGAGACCGTCCACGTCGATCGGCTTCGCCTCCGCGGGCGGCCACACGGCGAAGTCGGCGGCCACCGCCTCCGGTGCCGTGGTGGCCGGGTCCCTGGTGAGCAGGCCGGTCGTGTGGCGTGTCCAGGGGTCGTCCGGCTGGGCGTCCTCGGACCGGGAGTACAGATTGAGCGAACGGGCGCCGGACTCGTCCGGCTCGCCCACGGTGAGCTGGATCTGGGCCGCGCCGCGTGCGGGCAGGACCAGCGGCGTCTCGATGGTCAGCTCGTCCAGCCGCTCGTAGCCCACCTGCTCCGCCGCGCGCAGGGCCACTTCCACGAAGGCGGTGCCCGGGAAGAGCACGGTCTCCGCGAAGACGTGGTCGGCGAGCCAGGGCTGAGTGGCGACGGACAGACGGCCGGTGAACAGGTAGGAGTCGGTGTCGGCCAGGGCGACGGCGGCGCCGAGGAGCGGGTGGTCGGGCGAGTTGAGCCCCGCCGAGGTCACATCCCCGGCGGCGGGCGCCGTCTCGAGCCAGTAGCGCTGCCGCTGGAAGGCGTAGGTGGGCAGCTCCACCCTCCGGGCGCCACGCCCGGCGAACACCGCGTCCCACTTCACCGTGGTGCCGTGGACGTGGAGTTCGGCCAGCGCCATGGTCAGCGACTGGATCTCGGACCGGTCCTTGCGCAGTACGGGCACCAGGGAGGGGGCGAGCCCGCCATCGGGCTCCTCGGCCGTCAGGCAGTCCTGGGCCATCGCGGTGAGCACACCGTTCGGGCCCACCTCCACGAACGACGTCACGCCCAGCTTCTCCAGGGTCCGTACCCCGTCCGCGAAGCGCACCGCCTCCCGCACATGGCGCACCCAGTACTCCGGCGAGCACACCTCGTCGGTCTCCGCCGGCCTGCCGGTGACGTTGGAGACCAGGGAGAGGGCCGGCGGAGCGAACGACAGGCCCTCGACGACCTTGCGGAAGTCGCCGAGCACCCCGTCCATGCGCGGGGAGTGGAAGGCGTGGCTGACGCGCAGTCGACGCGTCTTACGGCCCTCTCGCTCCCACTGTCCGGCGATCTCCAGTACCGCGGCCTCGTCGCCCGCGATGACCACGGCGGTCGGGCCGTTGATGGCGGCGATGCTCACCTCGGCCTCGCGGCCGGCCAGTGACGCGGCGATCTCCTCCTCGGGCGCCTGGACGGCCACCATCGCGCCGCCCTCGGGCATGGACTGCATCAGCCGGCCACGGGCCGCCACCAGCGCGCAGGCGTCCTCCAGGGAGAACACCCCGGCCACATGCGCCGCGGCGATCTCGCCGATGGAGTGGCCGATCAGCACATCCGGGGTGATGCCCCAGTGGTCCAGCAGCCGGAAGAGCGCCACCTCGATGGCGAAGAGGGCGGGCTGGGTGAACGCCGTCTGGTTCAGCAGCCCGGCATCCGCGCTGTCTTCGGCCGCGAACATCACCTCGGTGAGCGGACGGTCGAGCAGCACATCGAGATGCGCGCACACCTCGTCCAGCGCCTGGGCGAACACCGGGAAGGCGTCGTACAGCTCCCGGCCCATGCCCAGGCGCTGCGCGCCCTGGCCCGAGAACAGGAACGCCGTCTTGTGCTCGGCCCGCGCCACGCCCTGGATCAGCGTGGCCGCGTTCCGGCCCTCCGCGAGCGCGTCGAGCCCACTCCGGAACTGGGCCGCTTCCTCGGCGACCACAACCGCGCGGTAGGGCAGGGCGGAACGGGTCGTCGCCAGCGAATAGCCGATGTCGGCGAGGTCGTTGGCGTGTGCGGTGGCCACACCGTCGAATTCGCGCAGCCGCCCGGCCTGGGCGCTGAGCGCCTCGGGGCTTGTGCCGGAGAGCAGCCAGGGAACCACCGTGAGGCCGGCCGGTGAACCGGCGGCCTCGCCGTCCGTCTCCTGCGCCGGTGCCTCGGCGGCGTCGGCCGCCTCGATGATGGTGTGCGCGTTGGTGCCGCTGATCCCGAAGGACGATATGGCCGCCCGGCGCGGGCGGTCCGTCTCCGGCCACGGGGTCGGCTCGCGCAGCAGGGACACGGCGCCGCTGGTCCAGTCGATGTGCGGCGAGGGCTCGTCCGCGTGGAGCGTCTTGGGCAGCACGCCCGCACGCATGGCCATCACCATCTTGATGACCCCGGCCACACCGGCCGCCGCCTGGGTGTGTCCGATGTTCGACTTGATGGAGCCCAGCCACAGCGGCTGGTCCTCCTGCCGCCCCTGGCCGTAGGTGGCCAGCAGTGCCTGCGCCTCGATCGGGTCACCCAGCGAGGTACCCGTGCCATGGGCCTCCACCGCGTCCACCTCGGCGGCCGACAGGCCCGCGTTCTCCAGCGCCTTGCCGATCACCCGCTGCTGCGACGGGCCGTTCGGCGCCGTCAGTCCGTTGGACGCGCCGTCCTGGTTGATCGCCGAACCCCGGACGACGGCCAGCACCTGGTGGCCCTTGCGCCGGGCGTCCGACAGCCGCTCCACCAGCAGCAGGCCCACGCCCTCGGACCAGCCCGTGCCATCGGCCTCGGCGGAGAACGCCTTGCACCGCCCGTCCGGCGACAGCACACGCTGGGAGCTGAACTCGACGAACGTGCCCGGCGTGGCCATGATCGTCACACCGCCGGCCAGCGCCATATCGCATTCGCCCTGACGCAGCGACTGCGCGGCCAGATGCAGGGCGACCAGCGACGAGGAGCACGCGGTGTCCACCGTCACGGCCGGGCCCTCGAAACCGAAGGTGTAGGAGAGGCGGCCGGAGGCGACGCTCGACGCGCTGCCGAGTCCGAGATAGCCCTGCACACCGTCGGGCGCGCTGATGGCCCGGCCGCTGTAGTCCTGGTAGTTCGAGCCGATGAAGACACCCGCCTGGCTGCCGCGCAACGCCGCCGGGTCGATTCCGGCGCGCTCGAACGCCTCCCAGGACGTCTCCAGCAGCAGCCGCTGCTGCGGGTCCATGGCCAGCGCCTCGCGCGGGTTGATCCCGAAGAAGTCCGGGTCGAAGTCGGTGACGTTGTCGAGGAATCCGCCGGTGAGGGCGTAGGTCTTGCCCGGCTTGTCGGGGTCGGGGTCGTACAGCCCCTCGAGGTCCCAGCCACGGTCGTCGGGGAAGCCGGAGATGGTGTCGACTCCGGCGTTCACCACGTCCCACAGTTGCTCGGGGGTCCGCACACCGCCGGGGAACCGGCAGCTCATCGCCACGATCGCGATGGGCTCGTCGAACGAGTCCGAGCGGGTGGGCGCGGTCTCGGCGGCGCCGCCTTCCTCGGTGCCGAACATCTCGCCGTTCAGGAACCGGGCCAGCACCGTGGGCGTGGGGTAGTCGAAGACCAGGCTGACCGGCAGCCGCAGCCCGGTGGCCGCACCGATCCGGTTGCGCAGTTCAACGGCGGTCAGCGAGTCGAAGCCGAGGTCACGGAAGGCGCGGTCCGGGGCGACCGCGTCCGCGCTGTCGTGCGCGAGGACGTCGGCGGCCTGGGCACGCACCAGGTCCCGCAGGGCCCCTTCGCGCTTCTCCCAGGGCATGGCTGCCAGCCGGTCGTGAAGTTCCGCCCGCCCGGGGGCGGCGGCACCGCCCGCCGTGAGCTGCTTCCCCGTGGTCGCGCTCGGCGCGCTCCGCAGCCGGCGGAAGAGGGGGGTGTCGGCGGAGTCCGCTTCGAAGCGTGCCCAGTCGATGTCCGCGACCGCGAGGAACGTCTCATCGTGGTCCAATGCCTGCTGAAGCGCTGAGATGGCCAGCTCGGGGACCATGGCCAGGATGCCCGACCGGCTCATCTGCTCGCCGATATCACCGGTGACGAGGCCGCCTCCGGCCCAGGCGCCCCAGGCGATGGACGTGGCCGCAAGGCCGTCCGCGCGCCGCTGCATGGCCAGCGCGTCGAGGTAGGCGTTGCCCGCGGCGTAACTCCCCTGCCCGGGATTGCCCAATGTGGCCGCCGCCGAGGAGAACAGCACGAACGCCGACAGATCCATGCCCGCGGTCAGCTCATGCAGATTCCGTGCCGCGTCCACCTTCGGACGCAGCACCCCGGCCGCCCGCTCCACCGTGAGGGCGTCCACGACGCCGTCGTCCAGCACACCGGCCGTATGCACCACGGCGGTCAGCGGGAACTCCTG